>NZ_VDFP01000001.1 GCF_009600985.1 Companilactobacillus halodurans
TATTAAGCGTATCAATCTTCAAATTTTTTGGCTCCGAGCAAGCTCGTCAGCCAAATAAAAAACAGCTAGACCAATTATGATCTAACTGCTTATGTAAACTGCCATCAACTTAATTTGACGAACAGCCCTTTTATTATCATTTTTATATTACTTGATTGAAATACTGAAATATGCTTCAAATTGTTCCTTAGGAGCCAATTTATTGATTGCATACTTGTGTTTCAAATCATTGTCGCTATCTGTTTTATCAGCAAGTCCCCACCATGGTTCGATACACATAAACTTACCGTTATCATCAGGATAGGTTGACCACATCCCGAAGAATTTGGCGTTACCAGTATCAAGTGTCAACTTGTGATCTGACTTGTCGCTTGAAATTGTTACTTCAGCAGGGTCATTCAAACGATAGACCACAGCATCGTCCACAAAGTAATCACGAGCCATTGAGAAGTTTTGATTCTCAACTTTTTGCTCATTATTCAAATCGACTAGGTGATCTGAAATAGGAATATGAGTTCTTGTTTCAACAGGGTCAACTTGAACTTTGTAATCTTCAAATTTCAAACCTTTATCAAAGGGAACGCTAAAACCAGGGTGTGCTCCAATTGAGAAGTACATATCTTCTGATTCTTCCATACTATCAACTAAGTAAGAAATTTGCACAGTATCCTTAACAAGTTGGTAAACGATACGCAACTTGAAGTGATAAGGATACTTCTTAAGACTAGCTTCACTAGTTGTCAAACTTAAAACTAATTTGGCATCTGTTTGTGAGTCAAGACTAAATTCTTGATCACGAGCAAATCCATGTTGAGTCATCTGGTACTCTTTACCATCAACAAAGTAATGGTCATCCTTTAAGCGACCAACGATTGGGAACAATACCGGTGCATGTCTTCCCCAAACCTTTGAGTCAGCTTGCCAGATAAATTCTGAATCTTCATTGTTCTTGATGCTGTTCATTTCAGCACCCAAAGAATTGATTTTTACAGTTAAAAAGTCGTTCTTCAATTGATAAACTGTCATGTAACTCCCCCTAAAGAATATAGCGTGAAAGATCTTGATCAGCAGCAATCTTGCCTACTTGTTCATGAACGTATTCACGTGTAATAGTAATGTCGCCCATTTGCATATCTGGACCTTCATATAGAATATCCGCCAAGATCTTTTCCAAGACAGTAGAAAGACGTCTTGCACCGATGTTCTGATTACTATTATTCAATTCAAAAGCAACTTTTGCAATCTCTTCAACTGATTCTTTAGTAAAAGTTAAATGTATGCCATCCGCGCGTGTAAGCGCTACATATTGTTTTGTCAATGCATTGTCTGGTTTAGTCAAAATTTGAATGAAATCTTCTTCAGTCAAGTCGTTTAATTCGACTCTAATTGGGAAACGACCTTGAAGTTCAGCAATCAAATCGCTAGGCTTGCTTTCAGCAAAAGCACCTGAGGCAATGAAAAGAATGTGGTCAGTATCGACTGGACCATATTTAGTGTTGATACGTGAACCTTCGACGATTGGCAAGATGTCACGTTGGACACCTTCACGAGAAACTTCACCTGAATTCTTTTTATCGCCAGCAGCAATCTTATCGAACTCATCAATAAAGATAATTCCTTTATTTTGAGTCAATTCAATAGCTCTTTGATAAATTTCATCATGGTCGACTCGTTTATCCGATTCTTGTTGAATCAACAATTCACGAGCTTCCTTAACTGGCAAAGTTCTTGTGATAGTCTTCTTAGGCATCAATGAGTCCATCATCCCACTCATATCAAGTCCCATTTGACCCATCTGGTCATCCATTGGACCAACTTTTTTAGATTCTTCGACTTTGATAGTTACCTCTTCGTCTTCTAGAAGTCCTTTATCCAATTGTTCTTTAACACTGAGACGACGATTACGGATTTCATCAGTAACTTCAGCATTGCTGTCAGGATCAGAATCAACCGTATCATTATTGTTGTTAAAAATACTACCGAGATTTTGACCATTTTGCATGTTATTTAACATACTCATGAAATCATTGTTGTTTTGTTTTTGTTCTTTTTTGACGCCAGGAGCTAGCAATTTAACCAATTTCTTATCAACATCGCGACGGACTTCTGGTCTAATTTCATCAAATTTGTCTTTTTCAACCATAGAAACAGCCATACTGACTAAATCACGTACCATTGATTCGACGTCGCGACCTACGTAACCAACTTCAGTAAATTTAGTTGCTTCGACTTTCACGAAGGGGGCGTTAACGATTTTGGCTAATCTTCTGGCGATTTCTGTTTTACCAACACCAGTTGGTCCAATCATCATCAAATTTTTAGGTGTGATTTCTTGTTGTAGTTTTTCTGGTACTTGCATACGACGGTAACGATTGTACAAGGCAATCGCAACCGCCTTTTTAGCGTCTGTTTGACCAATAATATAATTGTCTAATTGGGCAACGATTTGTTTTGGTGTTAACGGTGTTAATGTATCCATTTATTAATCTCCACTCTAAAATTTATCGGAAATAATGTTTTCATTCGTAAAGATATCGATTCCTGAAGCAATCTTAATTGCTTCCACAGCAATCTGTTCAGCATCCATATCTTTTGCATGACGTTGCATAGCAATAGCTGCCGCTTGAGCAAAGTTGCCACCTGACCCAATTGCTACGACATCTTCATCAGGTTCGATAACTTCGCCATTACCTGAAATCAATAAGAGACTGTCCTTATCCATAGCAATCAACAAAGCTTCCAATTTTTGCAAAGTTGGATCTTTTCTCCAATCCTGTGCTAACTCAACTGCAGCTCTCTTAAGATTTCCAGAGTAAGCCTTGAGTTTTTGTTCAAGCCAATCTTGAAGAGTAATCGCATCAGCTACTCCACCAGCAAAACCAATAATGACCTTATCGTCATAAATACGTCTTACCTTGTGAGCAGTTCCTTTCATGATGTATTTTTCACCCATTGTAACTTGACCGTCACCAGCAATAGCAGTGCGGTTATCATGTTTTACAGCAACTATAGTTGTCATTTATGTACCTTCTTTATCTTGGAAAATATTTTTTATAATCTTTTTTTAAATGGTCCATCGTCACGTGCGTATAGATTTGAGTCGTAGACAAACTAGAGTGTCCTAATAATTCTTGGACCGTTCTTAAATCCGCCCCATGTTCTAACATATGGGTTGCAAAAGTATGCCGAATCATGTGGGGATGGATATCGCTAGTTAAACTAGTCTTTTTAATGATTTGATCCAAAATATATTCGATTCCACGACTAGTTAAACCCTGTCCACGACTATTGACGAACACATATTGATGATCCTGATGATTCTTCGTCATCAAAATTTTACGACCCTGATCAAAGTATTTTTTTAAGGCATGTTGAGCATAGCTTCCAAAAGGAACGTAACGATCCTTATCCCCTTTACCATGAATCAAAACGATTCCATTAGAAAAATCCAATTGATCTAATAATAGGTTAGCACATTCACTAACTCGCATGCCAGTAGCATACAACATCTCCAAGAGCGCTGAGTTTCTTTGCGACAGAGGATCATCTCCTTGGACAGCTTCAAACAATTGCGTCATTTCTTTTTCATAAAAGTAATGAGGCAATTTTCGACCCTTATGCTTTAACTGCACCAAATCAAAGGGATTGGCATCGATGAAATCATTCTTAATCAAAAAATTATAAAACGAACGTAAAGCTGATATTCGCCTAGCAACCGTTTCATCCGCATAATCTTTTTCATCTAAATAAGTTAAATATGTCTCGATATCAATTCGTTTCACCTTGGTAAAGCCATTGAAACCACCATTTTGATGCAAAAAAGAAACAAAATTATCTATATCTTCTAAATAAGATTTTTTTGTTTCTTTTGAGTAGTGATGATTAATCATTAAATTTTCAACGAATTTATCGATTAATTCCTGTTCTATCATTTATTTTTGAATATCCTCTTCATAATCTCCATTTGGACAGATTACTTGACGACCACCCTTAACTTTCTTTTCAACTAGGTAGTGGCCATCTTTTGGACAATCACGTCCAATTGGTTTATCCCAAGAAACAAAGTCACAGTCTGGATATCTAGAACAACCATAAAAGATACGGTTCTTCTTTGATTTTCTTTCAATAACTTGACCTTTCTTACATTTAGGACAAGTAACGCCAATTTCTTTAACGATTGGTTTAGTATTACGACATTCAGGGAAACGTGAGCAAGCATAGAACTTGCCATAACGTCCCATCTTGATGACCATTGGTGCACCACAGATATCACAATCCATACCTGCTGGTTCATCCTTGATTTGAACTTTTTCAATTTTATCTTCGGCTGATTCTAATTCTTTTGCAAATGGTTTGTAGTAGCGATCGACTACTTGGACCCAATCTTCATTGCCTTCTTCAATTCGATCCAACTCATCTTCCAAATTAGCTGTAAAATCGATATTTACGATATCTGGGAAATAAGACTGAATCAAATTATCAACGATTTCACCAAGTTCGGTTGGTTCAAAACTCTTACCATTCAATTTGACGTAGTAACGACGTTGAATAGTATCAATTGTCGGAGCATAAGTTGAAGGACGACCAACGCCATTTTCTTCCAAAGCTTTGACCAAGGAAGCTTCAGTAAATCTTGCTGGTGGTTGAGTAAAGTGTTGTGCCGGATCATTTTTTTGCAACTTAGCTTTATCGCCTTCAGTTAATTCAGGCAAGATATTATCTTTCTTAGATTTTTCGGAAGTACTTTGATAGACTTTGCGATAACCTTCAAATTTCATCTTTGAACCATTGGCTCTAAAATTAACGCCATTTTGTGACAAATCGACTGTCATCGTATCAAAGATTGCTGGTGTCATTTGACTGGCAACAAAACGTGACCAAATCAAATTATAAAGTCTAAATTGATCACGACTCAAAATATCTTTCAATGAAGCTGGCGTTCTCATAACTGATGAAGGACGGATAGCTTCGTGGGCATCTTGAGCCCCTTCTTGGTTCTTATCTTTTCTCTCTTTGATAGCTGCAAAAGGTTCGCCGTATTCTTGGTGAATGAACTTTGAAGCTTCTGCTTCAGCTACTTTAGAAATACGCTTAGAATCAGTCCGCATATAAGTAATTAGACCAACAGTTCCTTCTTTTCGACCTAAATTGATACCTTCGTACAATTGTTGGGCAATCATCATTGTTTTTCTAGTCTTGTAGTTGAGACGCTTGTTAGCTTCTTGTTGCAACGAACTAGTTGTAAATGGTGCTGCTGGAGTTCTCTTGCGTTCCTTTTTTGTAACTTTATCGATATTGAAATCTTTTTTCTTATCAACTTTATTTAAAACAGCTTGAACTTGATCATTGTCGCCAAGCTCAGCTTTTTTACCATCCAAGCCATAGAAGTTAGCTTTAAACTTATCTTTACCATGCTTGAAAACTGATTCGATCGTCCAATATTCTTGAGGAACGAACTTCTTGATTTCATTTTCGCGCTCAATAACAAGTTTCAAGGCAATCGATTGAACACGACCGGCACTGAGTCCTTTTTTAACTTTTGCCCAAAGGATTGGCGAAATAGAATAACCAACCAAGCGATCTAAAACCCGACGAGCTTGTTGAGCATCAACCAAATTCATATCGATGCTTCGAGGTGACTTGAAAGCTTGTTTGACCGTGTCTTTAGTAATTTCATTAAAGACGACCCGATTTTTATCATTGTCATCCAACCCTAGTAAATGTGAGACATGCCAAGCAATGGCTTCTCCTTCACGATCCGGATCGGCTGCCAGATAAATCCTTTTAGCTTTTTTGGCTTCTTTTTTCAAATCCTTGATGACTGGACCCTTACCACGAATGGAAATATATTTTGGTTCATAATCATGTTCAACGTCGACACCCATCTGACTCTTAGGTAAGTCTCTAACGTGACCAAGACTTGCAACCACGTGATAATTACGTCCCAAATACTTTTCAATTGTTTTTGCTTTTGATGGCGATTCAACGATCACCAAGTTCTTTTGCTTTGTTGATGGCACGTAAAGTGCTCCTTTCCAATGGATCAATTAAAACTGTCAATATATTAATCACTGATTTTTCTTTTGTCAATTTAAATGATAAAAATATTTTTAAATATCCTGATTTATAAACTATTAAAATCGATCAGCGGGGTGGCCCCTTGTTCAATCAGACTATTGCAGCCAGCGGACAAACTAACATCGATTCGTCCAGGAATAGCCAAGACTTCACGATTGTTCTCTAGTGCTAAATCTGCTGTGATCAAAGAACCACTTCTTTTTTTAGCTTCTGTGACGATAACCTTTTGACTCAAACCGGCGATTATTCGATTCCTTTGTGGAAAATGAAATTTCCTGATAGGAGTCCGTGGTGGGTACTCACTGATTACCAAACCATTATTCATAATTTCTTGCTGTAAAGCAAGGTTTTCTTTTGGATAAGCAATATCAAGCCCACTTCCAATCACGGCAATCGTCTTGCCATGATTATTCAATGCGTGTTGATGAGCCCATGAATCGACGCCTTTTGCTAAACCGCTCACAATAGTATAACGATTTACCAAGCGCGGAACAAGACCGCCAATGCAACGAAAACTGTAATCTGTCGCCTGTCTAGACCCAACGATAGCCAAACAATCCGTCTTTAGTAAAGCAATATCTCCTTTAAAATACAAGAGCGCTGGAGGATTATAAATTGTTCTTAAGATTTGCGGATAATTGGAATCTAAGTAGTTTATCGCTTCAAACTCTGCAATTTCTTGCTTCTTTAATAATAGTAGAAACTGGTTAAATTTTGCAAATCCCCACTTTTCTTGCAGAAAATCATAAGTTTCATCTTCTAGATTAGCACTACTTGTCGAAATCTTTATAATATTTAACATTATCTGATTCGAAACCATCCCCGTTTGACGACATAGGATTAAGAATCGCGTTAATTTGTCCATAATAAAAACATCACTCCCTTAGTCTAAACTACGAAAATGATGCTTTCTTAATACAATTTATTTATGTTTTTTACTGGCGCAAAACTCAAGCGGTGAATCTTTGTTCGACCATATTTTGACAAGGCATCCAAATGTTGTTTAGTGCCATAGCCGTCGTTTTGATCAAAACCAAATTCAGGGTATAGTTTGCCATATGTCGTCATCAGGCGGTCCCGACTTACTTTAGCTACGATACTAGCAGCTCCAATACTTAACGACTTAGAATCGCCCTTAATCAATTTTGTTTGTGAAATATTAACAGGAATCGTCATGGCATCGACTAAAATTTGATCTGGCTTCAAAAAGAGTCGTTCAATAGATTCTCTCATTGTCAACTCAGTTGCATGATAAATGTTTTCAGTATCAATCAACTTAGGACTGCCAACAGCGACACTAATATCAATTGCTTGTTCACAAATTTGTTTATATAATTGGTCTCTTTTGGCACGTGATAATTTTTTTGAATCGTCCACCTCATAAAGTGTATTATCGCATGGCAAAATAACCGCTGCTGTAACGACTGGCCCAGCCAACGGTCCTCTACCAACTTCATCTACTCCTGCGACCACTAAATTGTGATCCCAGTAAGGCTTTTCCAAAAATTCCTTTTGATGAAATTTTTTAATCAAAACCTCTTTTTGAGCTTGCTTTTTATAAAATTGCTGCAATAATTTTTTTACTCCAGCCCTAGAATCTTTTGAAAATTCTGACAATAACGAACTATTAGCTTCATTTTCCAATAGTTTTTTAACTTCTTTAATCGTGTATCTATTCTTCATAAAACTCCCCAGGGACATCAAAAGTCAATCTGCCTAACTTGAGCTTACGAATATCATCGATAATTCTACGTGAGGCTCTGTCATAATCCTCTTTATAACCGAACTTCTCAGTTAGACTCATTAACAATTCTGGAGTCGTATGATTGAAAATATCGGAGTTAGTAAGTCCATACTTTTCCTGCAGATTGTCCATATAATGAGTCTCTAAAAAGTTCAATGCATAGATGGCAACATCATCAGGTGCATAGATTTTATCTTTGATAGCGCCTGAAAGAGCCAATTTCATGCCTACCTTGGGATCATCGATCTTTGGCCAAAGAATACCAGGCGTATCCAATAAGTCGATACCAATATTTGTTTTCAACCAATTCTGATTTTTCGTCACGCCGGGCTTATTACCAGTTACGGCCACATTCTTTCCAACCAAGCGGTTCAAAATCGTTGATTTGCCGACATTCGGAATTCCAATGCACATAGCTTTGATTCGATAATTTTGAACGCCATTTTTTTCATAACGAGCAATTTTTTCAGAAAGTTCGGAATGAATCAAACTTTTGATTTTGTTGAGTCCTTTGCTATGTTTAGCATCCAATTCAATGGATTTAGTGCCCTCTTGTTCAAAGTTAAGCTTCCAATCAGCTGTCACTTGAGGATCAGCTAGGTCAGCTTTATTTAAAATAATTATGTGCTTTTTTTTATCGATTATTTGTTCAAGAACCGGATTACGCGATGAAAACGGAAGTCTTGCATCGACGATTTCCAGTACAATATCCACTAGTTTCAAGCGGTCTTGCACTTGGTTCTTGGCTTTGTTCATGTGTCCCGGATACCATTGTAGTGCCATTGCCATCACCTATTTTCTGTCTATTTCTTGGTACTTTTGGAATGCCTCATCAAAAATTGTCATGCTGGGCAAATAACCAGCGTTTAATTCCAGATAATCTGAAATCTTTTGGTAACTTTCTTCATGCTTAGGAAAAGATGAATCATGAAAAGCATTGTTCGCAAATTCGGCCTCTGGTTCAACACTGTCAGCATTGCGAAGCGTCATTAAAAATTCATAAAAACTGCGTCTCATTCTTACTCCTTTCACGTTATTGGTTGTCAGTAATTTTACTATTCATTACTTCAAAGGACAATTTATTATTTTTTAAATCAATATTTTTAGCACGAATACCATAACCATCTTTAGTTGTAAATTTAGTGAATTTCAAAAGAATTGACTTATCTTTGCCATCGATATCGACCCAATTAGGTGTTTTAAAGCTATTCTTAATATAATTCATTACAAAGGAAATTGGCAATGATAAATCACCGATTTTCATTCCTTTTGCTTTCAATAAAATATCGCCATTAGTCTTAGCATATGGCTGCATCAAAATCGTAAAGTGGATTTTGGCTCCTAAAAATGAAATAGCACCGGTTAATTCAGCGTCCTTTTTCAAGACAAGTTGATAATCGGTTTTACCGTTATTTAATGTATGCTTCAAATAATATTGAGCCATCTTGTTAGCTTGTTGCTTAGTCATATTGACGGTAAAGACTTTTGAACTTTGATTTTCAACATTGGAAGTAACCTGATAGTTTTCTGTTGGTGAACTCAAAACTTTAGTTCCAATGAATCCTAACCCAATCACAATGATTGCCACGAGAGTTATGAATGCGTATTTCCAATAATTTCTTTTCATAATTATTTATAAAGCCACTCCTTTGTCGTTGTACTTACTTTGGCAAAAATCTTATCAGTCATCATATCATAACCAGTTCCGTTGGGATGGAAATGATCTTTTTTGTAAAGATATGGGTTGACCCCGGTTTTCTTAACTTTTTTATCGACTTGTTTAGTCTGATAGAGGTTATTAATATCGACAAAGTAAGTTTTATTAAATGTAGCTGCTACTCTAGCAGAGCCACGATTCCAATTGATAAAAGCAGTTTTGGCGTTCTTGACGTTTGATAAATAGACGCTGAAGGGATTATAAATACCAATCAAATAGATGGGAGCAGTTTTGTTATAGCTTCTCACATCAGTCAATAATTGCTTTAAACGCTTATCAAATTTGACTTGTTCATCAGCAATGTCGCCAGCTGTTAAATCCAAGCCCTTTTTTTGCAATAAATGCATGAAATCATTTCCACCGACAGTAATTGTAATAATATCTGCCTTCGGTAAATCTTGGTGCATATTTTTATCATTTTTAATGCGCGTCATAATTTGCGTACTAGTATCGCCTGACACGCCATAATTATGTGGCTGCGTAGGGATGTCATAATGATTTTGGACTTTGCTAGTCAATCTTGTGACATATCCGCCTCCAACTGATTTAGAATCGCCGACGCCTTGCGTTAATGAATCTCCAATCGCAACAAGACTGAGACTTTTCTTTTTAGGAACTGTTTTTTTCTTAGGTTTTTTGTTGGGAGCTTTCTTAGTGACAACTTCTTGTTGCTGGTGATTACCTTGAACAAAATAATAAGTTCCACCACTCACTGCCACTAAAATTAAGATTACAACGATGATCCAAATACTTTTTTTCTTCATTAGCTAAAATCCATCTTTCAAAAAAAAGCTGATGTCAGCATCAGCTTTTACTCGGTATAAAATTCAATTGCGAAGGCACCTGAACCAGCATGGGTAGCAATTACCGGACTGGTTACTCTAATAAGCAACGGTACGTCAGGAACGATTTGTGCCAACTTTTCCTTCAATTCATTTACATAGTCCATTTTGTCAACATATGAAATACCAATCGACTTGATGTTCTTTAAGCCTTTGATTTCTTCCATAACATTGTCCATATATTTTTCGATCGTCTTGCGACCACGGCCACGCTTGGCAATATCTAGACTATTATTTTTCAAAGTTAAAACTAAATTGATATTCAAAAGTGTTGATAGCGTTCCTGCAAAGCGACTCAAACGACCGCCACGAAGGATATTTTCAATACTTGTGACACCCATGTATAGGTAAGTATGTTCGCGCAAGACTGAAATAGCTTGCTTAATTTCATCGATCGACTTGCCTTCTTGAGCCATCTTAGCTGCTTTGATAACTTGAAAGGCTTGAGCACGATCAGTAAATTCAGTATCAACGACTTCCATGTGACGTTCGCTCATTTGCGCTACTTGTCTTGCTGCATTGATCGTTCCACTGATTGCTGGGGTCATGTTTAAGGATAAGATATCAGTATAGTCATCAGGAATTTTATCGATAACTTTCATGAAAGTACCGATTGATGGTTGCGATGTCTTAGGTAAATCTTTTGAGGCATCCATTTCCCGTACAAATTCTTCCCTTGTGATATCAACACCATCAGTGTATGTCTTATCATCGATACTAATGGTTAAAGGAACCATCCCAATATCGTATTTTTCTATTTCTTCTGGAGTTAACTGTACCGATGAATCGGTAAGGATTTTTACTTTAGTCATTTTATCCCTCTTTCATAGGGTCTTAGTTCTTAATTGTTTCAATTATAACAAAGTTTACCAAACTTATTGTTTCTAAATCACAAAAAAACTAACTATCTCAAGTATTTTTATTAAATATTATTTATAATAAAATAACTGTTATTTATTATACTAAAGATAGTTATTGTCTGAAAAGCCCTTAAAAGCATATAATGTTCAATAACAGACAAAAATAATTGAGGTTTTTAAAATGTCAAAAAAACATAATTTTACACGAAGATATTTGATCACTGATCAAGTCTTCAGTGCGGTCACTCATGGTATCGGAATTATTTTAGCCATTATCGGAGCTGTATTTTTACTGATCAAAGGCTTCCATCAGGGTAATCCTTTAAATATTACTGCTTATTTCATTTATGCTTTCACATTATTCTTTTTATACTTGAGTTCCACGCTCTTTCACAGTCTTTATTTCACGAAAGCTAAGGGCGTTTTCCAAATATTCGATCACAGTTCTATTTTTTTGATGATTGCTGGAACTTATACGCCATACTGCTTGATTTCGTTACATTCCACTTTTGGTTACACTATTCTCGCTTTTATCTGGATATTAGCAATCGGTGGAATTCTTTATAAGATTTTCAACGTTGGTCGTTTCAAGTATTTTGAAACCTTTCTCTATGTCCTAATGGGATGGGCTATTATTATCGCCATGAATCCGCTATATCACTCAATTGGAACCGTCGGTATCTGGTTACTAGTTGCCGGAGGAATAGCTTTTACATTAGGAGCTTGCATTTATTTGCTGAAAGACTTGAAATACATCCACGTCATCTGGCATATTTTTGTTATGATTGGAACTGCTTTGATGTATTTTTCAGTTTATTTCTATGTTGCTTAATTCATGTTAATAAAATAATTAAATCTTTTGATAAGTTTCGAAGGTATATGGATAAATATTTTTTTCATCCATAATGCCTTCTTTTTTTTCGATTAAATCAAATTTGTCATAATCGATGGGAATCATTTTAGTGTCGCCTGTAAACGCATGCGAGATTTTCGTAAGATACAGTCGATCTACATCATCCTTAAATAACTCAAAGATTCCAGCTCCACCAATGACCATAACCTCGTCATCAGGCTTCACATACTGTGACAATTTTCCTTTATCATTCAAAAGAACCACAGAATCAGGTACTTGATACTCTGGATTTCTTGAAATGACGATATTTAATCTTTTAGGTAAGGGACCATTTGGAAAACTTTCAAAAGTTTTGCGTCCCATGACAATGGGATGACCGGTTGTAACATCTTTAAAATGCTTCATATCATTAGGCAAATTCCAAGGAATATGTCCATCTACGCCGATATTATGATTCTCATCTTCTGCCCAAACAAAACTAATCATTGGCCATCTCTCCTTTAAACAGCAACTGGAGCCTTGATAGCTGGTTGAGGATTGTAATTTTCAACTACAATATCGCCTGCATCGATATCAAAGATACTCTCATCGCTATTGATTTTTAATTGTGGACCTGCAGTTGGCTTTCGACTTAATTGTTCTTTGACTTGTTTTAGATGATTGGAATAAATATGAGCATCCCCTAAGGTATGGATGAATTCACCGACTTCTAATCCAGTTTCTCGAGCAATCAAATGCGTCAACAAAGCATAACTAGCAATATTAAAAGGTACTCCTAAGAACAGGTCGCCACTTCTTTGATACAACTGACAAGATAATTTGCCATCATTAACATAAAATTGAAACAGCGTATGACAAGGAGGAAGCGCCATCGTTGGAACATCTTCTGGATTCCAGGCGCTAACGATCAAACGCCGTGAATTAGGATTGTCCTTAATTTGTTCAATAACATTTTTTATCTGGTCGATAAAACCACCATCACGCTTTTGCCAATGACGCCATTGAGCACCATAAACATCTCCCAAGTTACCAAACTTTTGGGCAAATTCATCGTCCTCTAAAATAGCTTGATCAAATTTCTTCTTCTCAATTCGATAAGCTTTGGCAAATTCATCATCGACTAAGCTGCGGCGACCAAAATCAGTCATATCTGGTCCAGTGTAATCTGAGCTTTCAATGTAATTCTTAAAGGCCCATTCGTCCCAAATATGATTCTTGTGTTCTAAAAGATACCTAATATTAGTATCTCCATGCAAGAACCACAACAATTCGCTCTTAATTAGACCAAAGGGAACTTTTTTAGTCGTCAAAAGTGGAAATGACTCCTGCAGATCAAAGCGCATCTGATATCCAAAAGTACTGATGGTACCAGTACCTGTCCGATCGCCTTTTTTATGTCCATTTTCCAAAACGTATTTTAAAAGATCTAAATATTGTTGCTCGTTATGCATGTTCTCCCCCTAAATGAATTGACCTAAATATTCCCAACGATCCATCAATTTATCTGATTCTTGATTCTTCTCGTCAAGTTGTCTTTGAAAGTCCATTAATTTTTCATAATCATTTGAAGCGTCATTCAATTCTTTTTTCAAACTGGCAATTTCATCATCGAGTTTTTCAATCTTAGGTTCCAATTTGTCAAACTCGATTTGTTCAGCGTAAGTCAATTTCTTTTTAGTTTCAGTTTTCTTCTGTTCAGTCTTTTCTTTAACTTCTTCGTGCTTTTGAATCTTATCTTCATGGTGTTGAGCCTGTTTCTTTTCGGAAGCTTCTTTCAAATAGCCAGAATAAGAATCATAGCTTTCTTCGATTTCACCTTGACCATCAAAAATCAATAACTTATGAGCTACTTTATCTAAGAAATAGCGATCATGAGAGACAGCTAAAACTGTTCCTTTAAAATTAGTTAAATAATTTTCCAAAATTGTTAAAGTCTCGATATCCAAATTATTCGTTGGCTCATCCAAAAGTAAAACATTGGGTTGATTCATCAAAATTGCTAACAAGTACAAACGTCGTTTCTCCCCACCGGAGAGCTCTCTGATAAAGGAGCCTTGCATCTGATGGTCAAATTTGAAAGTATCAAGCATCTGTGAGGCTGACATTTGATTACCATCAGTATTTCTAGCACCTTGACCAATTGACTCCAAATATCTGATGACACGCTTATCTGGGTCCATATCTTCAGTGTGCTGCGTATAATAGCCTAATCTAACTGTTTGTCCAGTTTTGACCTCACCTGAATCTAATGGTAATTGATGAGCAATCGTATTGAGAAAAGTTGTTTTACCGGAACCATTAGCACCAGTTATCCCAATTCGATCGCCACGAGAAACTAAATAACTGAAGTCTTTTAAGATGATATGTTTCCCAAATTTTAAACTGGCATCTTTAATATCGAATACATCGTTGCCCAATCGTTGTTGTGCAATATCAATCGACATTTCTTTTTGAGCTTCAGGCTTATTTTGTAAATCTTCTTTTAAATCGGTAAAGCGATCTTTTCTAGCTTGCTGCTTAGTTCCACGAGCTTTAACGCCAGCACGCATCCAATTTAATTCTTGCTTATAGAGTTGTGTCTTATGATGTTGTACGGAAGCGTAAATCTCTTCATTAGCAGCTTTTTGTTGTAAATATTTCTCGTAATTTCCGTCATATTCAGTAACATTGCGATTCTCTAATTCAAAGATTCTGGTTGCGACTTCATTCAAGAAATAACGGTCATGGGTCACGAAAAGAACTGAGCCTTTATATTTGCTTAAATAAGTCTGTAGCCAATCGATTGCTTCATAATCCAAATGGTTAGTTGGCTCATCTAAAATCAACAGATTGGCTTCTGAAATTAACGTCTGTGCTAAAGCAACACGTCTTTGTTGACCACCAGATAATTCACCGATTTTTTTATCAAGTTCAGTAATGCCCAATTTATTCAAAATCGACTTAACATCTGACTCCATTTGCCAAGCTTCAGCAGCATTCATTTTTTCTTGCAACTTAAAAAATTCATTTTGAATCTTCTTATCAGTCGAATTGATGTTAAATTTAGCCAATGAGTTTTCATATTGACGAATCAATTGAAATTTTTCGCCGCTGCCATTAAAAACAGCATCAATAACAGAAGATTTTGCATCTAAATCAGGTTGCTGTTTTAAGTAAGATATTTTAAAGTCTTTAGGCTTATCGACCTCAATCGTATTGAGATTATTAGGATGAACGATTCCGTCTAAAAGAGTTGTTTTACCAGTTCCATTAAGACCTAAAAGACCAATTCTGTCGCCTTCGTTGATCGTAAACGTAACGTCTGTAAAAAGTGTCCGTTCACCAAAGGTTTTTGAAGCATTTGTTATGTTTAAGGTTTTCAATTATTTCACCACTATAAATAAAAAATTCCCCTACCAATCTCGATAGAGGTATATGTTTTGTTCTGCTTTATTTTATCACATCAGAAGTGCTTAATGTATCGTCTCACCAAATGGACTCAATTATCAGCAACTTGATTAATTTTTAATTGACTCAAATTATAATACATCTGTTGTTGCCCGCCGAATCGAACTAAAATTTTCTCATGTTCTTGATCAAAATAAACGACAGCCCCAATTTGATTCTTCATAGCATCTTTTTGGTCATCGATTTTGACCATCGTGCCAATTTTTAAATTTCCCATGATTTACCCCTCTACTCAAGAAAATACGGGACTTAGCTAACAACTAACTAATGTCCCGTATTTTATATTTTCATTAAAGATCTTCTTTGTAGATATCATAAACTGTATTTTCTGGATCAATCGAAATGTACAGATTGCCAGTCTTACTTGAAATAGCTGAAGATTGATAAGCATTATCAAGTCCTTCAACATCCTTTTGCTTGAATGGGAAGTAAATCTGCATTGGTTCCTTGCCTTGATCGTCTTCAAAAACGATATCGCATTTTTCAATATCTTGGTATTTAATAATCCGGTTGAACATGCCATCAGCCATTGCTGCTGTAGAAACATCTGTATCCTTGATATAGTCAGCATCTGGTAAAATTTCAATTCTAAAACGTTTGCATGGATGGATTTCTTGCATACGTCCACCTTGAATACGTCCATAACTAGTCGTTACACGTGCAATCCAAACGTCACTCATCTCACTGTGGCTAACTGTCCAAGTATCATCATTTCTAAAGTAAAACTTGAGTTCTTTAAAAACATGTTTAGTCATATTATCACCCTTTCAATTTAAAAACACTTACTAAATTAATGATAACACAGCGTTATTGATTACTTAATAGATAATGCCTTAATTCATCGAAATTATTGGAAACGTTTCCTTCCACGACAGCACGCTCAATTTGGGACATCGACTTGCCAATGATAGGACCTGGTTTGACACCTAAAATATCGCAAATATCCTTACCAGAAAGTTTCAAGTCATGACTATTTTTTATAGAAATTTGATCTACCTTTTGATTTAATCCTTGATAATCGAACTCAATCCCAAACATTTTGCATAATTCAATCACACGACCAAAATTCTTAGTTCCCAACTTGTAAATATTCCACAAATCGAAATCTTGACTCTCAAACAAGTGCAAAAGCTTTAAAGTATCGACACTAGTCTCTCTGGTCTTATTGGAAACTTTCCAATCTCTTAAAAAGCGATTGAATTCATCATGATTCAAGCTCAAAACATAGCCGATAGCTACCCAGGCCTCATCTTCATCAATAAAATACTTGTCTTTTGGTTCCAACAATTCTTCTAATTCTAATTTTTGATCTTTGAATCCAGGACAATATTCGCTCAAACCTAGTTTTAAGAAATCGCCCAATCCAGTTTGCCAAGATTTACTTAACAACAATTTGACGAATTCCTCTCTAATCCGTTCAATTGCAATTTTTTCAAGCAAAGGTGCATTGTCAGCAATTGCCTGTGAAGTCTGTTCTTCTATTTTAAAATTCAATTGAGCTTGAAATCTGACTGCCCGCATCATTCGTAAAGCATCTTCATGGAAGCGTTCTTCTGCTTTGCCAACCGCGCGAATGACTTTTTTATCTAAATCTTTTAAACCATCGAATTTATCAATTACATTTCCATTGAGGTCAACTGCTAAAGCATTGATCGTAAAATCGCGACGTTTAAGATCATCTTCAAGAGACCGAACAAAAGTTACTTTATCAGGTCGACGAAAGTCTTGATAACCTGACTCCGTCCGAAAAGTCGTGACCTCATAAGCATCATCCCCCATTAAGACCGTGACAGTCCCATGTTGAATACCTGTATCGACCGTTCGTTTAAAAATCTTTTTAATTTCTTCAGGGTATGCACTAGTCGCAATATCAACATCATGAATTGGCAGGCCCAAGATATGATCTCGAACACTTCCACCGACAAAATAAGCTTGAAAGCCCGCTTGTTCAATCTGTTCTAATACTGGTAGTGCCTCTTGAAAATCCTTAGGAAGTTGTTTGATCTGCATACATTTACCTCAATTTCTAAACTAAATAATAAAAATCTTTACATAACAACTATACACGATATGTCAAAAATATCGCCAAAAATAAACAAAAGCAACTTGATTCCTAAAATACAACAAAAAATAGCCTTTATTTAAAATTTCTAAATAGAGACTATCTTCTTTGTTAGGACTTATTCAAATTGTTGATTTACCTTAACTGAAATTTTTCTTTCACTTGGAACTTGATTGTAATTTTTACCAAAGGCGAAGCCAAAAATAATCGTCAATAAAGGATTCAGCCAAACGTAAAAGGCACAAGGAATAAAGATTAACGGACTAACTCCTAAAACTCCTGAAATAAAGATTCCTGTAACTCCCCAGGGAACTAAAGCATTGATATCAGCTCCACCAGTAGCTAAAACTCTAGATAGGAATACGGGACGAACGCCTTGTTCATCGAAATTCTTTTTAAAAGTTGTTCCTGGCAAAATAATCGACAAGTATTGTTCACCAACTAAGAAATTAATACCGATAGCACTTAAAGCTGATAGTAAAATCAGTTTTCCCGGTGAATCGACTCTTTGACTCATCTTACCGACCAAATTATCTACGACGCCCATTTTGATCAAAACGCCTCCGAGTGTCAAAGCAACTAAAATTAAAGAAATACTGCTTAACATACTTGTGATTCCGCCACCGCTAACTATTAAATTGATCTTCTTATCGGGTGAATTCAATTGAAATCCATTCATGATCTGCTTGCTAATAGTCGTCAAAGTTGCATGGTCAATGAAGACATGCATGATAATGGCTGTCACTGAACCAGCCAACAAAGTAGGAATAGCTGGAACTTGCAAAATAGCGCAGGCAATCAAGACGATGATAGGAATCAGCATCCAAGCAGAAATAAAGAAATTATTATTTAAAGCATTAATTATATGATGAACTGAACTCATATCTGGTGATACGCTCGAGTGCCCCACAATCAAAAAGATTACTGCAGTAATAATGGCAGCAGGCAAAGCGGTGTGAGCAATCGTTTTGATATGGTCAAAGACGTTATCGACTCCAGCAATTCCGGTCGATAAATTAGTCGTTCCAGACAATGGCGAGAGATTATTGCCAAATAAAGCTCCTGAAACAATCGAACCAGCTGTCAATGCTGTATTGATGCCCATGACCTGACCGATACCCATGAAGACGATTCCTAAAGTACTGATAGTTGTAAAACAACTCCCAACGATTACGCCAACTAAACAGCAGCTGACAAAGACTGTAAATAAGAAAAATCTAGCATTGAGCAATTCTAATCCATAAACCATGATAGTGGGAATCACGCCTGACATTGACCAAGCTGAGACTAAAACGCCAATCATAATAAAGATTATCATTTGGATGATGCCTGGTTTAACGCCAGTGACGATACCATCTTGCAGCTCCTTCCATGAAAAGCCACGAAAGCGACCGTAAAATAACAAAATCGTAAAAGTTAATAAAATTGGAATCTGTGGCGTCATATTGAAACCAATCATCATGATTCCTAACATTGAAAACATTACTAACATAATCAAGAGACTTTCTAAAAACGTTAATCGACTTGCTTTTTTCATAATAATCACCCTATTTTAAATTTTCTTTGAAATTTTTTTAGCTCCAATAGGGTCTATAAAGATAATTCTTCTTAGTGTCGTCTATATCCTTTTGATTTAGGATTTGTGCAAAAGTTGCTTGCAATTTTAATTTTTCTAAAAATTTCATTTTCCAAACCTCCTAGAATTTAGCTTATAGGAACAAAAAAAACGCCTCTGCAATAAATGCAGGGACGCTCTTTGCGCGGTACCACCCAAAATTCAAGTAAAAATACTTGCTCTTTATTCCTATAACGCCGGACACGTGATTTCAATTTAGTATTTCATCAAAAATATCCTGCATGACTTGCACCAACCGTCAATTCTCTGAACACCCAGATATTTCGCTACTTGTTTAAAAATCAAAATCAATTTATGTCTAGAATGATAGCAGTTGTTTAGAATTTTTCAAGGTTTTTATTAAAAATAATCCAATTTAAATTAATTTTTCTAATTTTATTATAATGTTTAAGAGATCTGATCAAGTAAATCTTGCATATTCTCGTTGTCTGGATCTTGCTTCAAATAAAGCTTCAATGCAGCTTTTAGAGCAGCATTATTACCAGTGCTTCGTAAAATCTCGATCAAATCAGATAAGTAATCCAAATTGTCTTTAAAATCATCTAAAACTAAGAGGATATTTTCTTGAGCATCAGTAACATCGTCGGTTTCATATTCCGACTTAGCCAAATTCCAAACCAATTTAGGAGTATTGCTGACATCACGACTGCTTAACAAGTCCAAATTAGCCTTAAATTGACCTTTGGTAACGTAGTAATCACTCAGCTTAATAATCAATGGCATTGGATCATCAACAGTTCTGATACCCTTTTCGATGATATCGATAGCTTGTTTAGCATCTTCAACTTGTCCAGCATCAAAGGCGATTTGGTAAAGGCGATCATCAAGTTCATTGATATTCAAACCTAATTGAGCGTATTTGAAAGCATCGGAATTCTTTTTAATGTTTAAATAATCCTCTGCCAAAATTGGATAGGCAGTTGGATAATCGTGGTTAGTATCCAACAAATTTTCTAAAGTAGTGATTGATTTATTATAATTTTTGACTTGATTGTATAAAAATCCAAGTTGAAATTGGGCATCTTCGTTTAGTTCCAAGGCATTCAATTTTTCATATTCACTGATGGCAGCTTCATATTGTCCATCCCCTGCTAAGGAACTGGCTTTTCTCAAGACAATCGAGATACCCGAATAGTTTTTAATATCCATATCCAAAAGCATATCGTAATAAGTCAAGGCTTTGCTGAACTTATTTTCATCAAAATATACTTCTGCTAGAGCAAACTTAAAGACTTCTTCATCAGGGTATTCTCTGATACCAGTAAGAAGTTTTTGTTCACTGACTTCATAGAGTCCTTGAGACTGGTAAATATCGGCTGATACTAAGAGGTTTTCAGCATAAGCTGGTGAATCTGGAGTGATTTGTGAGATATAGTCCAAAGCTTTATCGCTATCACCATCAGAAACGGCAATTTCAGCCAGTCTAGAGAGGATTTGCCCTTCAGTTGGGCAAATGGACAGTAGATGTTCATAAATCGTTTTAGCTTGAACTGACAGGCCTCTGCTCATTAATGTTTCAGCCAAAGAAAAAAGTGTTTGATCATCATCTTCTCGAAGCGAATCCTGAATCAAATTATCGACTTTCGAAAAGTCACCATCATCAATTGTTTCTATAACCTTATCTGCTTTACTCAAATCCATACCTCCATTATTTTGCGTAAAAAAAGACGGTCAAAAGACCGCCCCATAATAACCAAAATGAATTAATTATTTAACTGAATCCTTCAAAGCCTTGCCTGGTTTAAATGCAGGTACTTTGCTTGCAGGAATCTTAATTTCTTCGCCAGTTTGTGGGTTGCGACCCTTACGAGCAGCACGTTGACGAACTTCGAAGTTACCAAAGCCGATCAATTGAACTTTGTTACCTTCTGATAAGTTATCTTGAATTGTTTCAAAAACTGCATCAACAGCAGAAGTTGCATCCTTCTTTGTCAAACCAGTTTTACTTGCTACACTATCAATAAGTTCAGCTTTATTTGCCATTTGTGAATACCTCCGGATAATTGTAAAAAATTTTTAGAACACATGAACTTTTATTAATGCGTTCATTATTCTATGTACAAAATTACCATAGCAATGCCGATGTGGCAAGCATTTACGCTATTTTTTAACATAATTCTTACAAATTATAAATATATTTATAAAAACGGGCCAAATAGCGTCCTTTTCAGCTATTTTCGTTTTCTTGGCAATATCTTGATCGGAGTTCCTTCAAAATCAAAAGTTTCTCGCAATTGATTTTTCAAAAATCTTTCATAAGAGAAATGCAACAATTCATTGTCATTAACAAAAACAACAAATGTTGGTGGTTGGACCGCCACTTGAGTCATGTAATAAATTCTCAGTCTCTTACCATTGACCAATGGTGTTGGAGCGATTGACGTTGCTCTCAATAACAAGTCATTAAGAACTGATGATTGAATCCGACGTTCACGATTAGCATAGACACGATCGACTAATTCTGGGATTTGATTGAGACGTTGTCCTTTGATTGCTGAAACGAACAGGATCGGTGCATATGAAAGATATTGGAACTCTACTCGTATTTGATTTTCAAAGTCCTTCATTGTATTTGTATCTTTTTTCAAAGTATCCCATTTATTGACAACGATTATTACACCCTTACCAGCATTATGAGCATAACCAGCAACACGTTTGTCTTGTTCTCTAATACCTTCTTCAGCATTCAAAACGACACAAACGACATCTGATTTATCAATTGCACTCAAAGCTCGTAAAACAGAATACTTTTCAGTATTTTCGTAAACTTTTCCACGTTTTCTAATACCAGCAGTATCAATAATAGTAAAGTCTTTATCAAGCCTTTCATCATGATACTTAGTATCGACAGCATCTCTAGTTGTTCCTTGCATATCAGAAACAATAACCCGTTCATCGCCTAAAATAGCATTAACTAACGATGATTTCCCAACATTGGGACGGCCAATAAAACTAAATTTAACTGACTTGTCTTCTTCTGATTTGTCATCATTAGGAAAGGCCTTAACGATTTCATCTAATAAATCACCTAAGCCAGTGCCTTGAGCACCAGAAATTGGATTAGGATCTCCAAAGCCTAATGAATAGAAATCATAAATATTTTGACGTTGCTCAGGATTATCAGCTTTATTGACAGCCAAAATTACCGGTTTTTTGGTGCGATAAAGAATTTTTGCAACATCTTCATCTTCCTTAGTTGAACCATTTTGACCATTAACGATGAAAACAATCACGTCAGCTTCATCGATTGCAATTTCAGCTTGGTTTTTAATTTGGACAGAAAGTTTCTCGCCACTCATTTCAATACCACCCGTATCGATCAAACGGAATTCTTTACCTAACCAACTGGCACGAGCGTAAATCCGATCACGTGTTACACCAGGCGTATCTTCAACAATGGAGAGTCTCTCATTAATTATTCGATTAAAAATCGTAGATTTCCCTACATTGGGGCGTCCTACTAACGCAACTACTGGAACAGACATATTTTGCCTCCCTACTTATGTTCATTTACTAATTCAGTTACTCTTTTAACTACTTCTTCAATTGTCATATTTGACGAATCAACTTCAATAGCATCGTCAGCTTTTTTCAATGGTGAAATTTCACGATGAGAATCCTTATAATCTCTGGCAGCTATTTCATCCTGCAACTCTTTTAATGGGGTTTTGATCCCTCGTTCAAGATTTTCCTTGAATCGTCTTTGAGCGCGAACTTCTACACTGGCAATCAAAAAGATTTTAACGTCTGCATTTGGCAAAACAGTCGTTCCAATATCACGACCATCCATCACAATATCAGTATCTCCTGCCATATCACGTTGCATTTTGACCAATTTTGCTCTGACTTCTTTGATGGCAGATACTTGTGAAACATTATTTGTGATTTCTTCTGTTCTAATTGCATCTGAGACATCTTCATCATCAAGATAGACATGCTGTCCATCTGATTTATTTGAAAAGTAAATTTTATGCTCTGACATTAGCTTTAAAATATCAAGAGTTTCACCATAACCTACATTATTCTTTTTTGCAAGCAAAGTCACTGTACGATACATTGCACCTGTATCACAGTATACAAAATCTAGTTTTTTAGCAATTAATTTGGCAATGGTACTTTTTCCGGCCGATGCTGGACCATCTATTGCAATTTGCATTAATTTATCTCCTTAATAAAAGGGCCCAGACAATAATGTCAAAGACCCTTCACTTAAAATTATTTAACTCTTAGTGATGTACCTGGTGTTAACGTTCCAACGCTTCCATTCATACTCTTTAATTGAGCAGTTGTTAGACCATTATTATAGGCGATTCTAAACCAATTGTCACCAGCTTGAACAGTATAATATGAACCGCTTGAACTCGAACTTGAGCTTGAATCTGAACCATCGCTTGATGAACTTGAAGTATCAGTTGAATTATTTGTTGTTGAAGCTTGTTGACTAGTTTGTGATTGTTGTTGATCACTTGTTGTACCTGTTGATTGGTTTTGACTCGAAGTCCCGCTATTATTGGAACTATTAGTTGTATCGGAGCTACCAGTACTTCCTGTATTATTTGCAGTATTACTGTTTGAAGCTGTTGAACTAGTATTGTTATTACTTGTAGCATTATTATTGCTATTAGTATTATTAGAGTTATTTGATTTTTGCGAACTAGTAGACGACTTTTTCTTATTTGAATCTTTCTTTGTCGACTTCTTTTTAGCAGAATCATTGTTACTTTTCTTCTTTTTCGTCGACTTATCTTTATTCTCAACCGATTTTTCTGATTGAGCACTATCTAAATCGCTGCTGCCGCTGCTGCCTTTAACAACATTAATAACGACTGGGGCAAACATAATCACAATCAGTGCTACTACCAAAGTAACAACTAACGTATGATTGCCACGTTGCTTTTCTTTAGTAACTGTACGCGAAACATGACCTTCATCATCAGTATCAGAATCGAAACTATTTTCCCAAGGTTTGTCATTTTTTTGTTTTTTCTTTTTTTCATCCTTGGCAGTCGGTTTGGATTCATTTTGAACTGACTGAGGTTCTTCTTCCTGTCGTTTTGGCATTGGCTTTTCATCAATTGGTGGCGTTGGCACAAAATTAGTATTATTAACATTTGATTCAGGATTATCATCCTGTTTTGCTTCACTTAAATGATCATGGATTTCTTCAGTTTGAAGATGATCCGCCGAATTATTGGAATAATTTTCATTTGAAGTATCCTCATAATTTTCTGCGGAACTCTGAGATGCACCATTAGAAGTTTGATTATCGGAAACAGAATCAGAATCATTTGTTGGTACATTTTCATTGTTACCAGTATCGATTAGATGATATTTCTTTAAATCTTCCAGACTGACAGAACCCTCTAAACCTTTAGTTGATTTAGGAACACGTGAATCGCCAGACATTTTGTTTTTATCATTATCGGCCATTAAGAACCAACCTCCTAATTTCTATCTCTTAAAGCATATCATAAAAGTTTAAACTTTTTCTTTAAAGATTTATAAAATTCTCTTAGGTTATTACTTAATGGCGAAATGTCCTTTGATTCTAGGATATACCAGTAAAATAGCGACCGAGATTATCAATGCCTTAATAATATTAAATGGTACCACACCTGTTGCAACATATTTAGCTAAACTCATGTTAAGTTGCATCCCTACGACATTCATATAAAGCGGCATAACTACAAAATAATTAAGGACTGACATAATAACAGTTAATGAAACAGTTCCCCACAAAATAGCACTGAATTTCTTATCCCTTTTCCAAAAATGATTAAAAGGCAATAAAAGTGCTACAGCACCAACAAAGGCTGCCCCACTACCAACTAAACCAGCAACTCCACTACCAGTGATGATAACGTGCACAACCGACTTAATCAAAGCAATCAAGATGCCTCCAACTGGTCCGAAAGCAAACGTCCCAATCAAAGTAACAACATCACTCAAATCAACTTTTAAAAATGGCAACCAGATCAAAACTGGAAATTCAAAAAACATCAAAATTGTACCTAAAGCTGCTAAAATTCCGACTCCAATAACTTCTTGAAATCTATACATACTTTTTCCCATAAAATCAACCTCTTCCATTGATTCCCAAAGAAAAAAGGACCTATTTTGGGCACACCAAAACAGATCCTATCTGTCTTCTTCCATCTAGACTTTAACTATCGGTACTGGAATTTCACCAATTCGGCCAACTTTCGTTGGGTCGCGGACTTTACCGCCGGTCGGGAATTACGCCCTGCCCTGAAAACCAATTATTTATTTTTATAATCATAATATAGCAAAAACCCTGCTACGTTGCAACTGAAGTACATTTTTAATTGCATACCAATTAAATCTTAAAGTAAATTAATCTTGTTTCTTCAATTCAGCAACTTCTTGACGAGTCAAATCACGATACTTACCTGAAACTAAACCATCAAGCGTCAAGAAACCATAACGTTCACGAGATAATTTTTCAACCTTATGACCAACAGCTTCAAACATATTCTTAACTTGGTGATTATGTCCCTCATGAATCGTAATTCTTACGATAGAAGTATTCTTTTTCTTCTCTTTAGACATGACTTTGACTTTTGCTTTAGCAGTAGTAAAGCCTTTCAATTTGATACCATTTTCTAATTTCTTGATATCTTCTGTTGCTAAAAAGCCTTCGATCTTAGCTACATATGTCTTTTCAACATGATATCTAGGATGCATCAAATGATTAGCAAATTCGCCGTCATTAGTTAAAAGCAATAAGCCTGATGTATCATAGTCCAAACGACCGATTGGATAAACTCTTTCATCCACATCTTCTAGTAGGTCAGTAACGACCTTCCTATCTTTATCATCTTTGACAGCTGAAATTACGCCACGAGGCTTGTACAACAAAATATAACGTTTCTTTTCAGTTTGCAATGGCATCCCGTCAACTTCAACGCGATCACTATGATCAACTTTGACACCCATTTCAGTCACGGTTTTATTGTTGACTTTTACATGTCCTTTAGCAATCAATTCCTCAGACTTACGACGTGAAGCTACACCAGCGTCCGCCATAAATTTTTGTAATCTAACTTTCTCCATTTATATCTCCTATATTTGAATCATCTTCAAAATTTTCTATTTTTGGTAATTCCGAAATACTCTTGATTCCAAAGTAGTCAAAAAACTCATCAGTAACCATGTAAAGATTGGGATGACCAGGAACATTCTTTTTCCCATGCTCTTTAATCAATTTACGCATTAGCAAAGTATTCAAGCTACCTGAACTTTGAACTCCACGAATTTCATCGATTTCAACCCTGGTAATAGGTTGACGATAAGCAACGATAGATAAAATTTCTAAAGCAGCTTGACTTAATTTTGTCCCTAAACCAGCCTTAAAGAAACTTGTTAGCAGTTCACTGAATTCATTTTTAGTGACTAATTTGTACAAGGAATTGTATTCAACTAATTGAATTCCCGAATCTTGATCAGTCAACAATTTTACTTTTAATTCTTCAATGTTTTGTCTTAAAGCGGCACTGTCGATTTCTAAAAGTTGGGCTAAATCCTTTTCTTTAATGCCCTGGTCTCCAGCAACGAACAGTAACGCCATTATCTTTGCTTGATACACATTAATTCCTCAATTCAATAAATAATTCACTCTTAAAATCAGCTTGACTAATGGCTACAATTTGCTTACTAGCCAGTTCCAAAATGGCCATAAAGTCAGTCACAATTTCTTCGACATTATGATTCAATTTTAACAAAGCCTTAAATGTAGTTTTTTTAACTCGATGCAACTCCGTCACGATATTGTTACTAGCATCTTCAATTGATAAAGTTTCATTTGCAATTGTTTCTGTCTCTGGCTGTCGGTTTTTTCTATCACGCAATAATTGTACGTATGTAGCTGCTAAATCGTCTAGAACAACTGAACCCGGTTTTAAAAACTGCCCTATTTTTTGGTCAGTAACACTGACTTCTTTATCAAACTGTTCTTTACGTTGTTGCTCTTTTTCCTCAAAATAAGCAGCTACTCGTTTGTAAGTTTGATAAGTCAATAATTGTGAGACCAATTCATCTCTTGGATCTTCATCCAAGTCTTCTTCGACTTCATCAGGAGCTTGTGGTAAGAGCATCTTACTCTTAATTGACATCAAAGTCGATGCCATAACCAGATAATCGCCAGCAATATCTAGTTGTAGAACTTTCATACTTTTTAAATAATCAATATATTGCGAAGTGATCTGGGCAATTGGAATATCATAAATATCCACTTTTGACTCTTTGATCAAATGCAGTAATAAATCAATTGGACCTTCAAAATCAGTTAAAATCAATTTTAATTTTTGCATTAACTTGTTTCTTCCAAATCTTTATCTTTTTTTAATTTTGACTTATTTTGACGCCATTGGGCCAATTGATCACTCAAATCAAAATTACCCAAAATAACTAATTCTGGGAAACGTTGTTGAATGTCATCAAAAATTTTAAAAATGTTACTTTGTGAACGATAGGATGGATTTAAAGAAATATATTCGATAAAAACAGTTTTGTTAGAAAAAGATAATGCCACAATTCCAGAATAATCTTCAATATTGCTTTTCCAAAGATATAACTGACGATTCTCATCTTCTGAATAGAGCTTTAATTCTTGTTCTAAGTTATTTAAATCTTTTAAATCACTGATATATGACAAAAACCCCATCGCAATTTTTTTATTTTCATCACTATATTTATAAAGCATCCTACTCCTCCTATGCACGCGGAAATGACTTATTATAAACTTGTTTCATATGAGTCTTATTAATATGCGTATAAATTTGTGTAGTTGAAATGTCTGAATGTCCTAATAATTCTTGAACTACCCGTAAATCAGCACCATTCTCTAGAAGATTCGTTGCAAACGAGTGCCTTAAAGTATGTGGAGTAACATCTTTTTCAATACCAACTTGAGCAATATATTTCTTTATCATGCGCCAAATTGACTGACGAGTTAATTTTTTACCTCGAAAATTCAAAAAGACTTCTTTTTGTTGACCATACTTCGTAACTAAATCATTGCGAGTTTCTGAAAAATATTTCTTTAGCCAACTGATGGCAGTATCGCTAATGGGTAACAGACGTTCTTTATTTCCTTTGCCTAAAGTCTTTATCAGTTCCAGATCCAAGTGTAAATCATCCATAGTCAGATTGACCAATTCACTTACACGTAAACCAGTTGCATACATGACTTCAAAAATTGTCCGATCTCTAATACCTAAAGGAATTGTAATATCTGGAGACTCAATCAAAGAATTGACTTCATCCATTGATAAAACTACTGGTAAATGATTGCCCTTTTTAGGTGCGTCCATTTGATTCAGAGGATTACTCTTGATCTTCTCAACTAATTCAAGCCACTGGTAAAATTTTCTAAGTGAAGAAAATATTCGCATCTGCGACGTTTTAGATTTTTTCATTTTATCTTGGTCAGCAAAAAATTGCGTCACGACAAAATGATCTTCAGGATAAAAACTAATTTTTCTATCTTCTAGAAATTTACTAAATTCCAACAAATCTTGTTGATATGAAATAATCGTATTTTGAGATAAACCTCGATCTAATCGTAAATACCGAGCATAATCTGCAATCGTATCGATCATTTCTTGGTTCTTAATTGATAATTTATCACTCATAAATTATCACCTCTATTTTAGATAAGTATAGCCGTCTTTTTGTTCAATTTTACGTTGTTTCATCAAATTGCCTAAAGCACGTTTAAAACTACCTTTACTAATACCAAAATATTCACGAATATCATCTGGATCACTCTTGTCAGTATATGGTATCTTTTTATCGATCGAATGTTCCAAAACTGCAACGATCATTTGAGCGTCAGGTGAAATTTCTTCATAAGCACGAGGTTTCATTGAAAGATTCAAACGACGATGGCTTTCACCAATGACACGGGCTTTGATATGTTGACCAACATGTAAAGGCTCACTTTGTTCATTAACATGGATGAAGCCCATATAATAGCTTTCAGTCATCACAAAGGCACCAGAATCTCTAATAGCAATCACGGTTCCTTCTTCATCTTTATTCATAATTGTTTTGAGTTCGCCAGGACTTCTAGCAATTTGCGTGTAAAGTTCAATATCAGCCAATTTGCCCCATAAACGACCTTTGTGATCAACTTCCAATTTGACCATCAAACTATCGCCCTTTTTAGGCCATTCATTATGTTCAAATGGCAAATCATCTAAAGAAACAACAATATCTTTATCTTCTAGACCCACATTTACAAAAACACCTAAGTCAGTTCTGACATCAGTTACTTCAGCGAAATCCCAAACTCCTTGAGTTACGAAGGGTAAAACGGTCGTCATTTTATTTTTATGCGCTTGATTCTCATAAACAAAGCCAGCAATTTCATCGCCAAGTTCAGGAATTTCAGTTAATTCACTCAAATCTAAGGCAAAAGTATAACCTTCAATTTGCACAAAAGCTTCATCCTTATTTAAATCAGTCACGGTGCCTGCTAGTACTTGACCATACATATCTGTTATTTCCATATTCACCATACTCTTTTATATTCGTTATTTTAGTAACCTTACATTAAAAATACCCTCTTTAACATGATTTTTGAGAGGGTATCAGTTACTTACATATTTAATCTTCTCTATTATATCAGAAAGACAATTCAAGTAATAATAACAGTTCATAAATATTATGTCACTCTAAAAAAAATCCCAATCAATTTGTTCAACAAATCAATTAGGAATTATTTTTTAACATTTTTTACTATTTGTTAAAATATCGGTATTATCATCTTTACCCTTTAACTAATGAACTTCATGAATTCTAAACATAGTATTAAGATAATCTGATTCTTCCGCACCTGTATTATATTTGTCATTCTTACAAGTATCATATCTTCTTGCTGCTGCTAGAACTTCAGCTGTTTGAATTTTGTCAAACGATGATACTCCAGAATTATCTTCATCCGGTGAAATTAGTGCAAACACATTTTCCTTGTTATTATCACGATATAATTTCTTCTTGCCTATCATGGTTATAAACTTAAAATCTTTTTTATTGAATGCCATTCTAAAATCCCCTTTCTTAGCCAGTTATCTATTGTAGTTGCATAAAATTTCAATAACAATCATTTAATACTTTTAATTATTTTTTGTATTACCCAAATTATGATGTATATTACTTTTCTTAAAAATGCAAGATTGATATTTTGATAATTTAGTGAAATAATTTTCATTGTACAAACGGTTTCAAATATTAATGAGAGAAGGATTTTGCTATGAGAATTAAAGCTGCTGTTGTTGATAAAGTTAATGATCCATTCGTTATTAAAGATGACGTTGAATTGGCCGATCTAAAAGATGATGGTCTCCAAGTTAAAGTTGTCGCTTCAGGTATTTGTCATTCTGACGAAGCATTGCGTACCGGTGATGCTGCTTTTAGTTTCCCAGTAGTTCTTGGACATGAGGGATCCGGAATTGTTGAAAAAGTTGGCAAAAATGTTACAAACTTCAAGCCAGGCGATCACATCGTTATGTCATTTTACTCATGCGGGCAATGTGACAACTGTTTGAAAGGCAAACCAACCCAATGTCGTAAGTATGCGGCTTCCAATCTTTCAGGTACTCGCCCTGATGGGTCTGACCATTTCACTGAAGACGGTCACCACGTAAGCGACATGTTCAATCAATCATCATTCACTACTCACACAGTTATTTCACAAAGAAATGCCGTTAAAGTACCTAAGAATCTTGATTTGAGAAAACTTGGACCTCTAGGATGTGGCTACGTTACAGGTAGCGGAACTGTCTTCAATACTCTACAACCAAAACCTGGAGACACAATTGCAGTCTTTGGTACAGGTGCCGTTGGACTTGCTGCTATGATGGCCGGAAAGATTTCTGGCTGTGTCAATGTCATTGCCGTCGATATCGTTGATTCACGTTTGGAATTAGCTAAAAAGTTGGGAGCAACTGACGTTATTAATAGTAAAAATGAAGATGCCGTTGAAGCTATCAAGAAAATCACTGGTGGCTTAGGTGTTGACTGGGCTGTTGATACAACTGGCGTTGCCAAAGTTATGACTGACTCGATTGCTGCTCTAACACAAGGTGGAACTAGTGCTACAATCGCTGTTACACCACAAAATATTGATATTAGTACTTGGAACGACCTCTGCATTGATGACAAAAAAGTTGTTGGTGTCAACATGGGTGATGCTATTCCTCAAGTTGATATTCCTCGTTTGATCAAATTCTATCAAATGGGTGTCTTCCCATTTGATTTGACTGAAAAGTTTTACGACTTTGACCAAATCAACGAAGCCGATGCTGATTTAGTTAGTGGTAAAACTATCAAACCAATCTTGGTTATCGATAAGGATTATCAACCAGAAGCTTAAATTTATAAATTATTATTAATAAAGAGACTCTAATTTCTATTAGGGTCCCTTTTTGTTTGGTTTTGGTTCGATTGTTTTTCACTATGTTTTCGTAAAACATTTATTGATACTAAAGCCACATTCTTTATAATATTTTTATCACGAATGCTTTCTAAGGTTACATAACATTAATTAATAAAAGTTGCATGCAATTAATCTTATATTGAATTAATAATAGACCAATTTAAGGTTGCTTGATAAACTCCACTTGGTTGATTCCCATTTGATAAATTTAATAGCAATCCTTCATTTTTATCCCATTTGATGGATGGTAAAGCCTCATCTTCATTTGATTCATCCACTAATACTTGATGATCAATGGATTGAGGACTTAATCCTGCTCGATAGTACATCATCTTGCCATTCAAAGGTTTGCCCTGTGAATTAGTAAGCTTGCTTACTTGCATTAAATAAACCTTCATTGGTGATTTACTTTGACGACTATCATCAATTTGGACGACGTCATTGGGTGAATTACTGTCTGACGTACGATGAACAATTGTTTTTTTATATGATGGAAAAATATTTTCAAATTTAATATTATTAAAATTTGTCGATATTTTCCCCACTTGGGGATCTATGGTTAATGCTTCACCTTTTACTGAAAATGAATTGTTATTGTCTTCAGTCTGTTGGCCATTAAAAATTGGATAACTATCAAAATGAGTAACTTTGGTATCTTTTGAAACAGTGGTTTCTAATTTAATAAGATGCTTTTCATCCATTTTAAAATTACCTAAATCAATTGTAATTTGCTGATTTTTCCCATCAGCAATAATTGAGTATTGATCACCGGATAATTTTTTCCCATCTATCTCAATTTGATCAACTCCAGTAAATGCCGGTATAGAAAAAGTTAGTGTCGACCCATTAAAATCTTGATACCCTTTATTACTTAAAACAAACTGATAAATTAATTTATCAGTATTAGAAACACCTTTGAGAGTTAAATTAGTATTATGACTATCTGAGTGACTGATATCATCGATAGTATTTTCGATATTAACTTTAGGGTCATATGGGACAGTGACGAATAATTTAGCAATATTAGTTTTATAAACTTTTCCATTAAGACTTAATTGAGCATAATAACTATCGCCAACATTATCACGAGTAACTTTATCAATTACATATTTAAAGGGATTTTTTTGTGTTGCTAACTGAATAGTCCTACCATCCTTAGTAATTCGAAACCAAATCATTTTAATATTTTCCGGCAATGCTTCCCTATTCGTTATTGGTGAATGAATTGCAAAAGTCACTTTATCATCAAGTTTGGCATCCTGGTCATCTAGTCCTCCACCAACAGTTATTGTCTTTTGCGTAAATAATCTCGTTAAATCAGTATTTAAAGCCACACAAAAAATAGTCACTTTTCCTGATTTTCCATTAGGATTAGCAACAATCAGTCCTGAATTTTCGTCAACTTTAGCAATACTTTCATCTGATGACTTCCAATAAAATAAAGCACCATTGTTCTTAGGTTCAGCCGAAGCCGTTGCAACAGCTGTATTTGTTACAATTGGACTAGAAGTATTGTATAAATAATCAGCATCAATATTCATCTTCACAGAAGTGGCATCTAACAAGTTATCAGTGACATTTACTGTCACGACATTTGAATAGTAAGAATATTTATCAATTTTAATTTTCCCAAAAAAATTTCTTTTAACAGAATACGTATCTACTAATTGATATATAATTTTCCCTATCTTGGTAGGACTAACAGTAATAGCAGAGCTATTATTCTTTTTAACTGGTTCCCAACCTAGGTTGCTTTTTTCCATCCAAGTATGAGTAACACTATAATTTGGACCCCATTTAACAAAATTCGATGGTTGTGAATTAGTATTAATTGTAATACTACTTCCAATATCGACATTATATTCTGAATTCGGTTGTGTAACAAATCCGCCTTGAAAGTAACCATCTAGTAGTCCTCCTACAGGATCTGGAGATGGTTTATTGTAATACTTTGGAATCTCTGTTCTCTTTCCTGACCCCAAAACAATTTCACTTTGAAATCCAGTTACTAAAAACGTTAGAAAAATAATTATTGGTAAAATTAAAAGCCAATTCTTTTTCCAATTGCTCATTTTTTCACCTTCTATTGTCTATGCCAGTTATTAGTATAAATTTCAATGTAAATTGCAACCTCTAAAATCAAAAGTCTTTTATTGTTTATTCTTGGTTTCATTTATTATTATTTATTTATTCAATATTGATATTTCATTTATATATTGAACTCTATCTTCACCAATCACCTGATAATACTGAATTTTAAAATTTCATTTTATTTCAAGTTACATATCAATTGAATTTTTTTACGAAGTTATCTCAAAAATCACTCATTGAAAATATCGGCAAATTATCAATGAGTGATTTTTGTAACAATAAAAGCCCAACCAAATCAATGGTTGAGCTTCTTTTAATTTGTTTGTAAAGTTTTGAGCAAAATTATTTTTCCACTTCAATTTCTTTTGACTGAGCATTTTCTTGCAGACGTTCCAATAAAACATCAGCAATTCCTCGAACTTGTTTGTCGCCATCACGTTGAGACAAACGATAGCCAACAAAGTAAGGTGAAACAACATAACGAGCTTCGATTTTACAAATGATCTTTCGACCAACTTTATAGAAAAAGAGATTGTAAGAATCGAACTTGCCGCCATATAAGTCATCAAGGACATATTTAACGGTCACACGAGTAAATTCTGCTAAATCATCAATATATTTAGGGTTATTGATCGTAACATTGAATTCAACGAAGCCCATGATGGGTTTTTCAGAAACATTAACATTGATGTGCTTCGAATTAAAAACATCCATCCCTGTAAAATTCTCTTCTTCAATATGTTTATAGCCATCCACTTTATCTAAACCGATAATTTGCAAATGTGGATGACGCAAAGAACCGCCAGACATTGGACCAAAATTTTTATACATTAAAACACTAGTATATTTTTTACTTTGAATCATCTTATTCCAGCATTCATATGCGTATTCAAAAATTTGCTGATTTTTTTCAACTGAATAATTTGAAATATCTCCAAAATGATCATGTGATTCAATTAGAACAGTTTGATCAGTATCTTTTAGAGTTCTAAACTTATTTTTCAGCCAAATCATATCATCTTTTTGATCGATTTATATTAGTCAAATTTTGCGTATCACAAAACGGACAATAATCTTTTTTCTTCTTAATATCTCTTGGTTTACCTTTTGCTTGTTCAATTTCAAAGACAAGCACATCTTTATTTGACAACTTTTCACCTCAAAATTATTTTCATATTATGATATTAACGCAAACACAAAAAAACTGAAAGAAACTCGTCAGTTTCTCTCAGTTAATTTATTATTCATTAAATTATTAAACTAAATGTTTAAAATTATAGTGAACGTGAAGCACCTTTGTATACAACACCACGTCTTGAATCAACAGTAACAGTGTCACCATCGTTAACAAGGTTTGTAGCATTCTTAGCACCAACAACTACAGGTAGACCCATAGCAATACCAACAACAGCAGCATGTGAAGTTAAACCACCGTTTTCAACAACAACGGCACTAGCTTTTTCAAGAGCTGGTAGGTAATCTTTGTCAGTCATTTCTGTAACAAGGATGTCACCTTCGTTGATCTTCTTGTTTGCTTCTTCAGCATTGTGAGCAACTACAACGTTACCAACAACTGATTCTTCACCAACACCTTGGCCTTTAACCAATGTTGAACCGATCAATTGAATCTTCATAACGTTTGTTGTACCACTTTCACCAACAGGAACACCGGCAACAACAAGAATCAAGTCACCTTCCTTAGCAAGTCCACGTTCTTGAGCTTTCTTAGCAGCAAGATCGAACATTTCATCAGTGTTTTCCGGCTTGTCAGCAATAATAGGATCTACACCCCAGTTAACTGTCAATCCACGTTGTGTAGTTTCGTCAAATGTGATAGCCAAAATGTTAGCACTTGGACGATACTTAGAAATCATACGAGCTGTGTAACCAGACTTAGTAGCTGCAACAATTGTGTTAATGTTCAATTCTTCAGCAGTTCTAACAACTGATTCACCGATTGATTCTGTAACGTTTGAACCTTTGTAATCTTCGAATCTTTGAATAGCAAGTTGGTTCTTCTTGTCTAATTGTTGTTCTGTACGTTCATCGATACGAGCCATAGCAGCAACAGCTTCTACAGGGTAGTCACCGTTAGCACTTTCACCTGAAAGCATTGTAGCATCTGTACCATCAAGAACAGAGTTAGCAACATCAGTAACTTCGGCACGTGTAGGACGTGGGTTTTCTTGCATTGAATCAAGCATTTGTGTAGCTGTGATAACTGGCTTACCAAGTGAGTTACACTTCTTGATCAATGATTTTTGAACGAATGGTACGTTTTCAAATGGAATTTCAACACCCATGTCACCACGAGCAATCATCAAACCATCTGAAACTTTAAGAATAGAATCGATATTGTCGATACCTTCTTGTGATTCGATCTTAGGGAAAATTTGTACGTATTCACAGTGTTTTTCTTCAAGGATTTCACGAATGTCTAAGACATCTTGAGCTTTACGAACGAATGAAGCTGAGATGAAGTTGATACCTTGGTCAAGACCGAAACGAATATCATCTGAATCTTTTTCTGTAATACCAGGTAGACGAACTTCAACACCAGGAGCATTGATACTCTTTCTTGAACCGATCATACCGTCGTTTTGAACAACTGTAACCAATTCACGGTTCTTGTCATCTTTTTCAGTAATCTTCAAGTCAACAAGACCATCATCGATCAATACGTGACCACCAACGTGTGTATCATCGTAAAGACCAGGGTAAGTAGAAGCAATTTTTTCTGGTGTACCTGTCAATGAGTCATCCATTGAAATACGGATTGTTTGACCAATCTTAGCTTCAAACTTGTTACCTTCTTGAACAGTTGTACGAATTTCAGCACCCTTAGTATCAAGAACGATACCTACAGTCTTACCAGTAATTTTTTCTGCTTCGTGAACCATTTCCATACGAGCTTTGTGTTCTGGATGGTCACCGTGTGAGAAGTTGAAACGGAAGATGTTAGCTCCTGCTTCAATCAACTTAACGATTGTATCAACATCGTTACTAGCAGGTCCGAGTGTACTTACAATTTTAGTTCTTTTCATCGAGAATCCCCTTTTCTTGTCTTATTCATCGTTTATTGTAACAAATTACATCATTTCATGCTTGAAATTATCTGCTTAAAGATTCATTCAAATCATAAAGTGATAAATCTGGTTTGTGCTTGCTATCGAATAAATCAAGAATATCATGTGAAGTAATCTTGTTATCTTCGATACCAATTGCAAGACCACCTTTGCCTTCAAGAAGAAGGTCAACAGCCTTAGCACCCATCTTGCTTGCTAAGACACGATCTCTTGCAGTTGGTGAACCACCACGTTGTACGTGTCCTAAGACAGTAGCACGTGTTTGGAAGTCACCATACTTGTCCAATTCATTCATGAAATCTTGAGCATGCATAACTCCCTCGGCCAAGACAATAATCATATTCTTATTGCCTTTTTCACGGCCTTCTGTAACTTTCTTTGCAATTTCTTTAATATCGAAATCACGTTCTGGAACGACAATCTCTTGAGCACCACCGGCAACACCAGCCCAAAGAGCAACGTCACCAGCACCTCGACCCATTACTTCAACAACGAAAGTTCTTTCGTGAGAAGTAGCAGTATCCCTTAACTTGTCAATGGCATCGACAGCAGTTGAAACAGCTGTGTCAAAACCAATTGTAAAGTCAGTATAAGGAATATCATTATCGATAGTTCCTGGTAGCCCAATTGCGTTGTAACCATGTTCAGTCAAACGTAATGCACCGTGGTAAGAACCGTCGCCACCAATAACAACTAGTGCGTCGATTCCAAATTTCTTCAATTGCTCAATACCCTTGAGTTGACCTTCTACGTTAGCAAATTCAGGGTATCTTGCAGAATGCAAGAAAGTACCACCGCGTTGAATACGGTCAGACACGTCAGCAGTTGTTAGTTGAAAGATGTCACCAGCAACCAAACCAGCATATCCATAATTGATACCAAACACTTCAAGCCCCTTGTCAATGGCTCTACGTGTGACTGCTCTAATAGCAGCATTCATACCAGGGGCATCTCCACCACTGGTTAAAATACCAATACGCTTCATTTGTTCACACTCCAAAATTATTTGTTTCTAAAACAAAACCTAATAAAATATAACATTTTTGTTACTTACTTTGTAGAGCTGAAAACGTTTTAAAATAAATAAATCAGTCTTTTTTTACGAAAACATTTCTTTTACCTAAAAAGTTTTCCAGTTTACTTTGCACATTACTATTAAAATCTATCCACCGGTTAGATTTCAAGAGTAAAGCCTGTCTTTTTTTCTCTCGATAAATTATCACCGGCATTTTACCACGTGAACTTTCAATCAATTGATACAATTCTTCAAGTTTTTCTGGATTGTCCATTTGAGGCATTATCCGTAAATATAACTTTTCTTTTGGTAATTTGACTGTATATTGTTTAGGATCCAAAAGACGTTCAGCAATTAATTCTAAATCTCCTCGCTGACCAACGTTGCTGCGACCTACAAAGAGAAAGATTTTACCATCCAGTTCCTCTTTTTCTATTTTTTGAAATAGCTTTGGAAAAACGGTCACAGATATACGGCCAGATTCATCTTCAATCGTCATAAAACACATACGTTGACCCTTTTTAGTCCTAATCACTCGTAAATTTTTAACTAATCCTAAAACATTAACATTGACATTTTGTCTATTACTTAAATCAACAATTTTGACGGTTTGTAAATCTAAAAGACGACTACGATATTTTTCAACCGGATGTCCTGAAACATAGACTCCCAAATATTCCTTTTCTTGATTGAGCTTTTCAGTCAAAGTAAAATCATTAACTTGATGTTTCTTTGGATCTAAGACATCGAATAACGATAAATTTCCACCAGCTAATTGAATGCTTTCAATCAAATCACGGAAATTATAGAGCAATTCTTTACGATTTTGATTGAATTTATCAAACGCCCCAGACAATACCAGTGGTTCTACGTAATCTGTCTTAACGAACCTTCGGTCAATTCGCTGTAAAAAGTTAATTGGACTAGTATATTCGCCATTTTTTTCACGCTGTTGAATAATTTCTGATGCCAAGTCTCGACGCATCCCTTTAATACTCAACAATCCAAAACGAATAGCCTCTTTCGTATCGACAAATTCATATTGGCTCTGATTGATATCGACATTCAAAATTTTTAAATGTGCGTCTTTAGCATCCTGAATATACGTCGTCACCTTAGATTCAGCATTCAAGTTTGAATTTAATAAGCAAGTAAAAAAGACATCTGGGAAATGGACTTTGATATACGCTAGCCAAAAAGCAATCATCGAATAGGCAACTGAATGGGATTTGTTGAATCCATAGTTACCAAACTTTTCGATATACTGATAAACCTTTTGAGCAGAGGCTTCATCATGTCCTTGAGAAACTGCCCCGTTAACGAATTTTTGTCGATTCTCTTCAATTAAAGCTTCATTCTTCTTACTGATAGCCCGACGTAAAATATCGGCATCAGCCAGTGAAAAACCAGCCATTTCAGATGATACTTGCATTACTTGCTCTTGATAAACCAGAACTCCATAAGTGGGTTTGAGAATTTTTTCAAGCGATTGATCAGGATAGACTACCGGTTCTTCACCGTGTTTTCGGGCAATAAAAGTGGAAATATTTTGCATGGGACCTGGGCGATACAAGGCATTAGTGGCCACAATGTCATCAAAACTAGTTGGAACCAATCTGCGCAAGACGCTTCTGATTCCATCTGATTCAAATTGAAAGACACCGTCCGTCGCTCCTAACTGGAAGATTTTTAAAGTCCTTTCATCGTTTAAAGGAATCTTTTCAGGAATGAAAGTTTTACCATATCGTTTGGAAATCTTTTTAATAGCCTCATCCAAAATAGTCAAATTCTTGAGACCTAAAAAGTCCATCTTCAACAATCCAACACTTTCAACATTGTATTTAGTTTGCTGAGTTAAATTGATGCCATCATCTTCTAATTGAACAGCCACAATATCAGTCATGGGCTTTTTACTTAAAACTATCCCTGCAGCATGAGTTGAATAGTGCCGAGGGATTCCTTCAACTCTTTGAGCAACTTTAAATATTAATTGATTTTCACGAGAATTATTAACTAATTCTCTTAAGGAAGCTGATTCATCAAAAGAATCATGCAAACTGATATTAAGTTTTTTAGGAATTGCATTTGACCATTGAGAAATCTGAAATTGCGTTTGACTAAAAGTTCTCGAAATGTCTCTTAAAGCCATCTTCGCTGCCAAGGTTCCAAAGGTAATAATTTGTGCCATATGATCAGAACCATATTTGTCATGCATATACATAACCATCTCATCCCGTCGGTCATCTGGTAAATCTAAATCGATATCAGGCATATTGGCTCTTTGAGGATTTAAAAAACGTTCAAACAAAAGGTCATATTTAATCGGGTCTACTTGAGTAATACCTAGACAATATGACACTAAAGAACCAGCAGCTGAACCACGACCTGGGCCTGTTTTAATACCAACTTCATGTGCATGCTTAATGACATCCCAAACAATCAAAAAGTAGTCTGAGAAGCCCATTTTTTCAATTACACGCAATTCATAATTCAAGCGATCTACATAATTTTGAGCAATATTATTATTGAAACGTTTTTTTAATCCTTTCAAAGCTAAACTATGTAAAAATTGAATCGAAGTTGTTTTATCTGGCGTTTCAAATTTTGGCAATTCAGTTTCCTTAAATTCAATCTCAACGTTACAGGCATCAGCTATTTTTTCAGTATTTTTGACAGCTTGTTGCATGTCGACTTGTAAAAAATCAGCAGTAAATTCATCCGCTTTTTTTAAATAATGATCGCCAGTTTCCACAACTTGTTCTAAACTTTCAAATCTTTGACCAGTTCGTAAATTATTGACGACTTGATAAGCTAAATGGTCATCAGAATTGATATATCTCACATCGCCTAATGCAGTCATCGGCAAATTCTCCATCTGAGCAGTTTGCTTAATATTTTTGACATTATCGATTTGGCCGGAATTTAATCCAACTCCTAAAAAGAAAGCCCCTTTGTCAAATAAGCCAACTATCTTTTTTAAATAGTCTTTGACATCAACTTGTAAAATTTCAGCTCCGCTGCCTGGTGTGATGACAAATAAATTATTTAAGTAATCTTTTAATTCCAAAATATCAAGAGGTTCTTTATTAGACATTATTTTGGAAGATATTTTAATTAAATTCTTATACCCTGCATCATTTTTTGAGAGCAAGATCAATGAATATTTATTAGTTGTATCAATAATTCCAGCAAGTTCAGCAGTTAAACCAATGATTGGCTTGAGGCCAATTTTTTTGGCATATTTATAAAAATCAATCGAACCATACAAATTGTTAATGTCGGTTAAAGCTAATGCTTGATAGCCTCTTTTTTTTGCTTGTTCGATTAGTTCCGTTAATTTAGCGGGACTGTGCAGTAAACTATAACTACTCATCGCTTGTAGTTGTGCTTGCAATTTGTCGCCCCCTTTGGTTAAAATTATATCAAAAGCAAGTGAAAGTTTATTGGGAAAATTATTCTTTTGTGCTAAACTACTTGAGAAAGCGAGATGGAAGAAATGAGATATATTGCTATTATTTTCTGGTCTATCATGCTGGGACAAGTTGCCGGATTCATTGGTGGTGCTTTAAACCAGCAAACTTTTAACATGAGTTATTCAGCAATCGTCAGCGTTGTATTTGCTGTCATTTTTAGTATAATTCCATTGATTCTAGATAGTTCTGTTAAAGACGAAAAAAACGCTTAATTTTATTAGGCGCTTTTTTATTATTTACAATTTATAAAAAAACTGTTAATTCATAAACTGTTAATTCATAATTTGAATTAACAGTTTTTTTGTTGATTAATATTTAGTGATATAAAGATAGAACTCACTTGTAGTCAAATTAATATTAAAATTGATACCCTTTGAAGTTATTTGATCCATCGAAGTCTTAGTAGAACTTTGTCCAGTATTCTTGATTTGTTTCGAAAAGTCTTTCAAAACCTTTTTCCCATCTGCACCTAAAATATTCGATACGACCATCAAATCAGTTGCAAAGTCCTTTTGTCCTGATTTAGACTTCAAATCTTTATATGAAAATTTCGTAGCAATGCCCATCAACTGATTATTTTGGACATTATAGTACCATTTAGTCCCATCATTCTTCTTATGAGTAAAAATCCCATTTTTTGAGATCAACTGTAATTGATCCGTTGGTTGACCTAACGACAACAACGTATAGTTATAACTTTGAGCAAAAGTCAGGTAGTCTGTAAGAGCCTTGGCTTTTTTTACTTTTACTAATTTAGTTTCAGTATCTTTTCCATTTGTAGCTTTGATTCTAACATTTTGATTTGTATTAGAAACTGGTACTGAAATGGCAAAATGTCCTCCATCAACCGCAACTTTCTTAGTTTTTCCAGCAACTGTATAAGTCAATTTTTTATAATCAGTGGCTTTCCCCTTGATTGTTGCTACTAGTCCATTGGCACTATATGACTTTTTAGTCGTAGACAGGCTTAAAGAAGAGCATCCCGTTAGCAATAAAAAGAATAGCGGAATAACCATCAATAACATGTATTTAAGTTTTTTCATAGTTGTTTCCCCATCTAATTTTAAATATGAAAAAAAGCCAAGACTAAATTGACTTGACTTTTTTATTAAGCTTCTTTGTTATCGTCGATAACTTTTTCACCTTTGTACATACCTGATGGTGATACGTGGTGACTCAAACGATATTCACCTGTAGCAACATCGAATTGCATGTTTGGTGTAGCTAATTTAATATGTGCACGTCTTTGACGCTTTCTTTGTTTTGATGATTTTCTCTTTGGAACTGCCATGTTTAAAAACTCCTTTATTTATATTAACCTAATCAAATCTAACGTTTAATATAATACTATCATAAAAACGTTTGAGCAAGCAAATTTACTATTTTGTTTGCTTTTTAGCATTATTTTCCTTTAATGCGTCAGCAATTTGACTGTCATGAGAAACTTTAACATTGGAAATTTGTTTCTTAGCATGACGGTTTAAATCATTATCTTTTTTCTTACCAGTGCCAGCTAGAAGCAACGTAACTAATGCCCCTAAAAGTAACGATACGATGATCAAAATGATCAAAGGTAACTTAACACGCGTGAAGCCAAAGCTGACTGCCACTGGATCTACATTTAATACAGCGAAGATCACTACGATTAAAACAATAACTAATCCGATGACGAATTTCGATTGTTTTCCATTACCATTCATTGTAAAGCTCCCCCTACTTCCGATTTCCAAGTGTTGAAGCAAAATAATCCCCAAGACTTGGAGCTAATTTATAAAGCACTGCTGCTAATTCCATATAGCGAGGACGATTAATCTCACGTTTATTCTTATCAAAAGTATTAACGATTTCCCATGCTAACTTATCCGGATCTAAGACAAAATTTTTGACCGAATCGAGATAAGTACCATTATGATCAGCCACATTGAAGAAATTAGTCTTCACTGGCCCTAGATTAATAGTTGTTACATATACACCCATTGGTCTTAATTCAAGTCTTAGACCATCAGAGAAGGCAATCACGGCTGCTTTTGTAGCTGCATAGGCTGCTGACTTAGGTGTTGTTATCTTACCAGCCATAGAGCCAACATTCAAGATATGTCCTCTGCCATTTTTGATCATTTCAGAAGCCACTAATCTCGTCATCAACATCAAACCGAGAACATTTACTCGAAACATCTTTTCAATCTTATCGAAGTCTGTTTCTAGATAATTAGAAAAGTCTCCAAAACCGGCTGCATTAACTAAATAGTCAATGTCGTCATTAATCTCATAAACGTCTTTAACACCTTGAGTAATTTGTTTTGGATCACTCATGTCAATTGATAAGTACTCATGATGCGCACTTTCAGCACCAACACGAATACATTCATTTTTAACTTGAAGCAATTTTTCTTCATTTCTGGCAATTAGAATTACATTGGCACCACATTTAGCAGCATTAACAGCCACGTCCTTGCCAATTCCAGAAGAGGCTCCAGTAACGATCAGTGTACGATTCAATAAATTAGTCATAACCATCCTCTTTTCTATTTAAATGGTACCTCATACAGGTCAAAATCTTTAGCCACGCGCGTATTCTTAAAAATCTTTTGAGCTTCTTTTTGTAAAATCAAAGCACCTCTACCAGTATATCTAGCAGAAATATGCGTTAAAATCAAACCCTTTGCATGGCATCTTTTCGCAACTTGAGCTGCTTGAGTAGCTGTGGAATGGAAATAGTTATAAGCCATTTGTTTCTCATCATTTGAAAAAGTCGATTCGTGAACGATCACATCAGCATCTTGAGACAACTTATCTATTTCTGGAGTGTATCTCGTATCAGAAATGATTGTCACGATTTTACTTGGCTTATCTGGTCCAATAAAATCTTTACCATTTAAAACTGTTCCATTTTCTAATTCAACAGTTTTCCCAGCTTTTAATTGACCAAAGATTGGTCCATTAGGAATATTATACTTCTTTAAATCATCAACTAACAATTCACCCGTTCGAGGTTTTTCAACAACTCGATAGCCAAAACAAGTAACACGATGCTTCAATTTTCCAGCGTAAACACTAAAGGTCTTATCATTAAAAATCTCGCCTTCATTTTTTAACTCGATATATTTAATTTGATAGCTCAGTTTGCTGCCAGTGACTTTCAAAGATGTTTCTACATATTCTTTAATTCCCACTGGTCCATATATTTCAAGTGGAGAATCGCCGCCTTGATTGGCCCGGCTAGACAACAACCCAGGAAGTCCAAAGATATGGTCGCCGTGTAAATGGGAGATAAATATCTTAGTTATCTTCCTTGGTTTAATTGTTGTTCTCAATATTTGATGCTGTGTAGCCTCGCCAACGTCAAAAAGCCATACTTCGTTTCTTTCATCAAGCATCTTAAGTGCTGTACTTGAAACATTGCGACCTTTCGATGGAACTCCGGCACCAGTTCCTAAAAATTCTAATTCCATAAAAAAATCCTATTCTATTTTTTATCTATTGTTTTCAAAATTTCTTTAGCAACATATGAAGTGTAATACATTGAACCATCAGGATTTGGATGAACATTGTCATCATAGAACCAGTCTGTATGGTTTTCTGAATAACCATTCCAATCAATGACTGTTAAATTCTTATACTTCTTTTGTGCTTGGTCTAAGACACCATTAACAGTCTTTTCCCATGGTCTTGTTGGTACGTGAACATTAATCCAGTAAACATGACGTTTAGGTCCAACTAAATTCATAATCTGACCTAATTGTTGCATATTGAATGGTCCGTTAGTTCCCAAACCAATCATAACATTTTGAGCTAAGACGCCTTGATCTTTATAGTTTTGCAAAATATCCACACTGGCAGTTAATTGACGACTGACAGCAGCATCGACGATAACTTTCTTATCATCGAATAACTTCAAGAAATTATCTGAACCATCGGCCATAACAGAATCACCAACAGCTGTCATTGGGATATCCTTTAATCTTTGCAAGTCAATTTGCGTCAAGCCATATTTCTCGAAATCAGTATTGATAGGATGATCTTTTGCAGCCTTCTTATACTTAGCATAGTCTGCTGCAGACATCTTACCTGTTGAATTCTTTTGCTTCTTAGCTTTCTTCAAATTCTCAATTGCTCGTTGTTTCTTAGCTTTATTAGCTTTTTCATTCTTAGTAATCTTGTTAGCTAATTGGCTGTGGTTAACATTTGGCTTAGGAGTACTTACCGCTTTAACCACGCTATAACAACCAGTAATACTAATAACAGCTACTACTAAGGCAATAATTCTTTGCCAACCTGAAGAAATCTTAAAGAAGTTCTTTACATCGCTCCACTTAGCATGTGCTAGTGGTTGTTCAACAAATCTAAATGAAAATTCAGTTACTAAGAGAATCAAAATAACTTCGATTACAGGATAAAGCACTGGATGATCAGCGACATTCTTGAATTTTGATTCAAAGAATATCATTACTGGAAATTGATATAAATATAATCCATAACTTCTTGCACCTATATAGTGGAAGACGCGATTCGATAAAATATCATTCCAGAATGAATCAGGGTGAGCTACAACAGCAATGAAAATACATGTCGTAACTGAGAAAATAAACATTCCGCCACGATACAAGAATGGATCAGAATCTTTGATTGTAAAAATCATTAAAATCATTAAAGCAATCGACAATAAACCAACTATATTTAGCTTCCATTTATCGCTCTTATGCAAATTGCTCTTCAATTTTTCAGCTGGCCAAATCAGTGCCAAACCGCAACCTAAAAGAATTGAGAATAATCTCGTATCAGTTCCATAGTAAATTCTACTTGGGTCAACGCCTGGCTTAAATAACATTGCCATCCAAATTGCTGAAGCAATTGAAACTATTAGAGAAAAGCCAAAGATACGACTCTTCTTAACGTGAAACTTAGTAAATAAAATCAAAAGAATTGGCCAAATAATATAGAATTGACCTTCGATTGACAGTGTCCATAAGTGAACGAATGGCGATTCATTATTAGCGAATCTTTCAAAATAAGATTGACCATTAAAAATTTGCCACCAGTTATACACGTTCAAAACATTGGTTAACACTATCTGATCTAAATGATAGAGTAACCCCTTTAAAAATATAACGATATATGCCCCAGATGCTAGTAAAACAAACAGCATCCCAGGATATAGTCTCTTAATTCTCTTTACATAGAAATTACTTAATGAGAAGGAACCACCATAATCAACAGTATTGAAGAAATGATCTGTGATTAAATAACCCGATATCAGGAAGAAAATTGGCACTCCCAAATACCCGCCGGAAAAAACATTAGGATTCAGGTGATACATAATAACACCAATCACACCTAAGGTACGTAGTCCATCAAATCCAGTAATAAACCTTTTTTTCGGTGATTTATCCATTTTTTATTGCCCCTAAATAAATTCAAAAGTGAAATCAAGAATTGTTACTGAATCGCCTGATTCAGCACCAGCCTTGATCAGTGCATCTTCGATACCCATCGACTTGAGTTGACGAGCAAAACGCATAATTCCATCTTGATGATCCATATTGGTTCTTTGAAGAAGCGATTCAACTTTCTTACCCTTAACGATAAAGCTGTGTTCATATTCTGGATCTTTTTCAATCGTGAAGGCTTTTTCTTCAGGTTCATAGTTGTAATCCTTATTCTCCTGCGTTTGAACATCAAAATGAATTGGTTCTGCCTTAGATAATACTTCACTAGTATGATTCAATAATGCCTTTACACCAGTATGTTGAATACTTGAAATTGGGAAAATATCAACATCATCTGGCAATTGTTTCTTGAACTCATCTAGACGTTCTTGCGAACCAGGTACATCCAATTTAGTTGGTACGATGATTTCTGGACGTTTTAAGACATTTTCATCATAATTACCCAATTCTTTTCTAATAGCTTGGTAGTCTTCCATTGGATCACGACCACTATTAGGATCCATATCGACTAAGTGCAAAAGAACCCGAGTTCTCTCGACGTGTCGTAAGAATTGAATTCCCAAGCCAACGCCATTTGAGGCTCCTTCAATCAAACCTGGTAAATCGGCGATAACAAAATCGTTACCATTATCTAAACGAACCATCCCTAAATTAGGCGATAAGGTTGTAAAATGATAAGCCGCAATTTTAGGCTTAGCAGATGTTGCTACAGATAATAAGGTAGATTTACCAACAGATGGGAATCCAACCAAACCAACATCAGCAATCAATTTCAATTCAAGTTTGATATGTTTTTCTTGACCAGGTTCACCATTTTCTGCCAATTCAGGTGCTTGATTCTTAGACGTAGCAAAATGAATGTTGCCTCGTCCGCCATCGCCACCTTTAGCAACGACCAACTCTTGGTTATTTTCTGTTAAGTCACCAATTAAATGTCCATTATCAACATCATAAACAGAAGTTCCCGTTGGAACATTGATATAAACAGGATCAGCTTTGTGACCATACATTCCCTTAATTTGACCATTTTGGCCAGGATCGGCTTTAAATATTCTCTTATATCTAAAGTCCATTAGGGTATTCATCCCTTCGTTAGCCCTAAGGATGATATCGCCACCGCGACCACCATCACCACCAGAAGGTCCTCCAAGCGGTACATACTTCTCGTGACGAAAGGCTACAGCGCCATCGCCACCCTTTCCGGATCTAACGGTGATTTTAACGTTATCTACGAACATTAAAATCCCCCTTTCTAAACTATAATTATCATTTCTAAATTTTAGCACAAAAACAGCTTCCATAATACGTTGAACTGACATTGATTGTCCAGTAATTTATTAAATGGTCTATAATAATTGAAAGTTTTTGGAAGATTTTGGCATTTTATGATTGATTTTGACCGTTAATGGTTGTATTATATTTTTTGCGAGGTGATGAAAGTGCTTACTGAAGAACGACAACAAATTATCCTTGAACAACTAAAAATTCATAATATTGTCAAACTCCACGATTTAATTCCATTAACTGGTGCTTCTGAATCCACCTTGCGTCGTGATTTACAAGACTTAGAAAATTGTCATAAATTACTAAGGATTCACGGCGGTGCTCAAAACGTCATTTCTTTACATGAAGAACCTGCTTTATCGCAAAAAGCAGCCGTTCATATCAATGATAAAAAAATGATTGGCCAAACAGCTGCAAACTTGGTTAGAAATCATGAAGTGATTTTTTTGGACTCTGGTACAACCATCCAATTCATGATCCCTTATCTAATCGAGCACACAGACTTGTTAGTCATTACCAATAGTGTCGACAATGCTTCGATGTTAGCCGATTACAATGTGAGCACATTTCTTCCTGGGGGAAAGTTAAAGTCATCTACTAAGGCTTTGGTTGGAGCAAACATTATTCAAACTTTGGAAAATTACCATTTTGACCGTGCTTTTATAGGTACGAATGGTTTTTCAGTGGATGCTGGCTATACAACGCCAGATCCAGAAGAAGCTGCTATAAAAAGTTTAGCGATTGCGCAGTCAAACCAATCTTATATATTGTCTGATAGTTCCAAGTTTTCGCAAGTCAGTTTTAGTCGTTTTGCTACTTTAGATGAGGTTCCATTAATAACTAACCGACTATCGGATAAAGAAAATGCTGTTTTAAGTAAATATACCAAGATAACGGAGGCAATATAGTGATTTACACAATAACAGTCAATCCTTCAATCGATTACGTTTTACAATTGAAGAATTTAAATACCGGACAAGTAAATCGGACTTCAAACGATGTCAAGCTTCCCGGCGGTAAAGGAATCAATGTTTCAAGAATTCTAAAAGAATTACAAATTGATTCAACTGCACTCGGCTTTGTTGGCGGTGCAACTGGTTCAATGTTTGAAAGTTTACTTTCAAAACACGACCTCAAGACTTCTTTCACTCAAGTTAAAGAAGATACACGTATCAACGTTAAGATCAATGCTACTGATCAAAACGAAGAAACAGAAATCAACGGTGCTGGTCCAGCTATCAGTTCTGATGAAAAACAAAGTTTTCTAGATAATCTTAAAGATATCGGTAAGGGCGATGTTGTGATTATGTCTGGAAGCCTTTGCAAAAATTTGGATTCTAAATTTTATTTGGATATCGCTGAAATGATTCAAAAACAAGGTGCTGACTTTGTGATTGACACTACTGGTCAAGCTCTTCTTGACACTTTGCCATTGCATCCATTAGTGGTTAAGCCAAATCACCATGAACTAGCTGAATTATTCAATGTTACATTTAAAAATAATCAAGAAATTATTACTTACGCCAGAAAGCTTTTGGAAAAAGGTGCTAAACATGTGCTTATTTCCATGGCTGGCGACGGTGCATTACTAGTTACAAAGGATAAAGCTTATAAAGCCAATGCCCCTAAGGGTACAGTCATTAACTCTGTTGGTGCCGGTGATTCTATGATTGCTGGTTTTGCAGGAACATTTATGGAAACAAATGATCCTATTGAAAGTTTCCATATTGGTGCTGCTTGTGGTTCTGCAACTGCCTTCAGTCAAGATATCGCCATTAAATCAAAAATTGACGAAGTTTATAAGAATATTTCAATTACAGAAGTTTAATAACTAAGGGAGACTTTTAAGAATGGATTTAAAACAACTATTATTAAAAGACGCCATGATTATGGACTTGAAAGCTACTAACAAAGAGGATGCCATTGAAGAAATGGTTGATAAGTACTATCAAGTCGGCGTCATTGATGATAAAGAATTATATAAATCAGATATTTTAAAACGTGAAGCGCAAACTAGTACTGGTATCGGTGATGGTATTGCTATGCCCCACGCTCGTGATAAGGCCGTTAAACGTGCTACTGTCTTATTTGCTAAGAGTGCCAAGGGAATTGACTATAAGTCACTTGATGGCCAACCTGCTTACTTGTTCTTCATGATTGCTGCTCCAGATGGTGCAGATAATCTTCACTTGCAAGCTCTTGCTGCTCTTTCTTCACTTTTGATCAATCCAGAACTCGTTAAGAATTTAAAAGCTGCTAAAACAGCTGACGAAGTTCAAGAATTGTTCGATAAAGCTATGAAGGAAAAAGAAGCTAAAGACAAAGCTGACGAAGAAAAGGAAAAGGCTAAAGAAGCTGCTGCCGCAAAGGCTGCTGCTAGTGACAATGACAAGCCTTATGTTGTCGCCGTTACTGCTTGTCCTACAGGTATCGCCCACACATACATGGCTGAAGCTGCTTTGAAAGAACAAGCTGAAAAAATGGGTGTTGACATCAAAGTTGAAACTAACGGTTCTGAAGGTGTCAAACATCAATTAACTTCTGCCGATATCGATCGTGCTTCTGGTGTTATCATTGCTGCCGACAAAAAAGTCGATATGCCAAGATTTAATGGCAAGCGCTTAGTTAGTCGTCCCGTTAGTGATGGTATCAACAAAGCTGAAGAATTGATCAACTTAGCCGTTGAAGATAAAGCTCCTGTCTTCCACTCAGAAGGTGGCGAAGAAGAAGAAAGTAGCGACTCCGGAGAAAAGAGATCGCTTTGGTCAAGAATTTACGCCGACTTAATGAATGGTATTTCTAATATGCTTCCATTCGTTGTTGGTGGTGGTATTTTAATGGCTATTTCCTTCCTATTGGAAAACTCTGTTGGTGCTAAGTCCCAATGGTTCTTGTTCTTCAATAACGTTGGTAATTATGCCTTTAGTTTCTTGATTCCTGTTTTAGCCGCTTATATTGCCGTTTCAATCGGTGATCGTCCTGCTCTACTACCTGGTTTCGTTGGTGGTTATATGGCATCTCAAGCTACTGCTTCAGTTGTTTCATCAAAGAGTCCTGCCGGATTTATCGGTGGTCTACTAGCTGGTTTTATCGCTGGTTGGATTATCGTTGCTTTAAAGAAATGGCTTAAAGTTATGCCTAAGTCATTGGATGGTTTGAAGACAATTCTAATCTATCCAGTTCTAGGATTGCTTTTAACTGGTGCCGTTATGTACTTCATGGTCGACCCAATCTTTGCGGTCGTTAACCACGCTATCACTGCTTTCCTTGAATCAATGGGTACTGGTAATGCTGTTGTTCTAGGCGCATTGCTCGGTGGTATGATGTCTATCGATATGGGTGGTCCTTTCAACAAGGCTGCTTACACATTCGCTATTGGTACCTTTACTGCAACTCAAGATGGTGCTTTGATGGCTGCCGTCATGGTTGGTGGTATGGTTCCACCTCTAGCTATTGCGATTGCTACAACTTTTTGGAAGAACAAGTTTACTGAACAAGAAAGACAAGCTGGTTTATCTAACTACATCTTAGGTCTTTCATTTATTACCGAAGGTGCTATTCCATTTGCCGCTGGAGATCCATTGCACGTTATCGTATCAAGTGTTATCGGTTCAGCTATCGGTGGTGGTTTGACACAACTCTGGGGCGTTAACGTTCCTGCTCCTCACGGTGGTATCTTCGTTACTCCATTAGCTAACAAGCCTTTGCTTTACTTAGTTGCCGTTATTATCGGTGCTATAATTTCAGGTGTTATCTATGGTGTTTGGAAGCCTGCTAAAAAAGAAGCAAATAAATAATTAAATTAACCAAAAAGGTTTCAAGTTGAGATTAATCTCTCACCTTGGAACCTTTTTTACTATTAATATAATAAATAGAAACTATTTGGCATCTTTTAAGAAGACTTTGAAATATATCGAGTATTACGTTTTTTCATTTGTTCTTGATACCAATAAAATAGCAACAAATAAATCACAAGTGAAATCACTGTTATTAGAATATATTTAACATTACCTTTTGAAGATTTACCGATCATAATTGCTAATATTTGTTCTATAGGTCCCTCTTTAGTTGCTGAACCTATTAAACCAATGCTTGTATTTGAAGTTAATAGAATATTTTTAAACATTGAAGTAATGAATGGTGCACTTAACGTTGCTGACCAAAGAAAAATTGGAATTTCAACTACTCCTATTACAATCATTCTCAAAACTTTTCCACGAGTAACAACTAATAAAGATGGCGTTATTCCCATAGCAATCAAGCCACCTAAAGGTAAAATATGATTCCCTGGTAAAATAAATGATTCAATAATGAGACAAGGTGCTAGAATATTAGCAACTGTCCAAACTTCTGGCCTACTGGATAAAAACGCCCAATCTAGGCCAATAAAACGTATTTGACCACCAGCTTTTTTGTTCAATTTGTCACTCAAAACTTGAATAATGGGATTCAGTGATGACGTTAACCAAGAACCAATAACATTGAAGAGCTCCAAAAAAGCACCTAAAAGAAACGCTAATCCTAAAGTATCTTTTATTGTAATTTTACCCACTATTCCAATGAGTATACCCACGAAGAAACCAGTGGCAAATTTTGAACCCCAAAACCCGACAATTTTATTTAATTTAGCCGAATCAAAATTAATTTTATCAATATTAGGAATGGTCCAAGAACATATCTCATTTAAAAGGAAAACTATTGGATTCATTAAATAATTCATATGAGTCGATGTCATTGGACTATTTTGATTATTCATTAAATCATCGAAAGTTGGTTTCATTAAATCAGAATTTTTTAACTTTAAAATCCCTAAACCCATAACAAAAATTAAACTTAATATAATGTTTGCACCCATATATACGGTTAATAAACCTACAAAAGATAAATGCCACATATCGAATATATCAATATCTAGCGTTTCTGTATAATGATAATGTAACATTGTTAAATTAACTACCATCATTAACGATAAAACTATCAAATTATAGATTGAACTCCATGTAATAATTGCAGCGGGAGTCCATCCCAAGTCGATGATATTTAATTTTAACGATGTTCTTTCAATTACTTTAGCGATGTCGTTATTATAAGTTCGCATTAATACGACAACTAACGTGGATGTTGCCATAATTGAAATAATGAACTTTGTAAGACTTTCAATCACTTTAGTAAATGAGGTCTTATTAATTGTTAAAACAACTGCTATGACTAAACATACTAGTGCTAGTCCATTTCCATACATTAAAAAATTATTCATCAGATTCTCCTAATAAAAAGACTGAGGAAATTAAGTTCCTCAGTCTTATTTTTTAAACTTTAAATTCATAAACTGGTTCAAGCTTAATTTCTTCAAGGTTGATTATTTCACCTGAATCAACTTCACTTCTAGCAGCCATAGGTGAATCACTTTTTATTTCTTGATCTTTTCTAATTGGAGTAATAGAAATATAAATCTTTTCATCGTGTCCAACATTCACATTATGACGCAAACCAATTTCCCAAGTTCTGCCATTCGAATAATTATCATTAATCAACTTATCTCGATAAAATGCATAGCCAATATCACCTTGATAATCAATCTTTAGTCGTAAATCTTTGATGGATTTTTTTATAAGGGCATTCGTATCAACACTTAATAGAACCTTGCCATCACTAATATATTCTTCACTAAATGAAGGTTTGATTTTAGCAGTCGTTAACGTATAGTCCGTTGTTAATTGATTTTTCGATTTGAGTGTTAATTTACTCAACAATTCATCTGAAATCTAACCATTGATAACTTTAATCTTAATTTCGTTATCTGAGCTCTCAAATCTCAAACCATTATTATCTACTAATAATTGAGCCGATGATAAAATCACATTATCACGCTCACCATAATTGAATTTCCAAAAATTCAAACTTTGTTCGTTAGTCAAAGTATATAAATCGATTTGTTCGTCATTTAAATCAGTTAAAGTAACCTTTGTTATTTCCGAACTTTCAGGATGAACAATAACCGAACCGTTTACCTTGTTGATAGTCCCTTTAGAAATTTGAATATCCTTAATCGTATCTTCATCAAAAACATATTCAGGCTTCATGCCACGTGGTTGATAGAAAAAGTAAGCTTCTTTATTTCCCCCTACTTTGGTGATTAATTGAACAGTTGCAGTTTTGAGGAGTATATTCTTAATATTTAAATTAAATGGCAAAATACAACTTTCTTCTTTATCTAAATCAAAGCCACCATTATAAGGGATTCTCAAGTTCTCATTATCTAGCTCTAAATCAATAGATTCATTTTTCTTATCTTCATTTTCAACGTGATCTTGGTAATTATTAATGAAAACAAACCCGGACCCATCATTTTGTCTAACCGAATATCTTAATTTATTAGTATCTTCTGGTTTGATATCTTGAGCTCCGTTAGGTAAAACGGTTTCCATCTTGCAAAATTGATTTTCAAAAGTCGTGAAAAAATAATGTTGACGTTTGAGCCGATAATATGAAGGTCTAGCTTGACCAAATTCTCCTAACGGTGCTTGATAATCATAACTAATTTTTGGTGTCGCATTTTCGTTAAGATATGGTGTTTTAAGCCCCAGTGGATTGGAACCACCATGAAAGACATAATAACCAACAAAATTACAGCCACTGGCTATTTTACATTGGTCATAGCATCGACGCTTTGATATGGCAATTTAAAACGATAGCTGTAAAATACCGTCATACCACCACCCATTTCACAGGCTGCATAAGGTATTTTCTTAGGATCATATTGCGGATCAAAATTATAGGTTGGATAACGATAATCACGATATATATATTCTGGTGTAGCAGGATGTTTTTTGATAGTTTTATCATAAAAAATCCAAGGCCAAAATGCATAGCCACCCCATAATGGCAGGACAGTATCGGTATGGGCAACGGCACCACCCCAACCAGTTCCAGTATAAATTGGAGCAATCATACCGGCATCTTGAGCTAATTTTTTCAAAGTTTTAATGTGTTCATTGCCATCTGAACCAGAAGGAATCCATTCTCCACTAGTACCTGTAGTTATTTCCCAAGCGGCACCAGCATGTTGAAACTCATTTTCCAATTGAATTCCAATAATTGGTCCACCATCTTTAAAAAATAATCCATGAACTTGTTTCCCAATTTCATCATATAACTTTTTAACATATCCTAAATATCTCTTATCATTAGAACGAGTTACTAACGGCTCTGCATAAAGCCAATCAGGGAAACCACCATTTCTAGCTTCACCATGGTCCCAAGGACCAATTCTCAAAATGACATCAATCGAATGTTTCTTACATAATAGGATAAACCTACGTAAATCCTTATTACCCGTCCAATCAAAATGTCCTTTGATTTCCTCATGATGATTCCAAATTACATAAGTAGGAACAATATTGATACCAGCCATTTTCATTTTTATTAATTCGTCTTCCCATTCATCGCAATTATACCGACTAAAATGAAATTCACCACAGATTCCAAAGAATGGATGATTATTTCGAACCATATAATGATTAGTAAAACTAAATTCATCACCCTGAGGATCTTTACCATGCAATTGTGGTAAAGCTGGTTGAATATCACTTTTTTGATTTCTTAAGTCTATCGAATGTTCAAAAATCTTCATTATTTATATTCTCCTTTTTTTAATTATGCCGTTGCTTGTTCACCCTCAGCAAATTTATTTCCGTAATTAAGAGCTTTCTTATCACCCGTTAATAATTTGCTGGATATTAATGTGAAGACGCACGCAAGTAGACCAATAATCACATACGTTTGAGAAAATCCAATCGAAGCATAGAATTTACCAAATAATGGCGAAAGAATAATTGACATTGCTGAACTAGTAAACAAGCACCCTAAATAAACAGATGATGATAAACGTAAATCAAAATTCAATGAAATATACTTGAATTGAGCAACCAAGAATAGTGGTTTTTCAAACGAGTGGATACATTTCATAGCACCTATCCAAAGTGGTCCCCATTGAAAAGAAGAACCCACGATTCTAATCGACATAATAGTACCTGCCAACAACAAAGTTCTCTTAGCACCTAATTTCTTGCAAACAACTGGAGCAACAGCTAAAAAGATAGCTTCAAAAATGTCTGGATGGATCCCAAATCACCGAACCACTTATTGCCAGCTGCTGCTGAAGAAAATTGTTGAACAAAATAAGTTCCAAATTGTTGATCATAAACATCATAAATTGAACCAACGCCAATCATAAAAATCAATAAAAAGATAAATTTCTTATTTTTAACAAGTCCAAAAGTATCTTTTAATTTGACTGAATCGGCTTTTTCTTTTTCTTCTGCTGAAAGATCAATTCTAGTTGATGCTAAAGCGATCATAGCTAACAAACTAGCACCTGAAGCAAGCCAAAAAGTAATATTAGGATCAATATTAATAATTCTTCCGGCTAAAAATGTAGCTGCGGCCCAACCAAATGAACCAAACATTCTACATCTTCCATATTCAAAACCATACTTTCTAGAAATTTTATCCATGAATGAATCGATTGCACCATAACCTGCATTAAATACAAATCCTAAATACAAACCACCAATGATAGCACCTACCCAAAAGGCACTCTTTAACAAAGGACCATATACATAAATAAAGAATGGTCCAATTGGTAGCAAAATTAAGAGAATCCCCAATAGCAAATTCTTTTTCAAGCCGATTTTATCCGACACATAACCAAAAAGTGGTTGCATCACTAAAGCCATAAAAGAATTTGCAGAGTACAAAATCCCCGTCTGCGTACTACCTATTCCCATTACTTGACCTAACCAAATAACGAAGAATGACATTGCAGCTGACCATGCAAATAAGTAAAAGAAACTAACTGCACTAACGGCAATATAATTACGTTTACGTACATCAAGTTTAAGCAATTTCAAACAACTCCCTTGTTCTATTATTTCGTAGACCTACTTTTGAATTCACCAAAATAATATATTGAAATCGCTTACATAAAAATAGACATTTTCACTAAAAAGATGGACTATTTTACACGCCAGTCGTATGACTCGTACTAGAATGATACGTTTTCCGAAAATTTACTGGAGAAATTTTATAAACTTTTTTAAAAGCTCTTGAAAAATAATATGGATCTGAATAGCCAAGCCCTTGAGCAATTTGTTGAACTGATAAATTAGTATTCTGTAAATAATGACTAGCCTGTTTAATTTTAACTGACGTTATGAATTCATTTACTCCCATATCCAAATTTTTCTTAAAAATCCTGCTTAAATAACTAACTGACACTCCTAAATAATTAGTCAATTTCCTTAATGTAATTCGTTGATCTAAATGATCATAAATATACTGAATTGCTTTTGTAAGATGCTCATTTCCCATATTCTTTTTCTCACCAGGTAGTTTTGAATGCATATTCATGTATGCCAATAAAGTACCCAATATTTGTGAATCATAAAAAACTGCTTCAAAAGAAAAACCTGAAGTTAAAGCTTGTATCATCTGCCAGAATAAGGACATGAGATAATTAATGTCATCTTCAGAGATTTCTTTTGAATATCTAAAAGTATTTTTTGCCTTTGCTGGAATAGACAAATACTCATGTACTAATTTCCCAGAGAAATGAACCCAAAATATATCCCAAGGGTATTTTTCTGAAGCAAAATAAGTATGTTCCACATCTGGAGGCATTATAATAATTGAACCTCTTGACATTGGCCATTTTTGAGTTTGTGATTCAACTGTACCCTCTCCACTAGTACAAAAAATCATAACCCACTCGTTAGCCCCAAGTGGACGATGAACATAATGGTACTTAGCTCTTGGGTAAAAACCTAAATCAGTTATATATAAATCTTTAATAATAGAAGAGTAATCAAATTGTCTCAGTATTTCATTTGGCAAAACAAATAAGTACTCATTAGCAAATCCCTCTAATTTATGCATACATATCCTCCTCAATTTATTATTTTCATTTCCAATATACCATGAATAGCTTTAACAGTAAGTAGTAATCAAATATAGTGTAAGATTATCCATCTTTAGTGAGTAACTTTGCATTTAAAGTAAACGGTTTCAGTAATAATATATCTTTAGAAAAAGCAAAGGAGATAATTGCTGATGGATACTGTTAAAAGTACAAATAATTTAAAAGTTACTGTAACTGAAAAAAACATTACTATTCCAACTTATAAAACTGGAAAGCCTGAAAAAAACCCCATGTTTTTAGAAAATCGTGCCTATCAAGGTAGTAGTGGAAAGGTTTACCCTTATCCAGTAACAGAAAAGATTGAAGACACTAAAGAAGACAAAGTTTATACTGCTGTCATTTTGGAAAATAAGTATGTTCAAGTTACCTTCTTACCTGAATTAGGTGGTCGAATTCAAAGAATGCTAGACAAAACTAATAACTATGATTTTGTTTACTTTAATCATGTTATAAAACCAGCTCTTGTTGGTTTAGCAGGTCCTTGGATTTCAGGGGGAATTGAATTTAACTGGCCACAGCATCACCGTCCAGACACATACTTACCAATCAATTATCAAATTAAAAGTAATTCTGATGGCTCAAAAACCGTTTGGATGAGCGACGTTGATCGGATGTATGGCACCAAAGTAGTTGTTGGATTCACACTTTTCAAAGACAAATCTTACTTAAAGCTTGAAGAATCATTTTCTAATCCAACTGAATTACCACAAACTTTCCTTTGGTGGGCAAACCCCGCTGTTCCAGTCAATAAAAATACTCAATCGATTTTCCCACCTGATGTACATGCTGTTTTTGATCACGGGAAAAGAGCCGTTTCAACTTTTCCTATCGCAACTGGAGAGTATTATAAAATGGATTACTCTTCCGGAGTAGACATCTCTAGATACAAAAACATCCCTGTTCCAACTTCTTACATGGCGGCCCACTCCAATTATGATTTTCTCGGAAACTATGACTATAAAAAAAGAGCTGGACTATTACATGTAGCTGACCATCACACATCACCTGGAAAAAAGCAGTGGACTTGGGGTAACGGTAATTTCGGTAAAGCTTGGGATCATCAATTAACTGACAATGACGGACCTTATATTGAATTAATGGTTGGTACTTTTACTGATAATCAACCAGACTTTACTTGGCTACAACCTCACGAACAAAAAAATTCAACCGAGTATTTTATGCCCTATCGAAATGTAGGTGCTGTAAAAAATGCCACGATTAATGCTGCAATTAATCTGACAAAGAATGATAATCACTTAATGATTTCTGCATATACAACCTCGGAATATAAGAATGCACATCTTGAATTAAAAAAAGACCAGCAAATCATCAAAATTATCAATTTAGATATTGCACCCGATAAGCCTTTTACAACTGAATTGTCAGAGATTAATTATCCAATTGATAAATTAAATTTGAGCCTTTTCGATAATAATAATGAATTGCTAGTTAAATATTTGCCAAAAGAAAAGAAAATCGAAAAAATCCCTGACCCTGCTAAAAAAATACCTATTCCAAAAGACATAAAAAGTAATGATGAACTGTTCTTTGCTGGTCAACATTTGGAACAATATCGTCATGCAAGTTTTCAACCAAAAGATTATTACTTGGAAGGTCTCAAACGAGATCCATACGATGAACGTATCAATGATGCCTATGGACTTCTTCTATTCCGGAATGGACTATTTAAGAAAAGTGAAATGTATTTTAAAAATGCCATCAAACGCTCTAACGAACACAATACTAATCCCGTCTCCGGATCGCCCATGTATCACCTGGGATTGAGTCTGGTCAAGCAAGGTCAATTCAAGGAAGCTTACGCTGATTTCTATAAAGCCACTTGGTCAGAGAATACTAAGTCTATTAGTTTCTTTGAAATGGCTAAATTAAAGCTTCGACAAAAAGATTATCAAAAAGCTCTTAGCTTTATTCAACAAGCCTTAAACGACAATTATCGTGATACCACTAATAGTTTTCTTCAAGCTCACGTATTAAACCTATTAGGTAAATCTCAAACTGCTCAAAAAATTATTGAAAAAAGTTTAGAAATCGATCCTTTAAATTTAGGATTATTGTATGAGGCAGTTTCAATCAATCCAAACAATCAAAAAAATACTGAATTACTTTCTAAATCAAGCACTAAATTAAACGATGTTTTAACTTTGGCCTCATTGCTTATTGAAGCTGGCCAATATCAAGATTCAATTAATGTCTTAAATCTATCTAAATCAAAAAATCCTCTAAAAGAATATTATTTAGCTTATATTTTTGATTTATTGAATCAAAAAGAAACTGCTCTAAAACACGCTCAAACAGGTGCTAATTTATCACCAAACTATGTTTTCCCTAATAATCTATTTGATATTTTAGTTTTACAAAAAATCATTAAATTGAATCCTCAAGATGGCTTAGCCAATTATTATCTGGGTAATCTCCACTATGACCGAAAAAATTATGACCTAGCTCAAGAATATTGGGAAAAATGTACTCAATTAAATCCAAATTATTCGATGGCCTATCGTAATTTGGCAATCAAATATTTTAATAAAGACAATAATCCTGATAAAGCTTTATCGTCCTTAGAAAAAGCTTTCAAATTAGACCCCAATAATACCCGTTTAGTTTTTGAATTAGATACTCTATATGAAAAAATGAATCTTTCTTTAAACGATCGTTTGAAATTCTTAATTTCAAATGAAAGATTAGTTGAAGAAAGAGATGACAGTTACATTCAACTAATAACCTTGTTAAATGACACTGGAAAATATCAAGAAGCCTACAAAAAAATCATGGCACATAACTTTCATCCCTGGGAAGGAGGAGAAGGTAAAGTAAGCACTCAATATAAATATTCCTTAGTTGAATTGGCTAAAATTGATCTTAAAGAAAAGCATCCTTTAAAAGCAATTGAAAAATTGACCAAAGCATTGACCTATCCAGAAAATATTGGCGAAGGTAAGCTAGTTACTCTTCACGAAAATATTGTTACATATTATTTGGGCCTGGCGTATAAATTGATAAATGATTCCCAAAATGCTAACTTTTACCTCACTGATGCTACAAAAGGTATTAATGAACCAACCAATATGCTGTATTACAATGATGAACCAGCAGATGCTATTTACTATCAAGGTTTAGCTTGGGAGCAACTTGGAAAGCCTGAAAGGGCTGTAGCAAAATATCACAAACTAATTACTTATGGTGAAAAACATCTCTTTGATAAAATAACTGCCGATTACTTTGCCGTATCTTTACCTGACTCACTTTTATTCGATGAAAATCCTCAAAACAAAAATAGTATTAACTGCTATTACCTGATGGGCTTAGGATATTTAGGATTAAATCAAACTACTACTGCCAAAAAAATGTTTGCTAAAATTGACGCTTTAACAAATCACTTCCAAGAAATCAAGCATATTAAAAATAACTTATGATAAAAACCTCTAAAGTTCAGTACTCAAAAAATCAGTACGAAATTACATTACAAAACAACAACGGCATGATAGTTAAACTTCTGAATTATGGAGCAACACTTGAAAAAATATTGGTTCCTACCGAAAATGGCGAATTAGTCGATTTAATTTTAAGTCTGGATAAACCAGAAGACTATAGCAAAGAGCGAAATTTTCTGGGTGGAACAATTGGGCGAGTTATCGGTAGAATCAAGTCAGGTATTTGGCAAAAAAACTCTTCAAAAACCTATCATTTGGAATTGAATGAAAACAATATTACTCATTCACATGGTGGTACCAAGGGATTGGATACTAGGAATTTTAAATTTGAACTAAAGCAATCGGCTACAAAATGCAGTGCTAGTTTTTACTATTTAGATAAAGCTTTCACTAATAATTATCCTGGCAATTTAAATATAAAAGTAAAATACCTTTTAAATGACCAAGATACACTCTTTTATTCCGTTTCGGCTTTTACTGATGAGACAACCCTTTGCAACATAGGCAATCATGTATATTTTTGCTTAGATGGACCTAAGACAACTGTTGAAAATAACTTTTTAAAAATAAATGCTGATAAATATTTGCAATTGGACAAAAATCATATTCCCTTTGGCAAACCCAAAAAAGTTCTTAATAATTGTTTTGATTTTCGAAAAGCAAACACTATCAAACAAGCTCTGGATTCATCTGATTATCAGATTAAGAATGAAAACGGACTGAATCATCCCTTCATTTTGAACCAAAAATTAGCACCTGCAATTAAGCTTTACTCTTCAAACAAAAAGAGATCAATGACTCTAAGAACGACCGCTCCAAGTATTGTCGTCTACACCGGAAATCATTTTAATTGCACTGGCATTACTCATAATTTCAAGAAGTATGCGGGAATTGCTTTGGAAACACAAATACCTCCAAGCGCCGAAAATCATTTACAATCCATCACTCTTGAACCAAATGAACTTTATCTAACCAAAACTTCTTGGAGCTTTAAATATTGATTTGAACTAAAAAAAAGAAATCACTTTTAATTTGAAGTGGTTTCTTTTTTCGATAATGATAAAAAATTATGAATTTTTAGTGTTGAATAAAAATTGAAAACTAGCTACGTTATGTCTTGGCATTAATCAAAAGTTCAATTAAGCTTGTTTGTGTTCTTTTAAATATTTACGAGCCCAAGTTAAGTACTTTTCATCTTCAGCAGCGTCTTGAGAGGTCAAAATCTTGGGACCATCTTCGGTAATTGCTAAAGTATGTTCATATTGAGCTGACCATGAGCCATCAGCACTAGCATAATAGATCCAATCATCGTTTGGGTCTTTAAGTGAGCGGTCAACGATTTCCCAAGTACCCTCATTAATCATAGGTTCGATGGTAATTGTCATACCATTCTTTAAACGCAAGCCTTTGCCTGGTTCACCATAATGCAAGACATCAGGCTCTTCATGCATTGTAGGTCCAATTCCATGTCCACAGAGCTCTCTAACATCTCCATAGCCATGTTCGTCTTCTGTATAATGTTGAATGGCATATCCGATATCGCCTAAACGTTTGCCTTCAACGCTTTGGGCGATTCCAAGGTAAAGTGATTTCTTAGTTACTTCCATTAAATCAGATGTTTCTTGAGTAACGGAACCGACACCATAACTCCAACAAGAGTCGCTTTCATAACCTTTATAGTTAACAGTCATATCGACTTTAACTACATCGCCTTCTTCAAGAATTAAATCTTTTCTGGGTGTACCGTGAGCAACTTCATCATTGACATCGACACAGGTAGCATATTTATAGCCTTCAAAGCCCTTTTCTGAAGGAGTTGCACCGTGACTCTCGATATAGTCATTAGCAAATTCTTCAATTGAATAAGCTGAAATTCCTGGCTTAATCATGTCGCGAAGTCCCAAATGAACTCCAGCCAAGATTTTACCAGATTCGCGCATCCCTTCGATTTCTCTTTCTGATTTTAATGTAATCATCTAAATCCCCCAATATTAACCTTTATAGTATTTTTTATGAAAATTCGTACTTGCTAACGTAATTTTAATTGTCTGAGCAGTCGTCTTAGGAATTCCCAAGTCAGTAAATTGCTCGATAGAAGCTTCTTTCATCTTCTTAACTGAGCCAAAATTCTTCAACAATTTAGTTCTAGTTTTTGGACCAACGCCTTGAATACTGTCTAAACGTGACGAAAGAGCATTCTTACTCCGAGTCTTACGCTGGAAAGTAATCGCAAAGCGGTGAACTTCATCTTGTATTCGTTGCAATAAATAAAATCCCTGACTCTTACGGTCTAATGGTACAAAAACTCCATCTTCGCCAGTAATCAAATGCGATGTATTATGGTGATCATCTTTGACCATCCCTGCAACTGGAATATCGATTCCTAATTCGTTGACTAAGACATCCATTACCGCACGCAATTCAATGATACCACCATCCATGAGAATTAAATCTGGCAGTGAACCATTTTCCTTAATCAATCTCGAATACCGCCGATAAATCACCTCACGTGTATTTGCCGCTTCATCAGCACCCGATTGGTGTTCAACCTCGCCTTTAATCTTATATTTTCGATAGCCGCTCTTTTGAGGACGACCATCTTGGAACATAACCATGGCTGAAACTGGATTTGTTCCTTGAATGTGTGAATGGTCAAAGGATTCAATGATGTGCCCATAAGGCAAATCTAGCGCATCAAAAATCTGCTTCTGAGCTCCATAGGTCTGGCGATTGTCCAATTCCATCAAGCGAAACTTTTCTTGTAAGACTAATTTAGAATTTTCAGCTGCCATATCCATTAAATCCTTTTTTTGGCCTCTTTGAGGCGTTCTAAAAGGAATATTTAACACTTGAGATAAAGTATCTTTATCCAAGTTATCAGGCACGAGAATCTCTTTTGGCAGGACCTGATTGCGTCGATTATAAAATTGAAGAATAAAAGTTGATAATTCTTCTTCTGGACTGTTGATACAAGCAAAAACCCTTTTTTCACGTTTCATCAAACGCGCTTGACGAATAAAGAAGATTTGAATTGAAATCCAACCTTTTTCGACATAATAATTAAAAATATCTCGAGGCGTACTGTCATTAGAAATAATTTTTTGCTTCTCAACTGTCGTCTCAATATATTTGATTTGGTCACGCAATTCAGCGGCACGTTCAAATTCCATTTTGGCAGAAGCCTTTTCCATTCGGTCCTCTAATTGACCCTTGACTTCAGCAACATTGCCACCGAGAAATTTCTTGATTTTTTCAATTTGAGCATCGTATTTTTCTTTGGGAACAGTTTTGAAACAAGCACCGAGACACTGCCCCATATGATAATACAAACAAGGTCGACCTAAATTCCCCTGACATCTGCGTAGAGGATAAACCTTTTGCAAAAAATTCAAGGTATTAGAGGCTGCCCAAACGTTTGGATAAGGTCCAAAATAGTAGGCTCCGTCTTTTTTGATCAGGCCAGTAATTTCCATCTTGGGATCTCGTTCATTGGTTATCTTGATATATGGGTAACCAGTGCCTCGTTTTAATTTAATATTATAATATGGCTGATGTTTTTGAATCAGTGTGATTTCAAGCAAAAATGCTTCTTTATCATTAGAAGTAATAATCGTTTCAAAATCGCGAATTTCTGAAACCAAACGAGCAGTCTTTCCTTCATGGGAACTTTTGAAGTATGATCTCACACGATTTCTGAGATTTTTAGCCTTTCCAACGTAAATTATCTTCGAGTTGATGTCCTTCATTAAATAGCAACCCGGACGTGGAGGTAACAGGCTTAATTTATGTTCAAGATATTGTGTCGCCATTGAATACCCCTCCCTCTTAGTTCGAACTTATCCTATATTAAGGTAATCTTGATAATTGTCAAATTAACTGCTACTTAATTATACCAATTTATAGTAAAACCGCTTTCTTGCCAATGATTTTTATTTATTTTAAAATAATGATGTCAAAATTGTTTTTTAAAGGAGGATTTTTTATGAGTAAGAAGTACATTGCAAATATTGTACCTTTGAATGATGAATTTATCGGCACCAAAGCTCATGGCAAAGCAGAATTTGAGGAAACTGACGACGAACTGAAGATTAAAATCGAAATGTTCGATACCCCTGCCAATACTCAACACTGGGAGCATTTTCACGGCTTCCCTGATGGCAATGATGCTCAAATTGCAACCATGGATCAAGACAAAAATCATGATGGTCTAGTCGATCTCCCTGAAACAGAAAGTGTTTCTGGTACCACCATGGTTCCTTTCGACAATGCTCCACATCATATGAATGTTCCAAATGACAATTACCCAGTCTCTGACGCTGATGGCCACTTTGAATATGAAATCACTGTTCCTTTAAAAGAGCTACAAGCTAAATTTAAAGAAGTCTTTGGCAGCGACGACTTAGAATTAGACAAACGTGTTATTTATATTCACGGCGTTGCTAAAGATTTGAAATTACCTGACACAGTTGCCGGTGTTGTTGGTAAATATGATACTCACGTAACGCTACCTATTGCCACTGGCAAAATTGAATTAGCTTAATTAGCTTTTTGATTACTATTTAATGACAAAATGACAATTCCCTAACATTTAGTTCAGGGAATTGTCATTTTTAAAAAAAGGAACTATAATGTATTTAAGAATAAAGAAGAAATTTAAAGATTAGAAAACTTGAAAGGGGCTGATACCGATGGGCCTAACAGTGAAACGTGAAAGCAATTTTGGCAGTTTATTTGATAAATTTGCCTCTCTTCCCGATGATGTAAAAGAAAACGAAAAACGCGTAGATGCTGCAGATAAGAAAAAAGCTGCAACAGATAAAAAGAATCTAAAAGATAAAAAATAAAACTTCTCTTGTTTTGATGTCACTTTCTATAAGTGAATGCCATTTATTTTACTATTTCTTTAACAGAGAATTCCTTTAAGAAAAGACCTAGGACAATTTGCCCTAGGTCTTTTTTTAAACAATACCATTATTATCACTACGATTATTATTTTTTGTTTGAATAAAATCGGCTGAAACAACTGGTCGACTAACATCTCGTCCCTTTTCATTAACATAACTATCTGTTGACATTACACGCCCGTAAAATTTAACAGGATCATTTTCCTGTAAATCAACGTCCCCACGCGCGAAGCTAGATAAATTATATTTTAACTTGATAGTCCTCGACTTATCATTTCCATCTAACGCAATTAATAAGTATTTATGTGCCGAATCAAAATTCTTAATATGTCCAACTTGATAAATCTTCGTTCCATAATACAAGTCAGTATTTGAATACAAATTATCAAATGATACATACGAGTACTCTTTACGCTCTTTATTAAATTCTGAAACTGTTTTTTGCTTGGACCTGTTAGCCATGGCAATTTTAGTTTCCTGAATACTACCGGCAATTTCATCCCTCGGAGTAAGTAAACCGATAATTAACAATAAAAAAAGGCATAAAAAGACAATTAAGACCCTGGTCGGTAAATGTCTTATCATTTAATTCCCCCAATAATTTAAAGATATCAAAGCTCAAATGTAAATACAATCAATTTAAGCCATTTAAAAATTTAAATATCTTTTTATAAAAATTCCCAATAAAAAATACTCTCGAGTAACTCGGGAATATTTTTTTAAACATTAATAGTTTCTACTTTAATGATATTATCGTTCATTGACAACCCCTCGACAATATCGACGTAATCTAAACTCTTACCAAAATCGATCGAGTAAACATTAGTATAGACCTTGATATTATCACGATTCATTACGCTAAAGCGAACACCTTCAACCGTGATATTATTTTTTTGAAAGAAATCATCAATAAATTTCTTCGTATCAACTTTATGCTTATATTCAATCTTTAACTTTCGAACTGGACTAATCCGGATAATTTTCTTCAAGAATCCTAAAACCGCATAAACGACAATAAATCCAGCAATAGCAATGATATAGTCGCCCATTCCAATGGCTAAGCCTAAACAGGCAACGACCCATAAACTGGCTGCTGTAGTAAGTCCTCGAATCGAATGGTGTTCAACGATAATCGTACCAGCACCAAGAAAGCCAATACCACTGATGACTTGCGCAATCAAACGAGCATCATCAGCCCGTAAGACATTTTTTAATTGTGGATATTGTTGAGCAACTTGTAAAGCGTTGAATCCAATATTCTTTTGAATCATTGCGACGATACAAGCTCCTAAGCACACTAGAATATGGGTTCTCAAACCAGCTGGTCGATGCTTATAGGCTCGATCTAAACCAATTATTCCGGCAAACAGAACTGATAATAACAACCTAATTACTACTGTAAGAACATCTAATTGACCTTGCAAATAAACCCCTCCAATGTTCTACATAGCTGATACTATACAGTATATCATTATCGACTTAATTCTTTGGTAAAAGTAACAAAAAAGTTTAAATTTCACCTAAGAAAATAGCCTAAGAACTGCCTCAGATGACTTTGCCTGTTTAAGCGACTTCAAAAAATCCTTTTTTAGCATCAAACGAGCTAAAGTCGACATATAAGGAACGTGTTGATAATCCTTTTCTGGATCAGGTATTAACAAACTAACTACCACGTCAACTTTTTCACCCTGTGCCCAAACGATTGGGTTTTTGAGCTTAAGAATAATCGCACGTAACTTGGAAATTGACGAATCCATTGCATGAGGCATGACGACTCCTCCACCCATTTGCGTCGAAGCCTGGTTTTCTCTCATAATCAATTTTCCGTAAAGTGCTTCAGAATCAATTTTTGAATCAGTTTCATGGGCAAATTTAGCAATATACTTCAATAATTCAATTTTTGATGAAGCATCGACGTCTAAAATAATATCGCTTGCAACCAAAACTTTTGAGAAATCACTCATCTTATCAACTCGAGGCCGATTATTTGGCACATTATTATCATTAGTAACGATGACAACAGTTCTTTTTGGAGCATCATCTGAATTCGGTGATTTTTTAAAATGATTCTTAATCCTTTGCCAAAGCGATGTTTTTTCTGTCATTAATCTTCACCTCTTAATTCAATGATACATTTTTTTATATGATAATGCTTTCAAAACAAAAAAACTGCCATTTCTGACAGTCCTTTTAATTACTTTATTTATTCTTGAAATAGATTCAAAATTTCATCTTTAGTCTTAGCTTTTCTTAATGAATCAACGAATTCACTATGCATCAATAGCTTAGAAGTACTTGAAAGATATTCTAGGTGACTATCGCCACTATCTTCATCAGGTATCAAGAATGAAATTACGATATCAACTGGTTGATTATCAAAAGTCTTCCAGTCAATGGGCTTCTTTAATTTAGCAATCAACATAGCTGAGTTCTTGATTGTCTTATCTTGAGCATGTGGAATGGCAATGCCTTTCTCCATCCCAGTTGAACTTTCTTTTTCACGAGCTAAATATTTTTGATAAACAGCTTTTGTATCAGTAGCATAGCCCAACTTCTTTGAGAAATCAGCCAAATATTGTAATAATTCGTCGCGTGACGCAACATCGACATCTAAGGCAATATTATTTTTATTCAAAATTTCACTTAAATCAGCACTGGAACTATTCGAAGAACTAGTTTGTTCAGCAGGTTCTTCATCAACTGAAACTTCACCAGCACTTGTTACGAGTGCATCATGTTTACTTTGACGTCCAGCGATGATTGAGAGTAAGAATCCTGATACTAAAGCACCGATTACAATCCAAAGAACCCAAAGGAATGGTTTATTTACTAATGGCAAAACAATGAAACCACCATGAGGTGCTGGAACAGAAATTCTAGTTACATAACTTAAAATAGCTGCAATCGATGAACCAATCATAAATGATGGTAAATTCAACAAAGGATTCTTTGCGGCAAAAGGAATAGCCCCTTCAGTAATGTGAGTCGATCCTAGTAAGAAATTAACATATCCAGCACTACGTTCCTTAGCTGTATAAGCTTTTTTATTGAACAAAACAGCAAATCCAGTAGCTAGTGGTGGTGCAATACATGCAGCTGAAACACCGGCCATGAAGAAATAATTACCTTGAGCAAGCAAAGCAGTACCTGTTAAATAAGCAGCCTTATTGATTGGACCACCCATATCGGCAGCACACATGATTCCGACGATCAATCCTAAAAGAATTGGACTAGAATTTTCCATACTCTTTAGAAATGACATCATACCTTGGTTTAAATCTTTCATAGGTACTGACATGTACCACATGATTGTTCCGGAAATCAAAACTCCCAAAACTGGGAAGATGAAAATTGATTTCAATCCATCAAGAGACTTTGGAATCCCTTTGAATAATTTCGCTAATAATACGGCAACATATCCGGCTAAGAAACCACCTAAAATGCCACCTAAAAATCCAGTTCCGTTAGTATAAGCAATCATCCCAGTAACAAAACCAATGACCAACCCAGTTCTCTTACCGATAGCCTCAGCAATATAAGCACAAAGAACAGGTACCATCAAGTTCATGGCGAAACCGCCAACAGTATTCAACAAGGCAGCGATAGAATTATATTCGGCACTCTTAGGGTCAGCAGAATTAATACCCCAGAAGAATGATACAGCAGTCAAAACACCACCAGCGACAACTAATGGCAACATGTGCGAAACACCATTCATCAGATAAACATAAAGTTTATGCCAAAATGTCCCTGTCAATTCAGCTTCTTCAGAACTGCTTTCTTTTGCGGAACCAGCACTATGATAGACTGGAACATTTTTATCATTTAAAATTTTATCAATTAATTCATCTGGTTCTTTCATACCTTTTGTTACTGAAACATTGACCAAGCGCTTGCCGTCAAAACGATCAATATCAACATCCTTATCAGCGGCAATAATAACACCATCAGCTTGATCTATTTCTGATTGACTAAGTGCATGTTCAACACCAGATTGTCCGTGAGTCTCGACCTTAATAGTAATCCCCTTTTTCTTAGCGGATTCTTCTAAGGCTTCTTGAGCCATATAAGTATGAGCAATTCCAGTTGGACAGCCTGTCGCTGCAATAATCTGATACTTTGCCATATTTAGGCCTCCATTTCTGTTATTTTAATTTGATCCATTAGAACATTAACATCTGAAAAGTCAGTTAATCCAGAAACGCTTGCTGTTGAACTAGCAGCAGCAATACTTCGTTTCAAATTATCTTTTAATGAAAGTTTTTGTTCGATGCCTGCAACAAAAGCGCCTAACATTGTGTCACCGGAACAAGCTGTGTTAACAACTTTAATTTTAGGAGCGTTTCCATAAAGAACTTGTTCTTTATTGACAAATAAGGCCCCTTTACTCCCAATTGACAAAAGAATGTTCTGTGCACCCTTTGCAATCAATTTTTTAGAATATTTAACAAGTGTATCCAAATCACTAGTTCCGTCTTCATCGAACCAAGAAGCTAATTCCTCATTATTTGGTTTTAGGAGATAAGGATTCTGTGGCAATGTTTTAACAACTTCCGGATAGCTAGTATCGACAATCAAGTCAAAATCTTGTTCTTTTGCCATTTGTGAGATTTTAACAATGGTTTCAGGTGCAATGCCTTTAGAAAAACTACCTGAAACGACTAATTTATCGCCCTTTTTTATCTGAGCAACTTTTTCTAAGAATTCAGCTTCTTTTTGAGAGCTCACTTCAGGTCCATTGTTTACTTGCTTAAATTCTGTATCATTTTCCAGAACACGCGTAAAAACATTGATGCGAGAAATTCCTTCGATATGAGTGAAGTCAGTTTTAATCCCCTCTTTTTGAAGGGATTCTTCAATAAACTTACTAGTAAATCCACCGCCAACTCCTAAAGCAGTATTATCAATCCCTAAATCTTTTAAGATGAAGGAAACGTTAACACCCTTTCCGTTTGGCTGAATATCATAACTATTAGTCCGATTAACGACTTCCGGCTTTAAATGATCTGTTTCAATAAACAAATCTATGGCTGGATTCAAAGTACATGTATAAATCATCATCTGACCCCTTTCCCATTTCTTAGATTCATCATACAATGTGATATTATGTAAATGTTTACATAAACGTTTAATTAACGAAAATTTATGAAAAATGCTTTACAATTTCAGGAGGATTAATTATTAATGAATGACAAATTAAGTTCTTCAGAAGAATTCCTATGGCAATACATCCAAGAAAATCTAACTGACATCCCTAATCTATCAATCATCAAATTGAGCGAAGATGCTAATGTCTCCACCGCAACGATTGTTAGAACGATGAAAAAGAAAGGCTATACTGGCTACACCGATTTTCGCCAACAATTGACTGCTAGTACGCAGAACAATTTCAAATATAAAAATCTTGAAAAAGTTGACCATGATATCAAACAAGCCATTTTCAAAAATAAATACGAAGTCGACAACACTTTACGAATGATCAATATTGGAACGATTGAAGATGCTATTCAAAAAATCAAAGATTCGGCTGATATTTATATCTTTGCTCGTGGTTTTTCAGAATTCATCGCCAATGAAATGACCACAAAACTCCAACTTCTTGGCAAAAATTGCATTATGAGTTCCGACCCCAATATTATTATCACGATGAGTAAACGCATCAAACGAGAAGACTTAGTCATTTTAATCACCTTAAACGGCGAAACTAAAGAACTGGTCACTGGCGCAAAGAATGCTTATAAAAATGGCGTCAGTACTTTGACCATTACAACTAGTGAAAACAGTTCCGTCGCAAAATATTCTGATATGATTTTATTAGGTTTTAAATCTCAAACTTCTTATTTTCCAGATTATGAAGTTAGATCTCGTTTACCTCTTCAAGTTATCAGCCGTATTTTATTAGATTCATATGTTATTAGAACGAAAAAAAATCATCAACTCGATTGAGTCGATGATTTTTTTATTTCTCAGATATTTTTTTCAGCCAAAGTGGCAACAATTTTTTCAATTGTTGATAAGTCCGATTGAATTTATGATCGTACCAAGGATCTTCTACTTCCTTATTCTGATTCAAAATCTCAAAAGCAAGATGAATTTTTTCTTGATCTTTATTTGGAGCCATCTTTTTTAAATTAACAATATTTTGTTGATCCATACCAATAATCAAATCAGCACTATCAAAATCATCCTGCGTGATTTGTTTAGCCTGATGCTTGATTATCGGAACATCTTGACGCTTTAATTCGGCAAGTGCACCAGGATGTGGACCATTGCCTATTTCATAAGTCGATGTGGAACGTGATTCGATTTGAAATTGTTTTTCCAAGCCTGCTTTTTTAACTAAATCCTTCATCATCATTTCAGCCATTGGTGAACGGCAAATATTTCCCAGACAAACAAAAATGACTTTTTTCATTTTAAATTAATCCTAATCGTTTCTTGACTTCTTTTAATTGCGCCTCTAAAACAGGATCTTTTCGACTAAGTACATCAAGTGTCGTGGCCTTTGCAGCTGGTTTTGTTGCTTTCTTACTTTCGTTATTCTTATACTTTCTAACCCAAGCAGCCACTTGTTGATATGAAATTCCATATTTTTCACCGGTTGCTTTGTAATTGTTGTCATGCTCCATTGCGTAATTAGCAATTTCTTTTTGTTGACTTTCATTGTAATTCATACTAAAAACTCCTAAATGGCTTGTTATGAAAAATTATACCATAGAAAAATGCATCAATGCCCATATATCGCAGTTTTCGCCAGTATAGAAAATTTGAACACAAAAAAATGGTAGCTCAGGGAGGAACCACCATTAAATCGACAATAGTTTAAACTATTATAATCATGAAATTATCAAGAAAGAGGAAACATAGGATTAATCTCCTCTTCGTACCAATGATATCACAATTACTTTCAAAATTTGACTCCTATATAAATTAAGCATAATTTTATAAATTTCTGAATAAACAGTAAAATTAGCCAAATTGGCTCTACAATAGCATTTCTCGTCAATTAAACATTTTCTATCCCATAAATCCCAAAAATATTTACCGTAAAAAGTGCAAATAATGTAATAAAAACACAATATAGTTTATTATATTGATGAGGTATAAATAATTGTATATTGTATTTGAACAAAAACTATGTCGACAAATAGATAATAAGCATAAATATTATCTATAGATTAATCCACCAATACTAATTGGCAAATACATTATAACGTTATTGGACTATACCTGTATACCACGAATGTTTTATAAAATAATATCTATATATTTTTAAAAACATCAATCAATTGTTTGAGCGTTTTATCACTTATCATGTTGTGGCGGTATACAAAAAGTATATAAAATGGCGGCAATTTTACCCCCTCAAGCTTGACTTCCTTGATTCCAGGTACTCCTTCAAATGCTGTCTGCGTTACGAAGCTGATTCCTTTATCTGCTTGAACAAGGTTTAACATCAACTTGTAATCAGCAGTTTGAAAGGTAGTATACGGGGAAACATTATAGCGTTCCTCGATATTTTGTAGAACTTGTTTGTGAACTGAACTTTCATCCAATGAGATAAAATCTTCATCAAATAATTGTTCAATCGTAGTTATTTTTGAAGTATCTCTTTTAGCTGAAGCAATAAATTTAAACTGATGCTTCTTAATGATTTGATAATCAAGATGATTTTCTTGTGGCAAGGTAGTTGTTCCTAAAAAAGATATATCTAATTTTCCATTTTTTAGTTTAGACAATAGTTCTCGAGAACCTTCGGATACTGGAACAATCGTGTTAAGCAATCCGTTTTGTTTTAATTTGTCAAAGACTTTGGGAATTAAATAATTTGTAATAATCGGTGGCCACCCCATTACAATCTTGTCTCTTTTAATACGATGCATATCTTCTTCAATTAAATCATTTTCCAGAAGTATCCTATTAATATGGACTAATAATTGCTGTCCAGCTTCAGTTAATGAAAGCGAGTTCGCATAGCTCTTCCGTTCTACTAAAGAAATACCATAAGTTTCTTCAAGTCGTTTAAGTGAATAAGTTATCGTGGGTTGACTAACTTTATAGAACTTGGCCGTTTCTGAAAAGTTCTTTAATTCAGATAATTTTTTAAAATATTGATAATCTTTTAGATTCATGTTTTTCACCTATAAATTTTATTTATTAATAATAACATATTTGACTATGTTTTTTATTATGCTGTATAGTTCCATTCGAAAGTTAATTAGGAGGCATTAAATTTATGAAATACACTGGTTTAGATTTACTAAATAATCATTTCTTAAATAAGGGCACTGCTTTTACTAAGGAAGAGAGAAAAGAAAATCATATCGAAGGCTTACTACCTCCATTTGTTCAAACATTGGACCAACAAGTAGAACAAGCCTACGAAAACTATTCCAATAAAGATACATTTCTTGCTAAGAGAATGTACTTAATGGATATTTTTAATGAAAATGTTACTTTGTTCTACAAATTGTTCAGTGAACATGTAAACGAGTTTATGCCAGTCGTTTATGATCCAACTATTGCTGATACAATCGAAAACTACAGTCACTTTTTCTTAGATCCACAAAATGCTGCATTCCTATCAATTGATGACCAAGATGATATCGAAGCTTCATTGAAGAACGCTGCTGCTGGTCGTAATATCAAGTTGATCGTTGTTACTGACGGTGAGGGAATTCTTGGTATTGGCGACTGGGGTGTTCAAGGTGTTGATATTTCAGTTGGTAAACTAATGGTTTACACAGCTGCTGCTGGCCTTGACCCAAGAACTGTTTTACCAGTTGTCTTAGATGTTGGTACAAACAGAAAATCATTACTTGATGACGACCTTTACATGGGTAATCACCACGAACGTGTTACAGGCGACAAGTACTACGACTTTGTTGACAAATTTGTTGAAACTGCCGAAGACTTATTCCCTGACATGTACTTGCACTTTGAAGACTTTGGTCGTAGCAATGCTGCCAACATCTTAAACAAGTACAAAGATAAGATTCTTACATTCAATGATGATATTCAAGGTACAGGTATTATTACACTTGCTGGTATCCTTGGTGCATTGAACATTTCTAAAGAAAAGCTTACTGACCAAGTTTATCTATCATTTGGTGCTGGTACTGCTGGTGCTGGTATTACTAAGAGAATCTTTGACTCAATGGTTGAAGAAGGCTTATCAGAAGAAGAAGCTAAGAAACACTTCTACCTCGTTGATAAGCAAGGTCTCTTGTTCGATGATACAGAAGATCTTACACCAGAACAAAAGCCATTCACTAGAAAACGTAGTGAATTTGACAATGCTGATGAATTAACAAACTTGGAAGCTGTCGTTAAAGCAGTTCACCCAACAATCTTAGTTGGTACATCAACACAACCTGGTACTTTCACAGAATCAATCATTAAAGAAATGGCCGCTCACACAGAACGTCCAATTATCTTCCCACTTTCAAATCCTACTAAATTAGCTGAAGCTAAGGCAGAAGACCTATTGAAGTGGACTGATGGTAAAGCACTTATTGCTACAGGTATTCCTGTTGATCCTATCGAATACAATGGTACTACATACAACATCGGACAAGCTAATAACGCTTTAGTATATCCTGGACTCGGTCTTGGTGCTACTGCTGTTAACGCTAAGTTGCTTAGCGATGGCATGATCAATAAAGCTGCTCACTCATTGGGTGGTATCGTTGATGCTTCAGAAGCTGGTGCTGCTGTATTGCCTCCAGTTTCAAAACTTGATAAGTTCAGTATCACAGTTGCCGAAGGGGTTGCTCAACAAGCAATTGACGAAAACTTATCAGATGCAACAGATGCTAAAAAAGCTGTTGCCGATCTAAAATGGGAACCTAAATATTAATATATAAATTTTCAAAAAAGGGGAATTAATTTATGGCTGCATTTATCACTTCATTAGAGAGTGTTGCTGAAATCGTTCTAGTTATTGCCTTGGGGTATTGGCTTAGAGGCTCAGGTAAACTAGGCGACGAATTTAAGGGTAATATTTCATTCATTATCATGAAGATTGCCTTACCTGCTTCAATCTTTGTTTCTGTTCTTAAGTATTTGACAAGAGACAAATTAGCAAGTTTATCAGGTGGTTTGGTCTTCACCTTTGCCAGTTTTACAATTGGCTACATTGTAGCTTGGCTTTTAACAAAGATCTTCCATATTAGAAAAGGACGTCGTGGTACTTTCATTAACATGTTCGTCAATGCTAATACAATCTTCATTGGCTTACCTTTAAATATGGCTTTGTTCGGTGACAAGAGTTTACCTTACTTCCTTGTTTACTATGTTATGAACACAATTTCAACTTGGGCTGTTGGTATCTTCTTCATCTCAAGTGATGATCCAACGGTTGATAAGGGTGAAAAGAAGGACTTCAACTGGAAGAAACTTCTACCTGCTCCACTTGTTGGTTTCTTAGTTTCATTAGTATTCTTACTTATTGCTATCCCAGTTCCAGAATGGATCAATAAGACCTTAGACATGGTTGGTGGTATCGTTACACCTATGTCACTTATCTACATTGGTATTATTTTAGCCGATGCTGGTTTGAAATCTATTAAGTTCGACCGCGATACAATTCTTGCCTTAATCGGTAGATTCATTATCGCCCCTGCACTTATGATTGCCATTATCTTAGTTGGTAGATCAATGACAGGTAACACATTGCCTTCACTAAAAAGCAGTTCATTCATCATTCAATCAGCTGCTCCTGGTTTAGCCGTATTGCCTATCTTGGTTGACCAATCTCATGGTGATGTCGATTACGCTACAAACCTTGTTACAACGTCAACGGTTCTCTTCGTTATCGTTGTTCCAATCTTAATGCAAATTGCAAACTTGATTTAATTATTGAAAACAATTAAAAATCACGTTCAGATCCTCCTCAAATAAAAGTAAAGAAAAAGTTCGTCAACATTCTGCGGTTGACGAACTTTTTTTGTATCTTTTCTTATTTAGGTGAAACCAATATAATCAAACGATTTACTAAGTCAGTTATTCTCTTAGCATCTTCAGCAATATCAGTACTCTTCCTATTTTTTACCGTTGAATGATTGACCTGCAATAAACTGATTGAATCTGTTTGGTCATTGAACTGCGCAATCGGCAAAACGATTTCTTGGTCATAAACAGAGATATTGCCTGATTCAACTTTAACGATATGTGACCCCTCTGGCATACTTAAAATATAGCTTTTAATTCTTTTTTGACTAAATTTATCTTGATAAAAACCATAAACAACGTTTAATTCATCCATAATATATTTAATTTCATTATTCATCTAAGCCCACTCCCTTCAAGAGGAAAACACCCTTATATTTAAGTATTACTCACTAACCAAGTAATTGACAAGTCATCGCAAGAAATAATTTTATTTTTCTAGGCTTTTCATCAAAGCATTTTCCAAACTAGGACCGTAAGTTTCTCCAAAAAGATTCAGATGAGCTAACAAATAATACGTTTGATACCAAGGAACACGCTTTTGCCAATTGTCTGCCATGGGATAGGTATCATTGTATCCTCGATAAAATTCTTCGCTGAAGCCACCAAATAATAACGTCATTGCAATGTCCATTTCGCGATTGCCAAAGAAAACATCAGGATCATACAAAATTGGCTGATGGTCGTCTTGAAAGGAAGCATTGCCATTCCACAAATCACCATGTAATAAACTAGGCGTGATGGGATTTTTTGAATAGTATTCACGAATCATTTCTTCAAATTGCTTCATCAACTTATCACGAAAACCATTCCAATTATTTTTTTGCTTAACTTGTTTGATCAATACTTCTAGACGTTGGTTGATGTAAAAGTCAGCCCAATTATCTTGCCAAGTATTGATTTTTTTATTTTTAGCGTTTAAGACATCATGATTTAAACCAAATTTTGACGCATGCTTTTGATGCATCTGAGCCACTAATTTACCTAAATCAAATTGAGACTCAGTTCCAAACTCGATATAATTCAAAATCAAATAGCCATTATTCTTGAAAGTTCCTGATTTAATCACTTGCGGAGCATTAGCTACTGAATTGATCAAATTTAAGCCTTTAATTTCATGACCAAAAAAACTTTGATCATTCTTAGGCTGAACTTTCAAAAAATAATTTTTTTGTGCTGTGGTTATTTTAAAAGCCAAATTAATATCTCCACCAGAGACTGGTTGAACTTGCTTAATATCACCTAAGTTCAATTCATCATACCAACTCTTATCAATTTGCATATCGTCACCCTTTCATCTAGCTTAATTTTAAAGATGATCTCAATTATCTTCAAGAATCAAAACTTTTTCTTGCGAGCTTATTTTACCTAGCGTATCATTAATATGATTGTTTTTTATTATATTCTCTGTTCGTCAAGTCATATTATCTGACAAGCGACTGTTCAGATAAGGAGTGACAAAATTTTGAATGATTTATTTGAAAAAGCCCCAATTCCAAAAGCCTATATGCAACTGGCTATCCCAGTTGTTTTAGGAATGGTCGCTAGTATGGTTTATAACCTTGCTGACACCTTTTTCGTAGCTCAGACGGGGAACGCTGATTTGGTGGCTGGAATTGCCTTAGGTAGTCCGCTGTTCTCATTTATGTTAGCCGTTGGTGATATTTTCGGTCTCGGTGGCAGTGCTGTTATTTCACGAGTCCTTGGTAAACATGACTACAAACAAAGCGCAAGAATCAGCAGTTTTTGTTTTTACATCGCGATTGCTCTAAGTTTAGTCTTAACAGCATTACTGCTTTTCTTTGAAAGCCCAATTTTGAATCTTTTAGGTGCAACTGATGCTACTCGTCCCTACATTGCTGACTTTTATCGTGTCTTAGTTTTAGGTTCAACTTTTATTATCGTTTCGCTGGTTCCTGGTAATATTATTAGAACTGAAGGTTTAGCCCAACTTTCTATGATAGCTACCATTAGTGGAACAGTTTTAACAATTATTCTAGACCCGCTTTTCTTATTCGTTTTCCACTGGGGAGCTTCAGGAGTGGCCTTTGCTAATGTCATTGGTTACTTCGTAAATACCAGCTTATTAGTTATTTTTATGCGTCGCGCTAAATCGCTGTCTCTAGCTCCTAAATTAGCACATATTTCCCGTCCTGCTTTTAAGGAGGTCGTAGCTGTCGGGATTCCTGCCTCCTTAACCAACTTGACACAAAGTTTTGGTTTAATGTTACTAAATGTTTATTTAGCCGCTTATGGTGCTCAAGCAGTTGCTGCCATGGGAATCGTCCAAAAAGTTTATATGGTCGTAATGATGATCATGGTCGGTTTTGCCTTTGGAGCTCAACCATTGATTGGATATAATTATGGTGCCAAAAATTGGTCTCGGCTAAAAGGCATTTTACATTTCGACTTAAAAATCGAAGGCGGCTATGCTTTGGTGTGTGCGGTAATTTTAATCATTTTTTCACCACAACTGATTAAGTTGTTCATGAATCAAGCGGCCATCGTTTCAATGGGAACCGTGATGCTACGAGCTATGCTGATTACAACGCCTCTAGTTGGTTTTATTTTAGTCTTTACAACAGTTTTCCAGTCCATTGGAGCTGCAACTAGCGCTTTAATTATGGCCTTGTCACGACAAGCTGTAATTTTAGGAATCGCAATCGTTATTTTGGCAAAATTATTTGGACTTAACGGTATTATTTGGGCTCAACCAGTAGCTGATGTTTTAACCTGCTTAATTGGTTGGTATCTTTATAAAAAAGCCTTTGGCAAGAAAAAACTTGCTCAAGATTAATCAAAAGGAGCTATCTTCATTCCATTTGGAAGATAGCTCCTTTTTTACTTTTAAAATTTACTTTTGTGCTTTAATCTTTGATTGACGCATCCCTAAAATATCCGGCAAAACTACGGCCAAGATTATTAGAATCACGCCGACAATTTGTACCCAATCAACTGTTTCTCCTAGGAGAATAAAAGCCACAACGATCGATGATGGCAATTCTAATGAAGATAGAATTGGTCCAATTCCTAAATCTAAATATGGCATGAAAATTGAATAAGCCACCAGAGGAAATACCATTGAAAATAACGCAATCAAAACGCCCCCTTAATCGTTGGCAAAGTGACTGACGAATGGATTATTTGTGGCGTCCAAACAATCGTTATCAATAAGAAAGCTCCTAAACACAATAGCCAAGTCTTTGATAATGGATCCAAATTATTTCCTAAACTAGCCGTAAACTGCATCGTACAAGCGTAAGCACAAGCGGCTAAGAAACTAAACAACAAACCTAACGGTGAAATTTCTTGCGTAATAGGAAACAGCCCTGCTGCAAGAACTGTTCCCAGTAAAACTAAAATAATATTAAAAACTTGCAGGCGTGATGGCAAACGATGATGAATCACTGATCCTAACAGCGTTGATAGCCAGACAGCTTGCATTAACATAACGGCTGCTACTGCGACGGGAATCAATTTTAACGCTTGAATATAAAAAGTGTTTGTAAAACCAGATGCTGTTCCAGCAGCAATCACTAACCCAATTTGTCGCCAATTAGTATACTGATTATGCAACCATTGACGACGAATCACTTGGATAATTCCTAATATTACTACGGCACTCAAAAATGACCAAAATAACAATGGACCATTAATGACTCCTTGATGTCGAGCAATTTTAAAGAGCGATGCTGGGATTCCAAAACTAATTGCCCCTAACCCAACAAAAACTGGTGCTAATTTTTTCAAAAAAATCATCCTTCTACTATTATATATAAATAATTCCAACGCAATTCATGTTACACGTAAATTTTCAAAACTGCTATGATTTCTCCAAATCAAAATAATAAATAAGTGCTTTACCATTTAATAGGCAAAGCACTTATTTATTATTTCGTATTTTTGATCAAGCGAGCAATATTTTCTGCCACTTGTTGAACGTTCTTATCTGTATTTTGAATAGCATCTGATAAACTTTCTACACCCGGAACACAAGTGAAGATAGCATCAATTCCTAATGGATAAAGTTCAGAGATTTTCTCACCAATCGAACCAGCAATTGCAATGACAGTTGCCTCAGGATTAACAGCTTTCGTTGCTTTAGCGACTCCAATCGGAGTTTTGCCAAATTTAGTTTGAAAATCAATCTGACCTTCACCAGTTATAACGACATCGGCATCTTTAACTTTTTCTTTTAAATCAGTGAAGTCAATCACGATATCGACTCCAGATTCTAATTTAGAATCAGTAAATGCCAATAAGCCCGCACCTAAACCACCAGCAGCACCAGCACCAGGCACATTTTCCAAATCCTTATTTAAATCACGTTTTAAAATATCAGCATAATGCGATAAAGCGTGATCTAAAAACTCGACCATTTCCGGATTTGCACCTTTTTGAGGTCCAAAGACATGACTAGCACCATTTGGTCCAGTTAAAGGATTAGTCACATCTGAAGCAATAATCACTTTAACATCCTCTAAGGATGCCATTTTTGAAGTATCGATATGGTCTAACTTCACCAAATTGGCTCCACCAAAACTCAATTCCTCACCTTGATTATCTAACAAATGGGCTCCTAATGCTTGTGCCATTCCAGCTCCACCATCATTTGTTGCCGAACCACCAATACCAATAATGATAGTCTTAGCGCCACGGTCAATTGCCGACTTCATTAGTTCGCCAGTCCCAAATGTCGTCGTAATATATGGATTTTGAGTAAATTGATTGATATATTGAATCCCACTGGCTTCGGCCATTTCAATGACAGCTACTTTTCCATCATTTATCAAGCCATATTTAGCAGTAGTCTTTTTACCTAATGGATTAGTCACCGTTTCGGCGATAATTTGACCATTTTTAGCATCGACTAATGATTGAACAGTCCCTTCACCGCCATCTGCCATTGGTACATTAAGATACTTTGCATCAGGATAGACTTTTTCAAATCCTTTACGCATTGATTGAGCAACTTGTTTAGCTGTCAAAGAATTCTTATAAGAATCTGGTGCTAAAACAATTTTCATTTACTTCACCCCTAAAACAAATTTCCGTACATTAATGTTGCGACGATCGTCATTGAAAGTCCAACTAGCATTTCCCAAAAGACAACTGTCATTCTTTCCTTGAAATGCATGTTGACTGCTTCAGCTGTGACGTGGAAATAATTACCATGTGGCAATTGATCGATAACAGTAGCACCAGTATGAACCATAGCTGCTGCACCAGTTCCAGAAATTCCCAAAGACATAATCGACTTGCTAAAGGAATTAGAAGCTAAGATAACACCAGTTGAAGTTGAAGCCGTAGCTGCAGCCATTAAGATTCCGGCGATTGGCGCTAAGAAAGTTCCGGAGATTCCAGAAATTTGAACGACTGAAACCACCTTTTGTGGCAAATTAGAAGCTGAAACTAAGCCAGCTATTGCACCAGCTCCGATTAAAATCATAACAACATCTGTCATTCGAGCAAGTCCTCTAGCCATGTACTTCAAAAATTTCTTTTGTTGTCTCATCGCTAAAGTACCGATCAATCCAGCAATTGGCAAAATATACATTGCATCAAGATTAAATGACGCCAAAACCTTTATTCCTAAAATATCGCCAACTGGCGTAATCAATAATAAGATAACGGCAACTAATGGCGTCACAATAGCTGCTTTTAAGCTGGGTAGATTCTTTGTTTCTTTAGTTTCGGTTTTATTTGTTTTAGGAACGAAACTACCTTTATTCTTAATTAAAGTTGCCAAAATAACTGTCACGATCAGACCAACAATTGCAGGAATAAAATCGGCAATCATTACTTGTGATAATTCGACATTGAAGCCCTTTGCGGCTGCAATGGTATTGGGATTAGGTGAAATAACATTTCCAGCTTTCCCACCACCAGATAAAGCAACTAATAAGGATAATTTGCTGTAATGCATTTTTTGACCAACTTCTAAAGCAATTGGCGCAACAATCAAGACAGCAACAGGAATAAAGATTCCTACACCTGTCAATACCATCGTCGACAATGCTAATGCAAGAATTGCCAACTTATCGCTGAAATGATTGACGATATTAGAGGCAATTACATTTGCAGCGCCAGACTCCATCATGACTCCAGCTAAAACTCCAGCTGCAATTACTCGAATAATAGTCCCCATGACACCAGAACTACCTTTAACAATCGTATCAGTTGTTTGTGACAAGGACATACCTCCGAGTAGACAACCAACGATAGCACCAAAAATCAAGGCATACACTGGATTAACTTTAAATAGAATCAATCCAATCGCCAAAAGCAGCCCTAATAAGGCCGCCCACCAAGCAATAACCATTATATAAAAACATCCCTTCTCAACAAATATTGAGTCAATTGTTAACTATTGAACAATTGATTAACGTGTGTATAATACCGTGATAAAAGGGCAAAATCAATGTGCATTTGCACAAAGTTATTTGTAATCAACGTTGTATTTGTTATCCAAATGGCTTTAAATCAACAACACTATTTTGGTAATTTATTTTAATTTTTTAATCTGCACAAATTGAGGTTGACTTGTCAACAAGTACAAGTTTGCACGTTATTTAACAAGCAAAAATCAATCTAAACGTACACAAATCTTTAAAACAAGGTAAAATGTTCATAATAATTAAATTAATTGTAAACGAAGGAAATAACATGAAATTAGATCCCAATTTGGCTCAAACGATTGTTGATAAAATGATGGAAAATATCCCTTATAATATCAACATGATGAATGAAAAAGGCGTCATCATCGCTAGTGGCGACAAAAAACGTCTTAATTCACTCCACATTGGTGCTATTGACACTATCAAGAGCGGTAAAACTAAACCAATGATTGAATCATATGGTAAATTTGGACAACCTGGAGTTAACATTCCAGTTGAATTTAAACATCAAACAATTGGCGTCATTGGTATCACTGGCGACCCAAAAAAAGTGACTCCTCTAGCCTCTCTATTAAAGGTCTCAACTGAATTATTGATTTCTCAACTCAATGATTCAAAATTAGAAAATCAGCACAAAGAAACCCTCAATCATTTCCTTTACCAGTGGACCAATACTGATAACGTATTAGAAAATGATGAATTAAGTATCCGTGCTCATTCTTTAAATATTGATTTATCATTGCCACGTTTTGCTGTGATCATTGAGACTAATAATACCAACGGCCTCATCATCAATCAAAGCGACTTCCACTTCAATCAGACTGCTGAGCAAATTTTGATTATTACCAAGAAGCAAGAAAATATTGAATACTATTTAGCCTTTTGTCAAAAAAATCATTTTCCTATTGGCATCAGCAACCGGGGGTATAACCTCAAGCAAGCTGTTAAAGAAGCTCAGGCGACAATTAAAGTCACTAAAGAATTGAATCTGACTAATATCTATTATTTTCAACAAATCAAATTCTCAAATGAATTGCTCAACAGCAACCTGTATTCTGACAAATATTTGAGTGTCTTCAAGAATTTTCTCAAAACTAAATCAGGCAATGAATTACTGGAAACATTGGAATGTTACTTTAAGCATAACGGTAACGTAACGGATACGTCACAAGCCCTTCAGGTTCACCGAAATACCACAAACTACCGTCTCAATAAAATATCAGAATTTTTTGAATTGAACTTACATGATTTAACCGATATTTTTCAACTCTATATCAATTTCTTACAATTCAAAAAACAACAGTATCACAAGAAATAGTTGCTTCTTTTAAGTGGACATTTTTTCACTTTATGCTTAAAATTTGTGTGACTAAAAATGTATTGCGAGGTTTAAATAATGGTCTTAATGAATCTTAATTACAGAACAAATTACTTACATACTTACTTTAAAACGACTGTCGTTTTACCAGACACCAACAAATCTGACTATACGACTGTTTGGCTGTTGCATGGCTATACCGGAGACGATACTGCTTGGATCCGGCATGTAAATATTGAACAACTAGCTCGTAAGCACAACTGGGCTATCATAATGCCAGAGGCTAGAAACTCATTTTATTCTGATTCTAACTTTATCCCCTACTATTCTTATTTCATTGAAGAATTCATCCCTAAAATGCAGCATATTTTACCTATCTCAACTAAACGAGAAAAGAATTACATCGTCGGCTCCAGTATGGGTGGCTATGGAGCATTAAAAATTGCTTTTATGAATAATGACATTTTCAGTAAAGTCGCTGCACTTTCACCAATCACTGACATTGAACACTTTCGCGATAATCCTAAGAGCCCAATGGATAAAAAGACCTTTGACAGTATTTTCGACAGCCCTGAAAAGGTTGCTCAAAATCAGTTGATCAATATTTACAACAATCGCCAACCTAAACAACAAATTCTAACTCTATGTGGCGATAGTGATTTTATGCATGAAGACAATATTATGTTTAAGAATTTTTTATCGATTCATGCTAAAGGTAGATATACTTGGATGCCAGTTGAGGGCGATCACTCTTGGAAAACTTGGAGTCAAAATATTGATCGAGTTTTTGACTGGTTATCTTAATTTTTACCGATATATTTTATTTTGCAATCGACGTCTAAGCCTACTTTGAGAGTATTTATAATCAAAAACAACTTGTTATTTTTAATATCTAATCGAACCAATTACGAGTAAATTAATAATTGGATTTAAGATAGTTCTTTACATCGAAAGGAAAATGACAAGATGAATTTAATTCAGTTACATGATTTTATAAAAGAAAATTACGAAGATGGTACATTTCAAAGTACTCAAGATTCTTATCGTCAAGTCAAAAATGACTATCAAGCCTCAAAGGATTTTCATGCCAGTACTGAAGACGATTATCAATTAGGTTATCAACAAGCAATGTCAGATTATCGAAGAGATCATGCTTTTCGTTACTATCCAAAGAGTTTGCTACGTTTTGCCAATGAAATTTCTGATAATAAACTAATCGAAATCACTAATTTTATTGATGGATATAAAAATGCACAAAAAGATATTTCCAAAAAACTATAACTATAAAAAGCATAACTATAAAAGAAGAGAATGAGACATTACGCCCCATTCTCTTTTTTTATTATTAATATCAATTTGAGTAAAAAAAACAAACTAGAAATATTCCAGTTTGCCTTTTTTATATTACCAAACGAATAATCCTACAAAAGCAGCTGACAATAATGATACTAAGATACCTGATAGCAACATATAGCCAACGTTTTTTGAAATAACATCATTCTTTTCTTTATCAACAATGCCCTTGAAACAACCAATAATCATTCCTAGAGTCGAGAAGTTTGCGAATGAAGTGATGAAGACTGTTAAAACAGCCTTAAAGTGAGGGTCAAAATTCTTGATAATTCCTGTAACTTTACCCATAACGACAAATTCATTCGTTACTAATTTTGTACCCATATATTGAGCCATTTGGAAAGAATCATGTGAACTCAGTCCTAACAGCCAAGCAAATGGATACATAATAATTCCTAAAATATGTTCTAAAGTTAACCATGGATTAACTAATTGTAAAATTTTATCGATTAAAGCTGCTAAAGCAACAAACGCAATTACGTTAGCGGCAATAATTAAAATCAAACGACCGGCTCCTAAAATTGAGTCACCTAAGAATGAGAAGAAAGGTTCTTTTTTGCCACCCTCGCCTTGGCCATTCAATTTGGCGATGGTATCTTCTTCAGGCGTGACAGTTACTGGGTTCAATAAACTCGTTACAATAATTGCATTGATAATATTGATGGGAATAGCCGTCAGAATAAATCTTCCTGGCATCATCTGAATATAAGAACCGATAATTGATGCCGTGACACAACTCATTGACATCATAGCCAAAGTGACATTTCTTTGAGCTTTGATTTGCTTTAATTGCAAACTTGAAACTGCCAAGGCCTCTGTATTACCTAAAAACATCATTTCAACTGCAAAGAATGATTCAAACTTTGGTTGACCAGTAATAAAGGATAATCCTTTACCGATCCACTTAATAATAAATGGTAGAACTCCAATGTATGTCAAAATATCAAATAATGGCACAATCAACAAAATTGGAAGTAAAGCACTTGTAACGAAATCCATGCTCTTGACATGGACCCAACTTGGTAGAGCAAATTCAATTCCGACGTAAGCAACTTGTACTAACCAGTTGAATCCATCAGCGGCACCAGAGACGATTGCACGTCCAACTGCAAAACTAGTTAAGAACCAAGCCAAAACTAAATTTAAAGCGACCATAATGGCAATCGACTTCCATCGAATTTCTTTTTTATTCTTAGAAAAGAGAAATCCAATCGCTAGAAAGACGATTACTCCTAAAGCGTTAACTACTAAGTACATACTCATTATATATACCTAACCCCTTTATAAATTTAGAAGTTGCCAATGCTAGATTATTCACTTCTTCAATTAATATTACATGGCGTAAAAATGAAAGTAAATAAATTTAACAAATGTGAACCAATTAAATCGTCTTCATTTTTAAATTAATTATATTGGCTATATAATAATAGTGTTAGCAGTTTCATAACATGAAATATATTCAATAAATAATTATTTGAAGAAATGAGGCAAAATATTGAAGTCAATCACATTCAATCAACAAAAAACGTCAGCTATCGGTATTGGTACTTGGCACATTGGCGAGGGCGATGCCAATAAAACTGAATCAGAAATCAAAGCTCTCCAATATGGACTAGATAATGGCATCAATCTTATCGATACCGCTGAAATGTACGGTGAGGGATTATCGGAAACATTAATCGGCAATGCCATTAAAGACTACGACCGAAGTAAATTTCAATTAATTTCAAAATTTTATCCCTATCACGCGACTGAGAAATTGATTGAAAAAAGTTTAAAAGCTAGTCTGAAACGTCTTCAAACTGATTACCTAGATTTGTACCTATTGCATTGGCGCGGTCAAACTCCTTTAGCTGAAACTGTTAATGGATTAGAGAAAATGGTCAAAGCTGGATTAATTAAAAACTGGGGCGTTTCTAATTTTGATCTCAATGATTTAAAGGAATTAGACTCAATTTCTCATGGTTCAAACTGTCGCATCAATGAAGATTTATATAATATCAGCAGTCGTTCAATTGAATATTCGATTCTACCTTGGCAAAAAGAGCATCAAATGTCATTTGTCGGCTATTCTCCTTTTGGATCAGATGGCGGACAATATCTAAAGATTAAGCCCGTTATTAAAGAGATGGCCCAACAAAAACACATTACCGTTCATCAATTGCTTTTAGCCTGGGTCTTAAGAAATCATGATGTACTCAGTATCCCAAAGACATCTTCAGTTGAACATATGAAAAGTAATCTTTTCGCTGTTGATGTTGAATTTTCTCAATCAGAATTGGATCTTTTGGATGAATCTTACCCTAAGCCTAATGAAAATTCTCAATTAGAAATAATTTGATTCATAGCTACTAAAAGCCTCGACTATTTTTCAATAATCGAGGTTTATTTTTTACTCTAATTTTATTTCCAAATTAATCATTTCTAAAATATCTTCAGCACATTCCGAGCCTTTGTTGCCAGCTTTACCGCCTGCTCGATCTAAGGCTTGAGCCATATTTTCTGTTGTCAAGACACCATAAGTCAGTGGAACTTTTCCATTCAAGGAAGTTTGAGCAATTCCGCTGGCAGATTGAGCACATACATAATCAAAATGAGCTGTTTGACCTTTAACTACAGCACCTAAAGTAATGATTCCATCGTAATTTCTTTGTTGAGAAATCAACCTAGCTATTCTTGGTATTTCCATGGCTCCAGGTACTTGAAAAGTTTTAATATCAGAAGCATTAACTCCACTTTGTTCTAATTTTGCAACTGCTCCATCAATCAACCGATCAGTCACGATTTGATTGAATCTTGAGACAACGATTGCTATTTTTAAACCTTGTCCTTTGATTTCACCTATTACTGGTCTCATTATTCCACGTCCTTTAACATATGATTAAATTTGTTCTTCTTTGTTTGTAAATACTTCAAATCAATTTCATTAGGTACTATTTCTAAGGGAATTCTTTTAGTAACCTTGATTCCTAAACGTTCTAATTGATTAATTTTGTCAGGATTATTAGTCATTAAAGATACTTCATTAATCTGCAATTTATTCAATAAATTAACCGCTAAACCGTAGTTTCTAGCATCAGCTTTAAATCCTAATTTTAAATTAGCTTCCACTGTGTCATTGCCTTCATCTTGCAAACGGTAAGCTTTTAACTTATTGATTAAACCAATTCCACGACCTTCTTGATGAAGATAGATCAACATTCCAGAACCATTATTTTCAATTTTTTTGAGTGATTCCTCCAACTGGGCACCGCAATCGCAACGTTTAGAACCAAAGATATCGCCTGTAAAGCATTCTGAATGGATTCTTAGTAATGAATCAGCCTTCAATTGTCCTTTATAAATTAAAAGGATTGACTTATCATCCTTAGTCAGATACGAACGTAGTCGAAAATGCCCATAACGCGTGGGTAAATCTACATCAGAATCTTCCTTTAACAAATCTTGTTCCGTCATATAACGATATTCAATTAAATCATGAATTGTAATTAAGTTAAGATGCCATTTTTTTGCTAATGGTCGCAAATCTTTTAAACGCGCCATCGTGCCATCTTTTTTAATAACTTCGCAAATGTAAGAGACTGGATTGGCTCCAGCAATTTTTGCTAAATCGACTGCGGCTTCAGTATGTCCAGTTCTTTGCATAACACCGTTATCTTTTGCTACCAGTGGGAAAATGTGCCCTGGATGATAAAAATCTTGAGCTTGACTGGTAGGATTGGCCAATTGAGAGATTGTTTTGGCACGATCAAAAGCTGAAATTCCAGTCGTTGTCGTCTTCACATCTGTACTAATGGTAAAAGCTGTATTAAATGCATCGTGAGATTTGGTCATTGGTTCAAGATTTAATCGAGTAGCAAATTCTTTACTCATGGGGACGCAGAGTAAGCCCCTTGCGTGAGTAATCATAAAATTGACATTTTCGGGTTTGACAAAATCAGCTAAACCAATCATATCTCCTTCTGACTCTCGATCTGGCGAATCAGCCACGATAATTAATTTTCCGGCTTTTAAATCTTCAATGGCTATTTTGACTTTTTCTATAATTTGATTACGCATGAGAATTCTCCTTAGCAACTTGATTTAAAATATATTTTGCAAGAATATCTGTTTCAAGATTGACGGTTTGATTGATTTGTAAACTTCCTAAAACAGTTTTTTCATGAGTGTAAGGTATAATGCCCACACTAAATTTATCCTCTTTGACATCAATAATCGTTAAACTGACGCCGTCGAGTGCCACAGAGCCTTTTTCAACTAAATATGGTTGATATTTTTCATCAATTGAAAATGTTAAGAGAGTAGAATTTCTATCTGCTTTTTTAGCCAACAACTGGCTCGTCGTATCAACATGCCCTAAAACAAAATGACCATCAAATCGTTTTTTGACTTGCATAGCTAATTCTAAATTAACCAAGCTACCAACTTTAAAATCTCTAATGTTACTCCTTGAATACGTCTCTGGCATTACATCAACGCTAAATTCATCCTTTGAGAAATTGGTAACTGTGAGGCAAATACCATCAATAGCAACGCTTTCCCCTTTTTTTAAACTTGAAAATTTATTTTCAACGATTAACTGATAATTGCCTTTAGTATGTTCGATGCCGTATATTTTGCCGATATTTTGCACAATACCTGTAAACATTATTTTTTCCTCCAAGTTGATATCCTGATGTTGTCTCCTAAAAATTTGTATTTAGGTTTTTGAAATTCAATTGTTTTAATTTGTTGATTTTGACCGTTACATGCTCCCAAACCATTGCCAAATATCATTGGTGCTAGATAAATTACTAAATGATCAATCATACCTGCCTGAGCAAACTCGCTTTGAATTTTACTGCCACCTTCAACCAGCAAGGCTTGAATTTTTTTCTCATTCAACAAATTTAGAATATTTTTGACATTCCAATCGCCAACAAAAACCTCCACATTATCAGGCAAATTACGGTGGGCTTTGGTTTCGCTTAAAAACCAAATTTTGGCTTGATTTTCAAAGATCCTTTTTGATAAATCAGCTGAATTAACATCTCTGACTAAAACAATTCTAACCGGCGGAAATTTCATTTTTTTATTACGAACTGTTAATTGCGGATTATCAGTCTTGAAAGTATTTTCACCAATCAAAACAGCTTGGTTATTACTACGTAAATCCTGTGCATCGTCATACGCAATTGAATTAGATATTAATGAGCGCTCGTTTGAAAATTTGTTAATTTTTCCATCCAAAGTCATTGCATATTTTAAAGTCACTAAAGGACGATGATTATTAAAAGAAAACATATAAGCTTGATTCAGGTCCGTTTTTATATTTAAGTTTTCAACTTCTATCCCGTGATCTTTTAAATATTTGACTCCGTGCCCACTTACCAAAGGATTAGGATCAAGACTTCCTATCACGACTTTTTTCAATCCAACTTCAACAATTCGTTGAACGCATGGTGGTGTCTTGCCAAAATGAGAGCACGGTTCCAAAGTTACAAAAATCGTTGCGCCTTTTGCCATTGATATATTTTTTAAATTGTTTAAAGTATTGATTTCGGCATGTTCATGACCAAAAGTTTGATGATGACCACTAGCTAAAACCTGACTATCTTTGACGATTACAGCACCAACTTTTGGATTAAGCCAAGTATCCGTTCCTTTCCTAGCTTCATCAAAAGCTAATTTCATAAAATCATTCATAATAATCCTATTCACCCCACAAAAAAAGCCCCGCAAACATTTTGCGAGGCTTTAAAGATAAGCTAAATAAGATTTCACACGAGAGCAACCTCAAATAAGCTTACTAGAAGTATGAAATAATTATTTTTTTCTTCTCCCATCCAGACTATACTGTCGGTCCCAGACTCTCACTGGGTCCACCACTTTCGTGGGTCACGGACTTCAATCGCTTGATTGTTACCGTCGGTTGGGAATTTCACCCTGCCCCGAAGAAATCTATTCAGTTTTCACCAAAGACGATACTCTATCTTAAAAATTATTTCAAGAAAAGTTTTTTCTGCTCAAAAAATAAAATGGAACTGCTACAAGTAATGCTCCAAATCCCCAAATTAAGTTGACCACATCAGTTTGAGATAATAGCAAAACTGAAATAGTAACAGCAACAACTGGTATCAACCAACCAAATGGTATTTTAAAGCCAGATTTACGATTCTTCATTGTTTTTCTAAACACTATAACGGCGATACAGCTAGGAATATATTGAGCAAATCTTGATACGGCACTAATTTGAGCCAAGGTATTGAAGGTTCCTGATAATGCAATCATTAATCCTAATAACGATGATATAACGATAGCTGGATATGGAACTCCAAAACGATTTTTATTGCTTAATGCCTTGGGCATCATCTTATTGTCAGCCATTGCAACACCAGAACGCGGTGTAATAAATGATGACGAAACACAAATTCCACCAATTGAAAGCAAGGTCCCTGCCGCAATCAAATACTTGCCAAAGCTTCCTGCTATTTGACCGAAAGCATCTTGCACTGGTGTAACGCTTGTTGCTAATGACTTCCCTAAGACGCCGATACAAACTGCTTGAATAAAAATATAAAAGGCTGCCACTGCCAAGATAATGATAATTAAAACTCTTGGTAAATCTTTTTGAGGATTCTTCATTTCACCAGCTGCAACGACAGCACCCTCAACACCTGTAAAGACATAGAACATTGTAATAGCTGCTAAAGAAAAGGAACTAGTATTCGAAACTGCTGCTGGCAAAAATGGCGTAAAATTACTTCCTCTAATGAACCAAATCCCCACAGCAATAAAAATCAATAAAGGCAATAATTTAGAAACAGTAATAACGTTGTTGATAATTGAAGCCACTCTTACACCGAGCAAGTTCATAGTCATTAAAGATAAAGCCAATATTGTGACAATTATATCCTTAGAAGCTGTATTGTTTAGTTGTGGAAAAACACCAGCTAATGCAGTTGCAAAGGCTACATAAAGCGTTCCTTCAGCAATTATCCTGATTGCCCAAGTAACAAAACCTACTTCATAACCAACAAAATTTCCAAAGGCTGCCTTAGCATAAATATAAGGGCCGCCAGTTTCCTCGAATAAACTAGAGTCTTCAGCAAAGCATAGTCCAATCGTTAAGATCAATAATGCATCAAAACCTAGAACTAATAAACTTGCCGGACCAAATAATTTCATGCCTTCATTGGGTAAAAGAAAAATCCCTGAACCAATGATTCCATTAATACCGAATAACAAAACTGTCCAAAAACCCATTTTATGAGTTTTAACTTTTGCTTGACTTTGAACGTGAACCGAAACTGCTTGTTTCATACTTTCCACCCTCTTATGTTCGATCGATAAATTGTTTAAATAAATCCAATTCTCGTGAATCATTCTGCCATAAATTCTCTGGATGCCATTGAACTGCTTGAACGCTGGCATCTTGATTCTCGATTCCTTCAATCACGCCATCGCTTGCTCTTGCGACAACTTTTAAGCCATCCGCAACACCTTTGATTGCTTGATGATGGCGTGAATTTACGAAGACATTATCGCCAATCGTTTTAAATAGTTGCGAGTCATGATTGACTGAAACAAAATGGGTTGGCTGGTCTCCTGGAGCTGCTTGATGGTGCTTTAAAATCTGACCAGGATACTGACTAGTTAAATCTTGATAAACGCTACCACCTAAAGCAACATTAATAATTTGGGCTCCGCGACAAAATCAAAAAATAGGAATGTTTTCGGCTACGGCCGTTCTAATAAGAGCAATTTCAAACAAGTCACGATTCCTATTAGTAACTCCAAGTTCTGGAATCGGCTCCTCGCCCATAAAATTAGGATCGATATCTGGACCACCTGTAAAAATAACTCCGTCCAGACGTTTTAATAATCCATTAATTTGTTCTTTAGGAAGATAAGGTAAACTAACTGGAATTCCATCCGCAGCTAAAACTGCATTGACTGCTGGACGAGGTACAAAATCCATTAGTTTTTGGTTAATTACTGGTGTAGCTTCTAAATAAACGTCCGCTGTAATTCCAATCAACTTGCTCATAAAATCGCTCCTTTTTTAATTTAATTTTTAGATTATCACTCTGAAATAATCTGTCAAATATTTTATTAATCATATTAATCATTTACTAATGTTTTTCTAATTTTATGGCCAGACAATCTGTAAATTGTTTATAAATTAAGGATTTACAGAAAGATTATAATTAAAAAAGCGTACTTAGATTTTTATTTCTAAGTACGCTCAATTTATTTATTTTGATTTAATCCATCTTCTTGAGTTATCCGTTGCAAGTGAATAATGAAATAAAGCATTTCTTTACTATTTAATTTTACTTGAGTTATTTTTTCAATTTCATTAAAAATTTGCCTCGCGATACCAGTCGACCCCGGATAATCTCGTTCCATTTCTAGTTCAATTTTTTTATCAAATGGAGTATCTTCTGCCATATCGCCAAGTCGTTCTAATAAATACTGTAAATGAATCATGAACCGATCATAATAATTGCTATTGCTGCCAGTACGAAAAATATTATTTCTTACTAGAATCGTCTTAATCAATTTCACCAAATCCACTTTAGAATGAATATAACGCTGATTGCTTTTATCACTGCCCCTTGCGTTGATAAAATGTAACGCTATATTGCGTATTTCTGACTCTGGAAGCTTAATATTCAAATTATGATTAATAATATCTAATCCCTTGCTAGCAACCAAATATTCACTAGTATACTTATCACTCATATCAGGGATTCGACTGGGCTTATATTTACCATCCATATAACGTTGATAAGCCCCATATATATGGTCGCTAAGCGTTATATACACATAATCTAGAACCGAATAGTCAAACTTTTTCTTAGCGTAATCAACAATCTCATAAGTCGTCGTGACAATGTCTATTGGGATATCTTTCAATAAAAAATATAAATCCTTTTGGGACTCATCTGTATCCAAGTAAAAAATCTTTTCAATTTTTGTGGTATCTATTTTTGAATCTTTTGATTTTCGAAAGGCAATCCCTTTGCCTCTAACAATGGCACGATGCTTGTCCCCTAAATCAACCAGTGCAGTATTATTATTAAAAATCTGATTTATAATCAATTGCATGCGCTTTCCCCCCCACAACCAATTATAAAAGAATAATTATAATTTAACCTTAAAATAAAAAAATTATTTTAAGGCAAACTTTTCAATAGCCAATCCGACGCCATCATGATTATTATCCTCTGTCACATAATCACTGGCTGCTTTAACATCTGGAAGAGCATTTCCCATTGCAATTCCCTTGCCAACAAGTTTTATCATCGGAATATCATTATCACGATCACCCATGGCAATCACAGAGCTTAAATCAAGATTCAGTTTTTTAGCTAAAACCTTAATAGCCTCGCCTTTATTAACATCTTTAGGGAAAATTTCCAAGAAACCAACTCCAGTTCGAACTACGAAGTAATCTTGATCGAACCTTTTATGTACCATTTCACTAATTTGGTCCAATTGAGCTTCATCCCCATTAATAATGGCCTTAACGATTTCAAAATCATTTGGCAATTGATCAGGTTCTTTAAAATACAAACCGTTGTCATTTTCATAAGCCTGCATAATGGTGTATTTATCAATCCAGTTTCGCTGACTGGTATAAGTATTACCTTGATTATCGACGACGTTATATTGCAAATCATTGTCTTTAATAAATTTAACGAATTCTCGGTAAAATTTGTTTGTCATAGTTTTTTGAGCGATAATTTCACCGGCCAAATTTTCTATAATGGCTCCGCCATTAGTAATTATGTACTGGTCTTTACCTGAAATCCCCAATGACTTTGTGTACTTTACAACAGCATTATGAGTTCTTCCTGAACAAAGGACAATTTTAATTCCTTGTTCTAAAGCTTTTTTAATAACTTCTTTATTCTTTTTTGAAATTGATTTTTCACTTGTCAATAAGGTATCATCCATATCTAATGCAATTAACTTATAGTCCATGTTATTCCTCGATTTCTTTGTTTTAATTATATTGTATAATTTTTCCCAAAAAAGAGCTTTGAGATTTAATAAAATCTCAAAACTCTATTAATTTTCAACGTTTAATTTTAGAATTTAGTAATTTCAATCCCTAGGTAAATTACTTCTACTAAAAATATTTTTATTTCATAGTATCAGACAGTTCTTTGAACCAAAGAGCACTCTTTTTGACATAACGTTTTTGATTCTTGAAATCAACATAGAAGAGTCCATAACGCTTATTGTAACCATTAGCCCATGAGAATTGATCTTGCAATGACCAAATGAAGTAGCCATTGACGTCAACTCCAGCTTGACGAGCTTTAAATAGAGCTTCTAAGTGTTGATCGACATAATCGATTCTCTTTGAATCATCATAAATATAATCATCAGGAGCATCTTCTGGAACTTGTTCCTTCATGCCGACACCATTTTCAGTGATATAAATAGTCTTGCAGTTCTTATATTCCTTGTGGATTCTCATCAAGACATCATATAACCCTTCTGGATAAATATTCCAATCCCAGTCAGTCGTTGGAATATCAGGATTCTTGACCGTCTCGCAAACTCCATGGAATTTAAAGGAACTCGTTCCCTTATCGCCAGTTCCGTTGAAAGTATTGCCGCTCTCGCCGTCGTAGGCTTTTACATATTGATTTTGATAATAATTCAATCCAAAGAAGTCATTTTGAGTACTTGCCTTCTTCAAAATATCCATATCACCATCTTGAATTTCTAGATGAGCATCGTTTTTGTCTAAAATTTCATTGATCAAAGACATTGTTTCATCACTATACTCACCCAAGAACGTTCCATCTAACAAGAAACGATTGATAAAAGCATCTTGAAGTGCTGCGGCATGACGATTTTCTGGAGTGTCTACGATTGGGTATACTGGTTGAATCACATGAATCAAGCCGATTCTACCTTTACAGCCCATTTCCTTAAACGCATTGACTACTTTAGCGTGAGCTAACAACTCATTATGTTCTGCTTGAATAGCCGATGAAACGTCAAAATGATGATTTGGTGGAAAATTTCCACCGATATATTGCGACTGTGCTAGAGAAATCAACTCATTAATCGTAAACCAATGAGTTACTTCTGGAAATTCTTTAAAACAAAACTTAGCATAGTCAACAAAATGGTCGATTTGTTTCCGGTTGAGCCAATCTCCTTGATCAAATAAGGTCTTGGGCGTATCGAAATGATGAAGCGTGACGTATGGTTCAATTCCATCATCTAGACATTCTTTGAACAAACGGTGGTAATAGTCGATTCCTTTTTGATTGGGCTTGCCATAACCGTCTGGAAAAATTCTGGTCCAAGCAATCGAAACACGGATAGCATTCAAACCATACTTCTTTGACAAAGCAAGATCCTCAGGATATCGATTGTAGAAATCACTCGCAGGGTCTGGGCTGAAACGACCTTGCTTCTTCAGGTAATCATCCCACATAGTCTTTCCTTTGCCATCGACTTTTGTATTGCCTTCGACTTGGTATGCAGCAGTTGCACCGCCGAGTACGAAGCCTTTTGGTAATGATTTTACACGGTTAATCAATGTCATTTAGAATCTCCTTTAGACTTATCAGATTTTTCGTCTGTATCTTGGTCATTTGTATCTTTAGTATTAGTATCTGAATCTTTAGTATCTGAATCATCAGAATCTTTATTTTGAAGCTTATCAACAATGAAGCTCAAAGCTTTATCAGCGTGTCTTGTCAAATCAATATACTGTTTACCAGTAGTAGTAATCATCTTGACATCGCTCTTATCTGTTTCTTTCTTCAATGAATCACGCATAGCATCCATTTGTGGAGCAAGTACAGCAACATCCATATCTGGCAATAAGTCGCCGTGAGCACCATAAGCGGCAGCGGCAGCTTCAATAGGCAATTTCTTTTCTTTAGCCATCTTATTCAATGCATTAGCAAGGATACCGGAAGTACCACCACCAGCACAGATAACTAGAATATTAAGATCTTTTTTATCTTTAGTAATTCCCAAAGGAATATCTCCTGCACTCGTTGCAACAACAGCGTCTGTATCTGCAGTAGCAGTTTCACCATTAGCAGCAGCGGCAGCAGCTTTTTCATTTTCTTCTGAAACTTTTTGTAAATCATATGCTTTAAAGAATGGGTAGTAAACGGCAACATCCATTGCGAGTAATAGAAAGACTAAAATCAAAGCTTGAATTGAGAATCCAACACCCATAAACAATCCGATAGGACCTGGAGTCGTCCATGGCAAGTTATAAATGAATCCATTCATACCCAAGTGATCAACGAAAATCTTGAACAACCAAACGTTCAAAATTGGAGTTCCGATAAATGGAATGAAGAAGACAGGGTTCAAAATCAATGGAGCACCGAACAAGATAGGTTCGTTAACACCAAAGGAAACAGGAATTGCGGCAGCACGTCCAATAGCTTTTAATTCCTTTGATTTAGCCCAAAGAGCAAACATGTATGTGATGACCAAAGTAGCACCAGTACCACCTAAAGTAGCAACGAAGTATTGTGTACCTTGAGCCAAGATATTTGTAGCATGTCCACCGGCTTGGAAGACCTTCATGTTTGTTTCAACATTAGTTAAATAAATAGCAGTAACAGCTGGTTCAACGATTGATGGACCTTGAATACCGATAAACCAGAAGAAAGCCATAGCACCATAGACAATAGCTAATCCGATATAACCATCGGCAGCTGTGAACAATGGAGCGAGAACTTGAATAATCCAAGCAGCCAAGTTAGTACCAGTTGCCATTCTGAAGAAGACATCAAACAATCCGAAGACAGATGTTGACAATGCGAATGGAATAATATTAGCAAAGGCTGATGAAATATTTTGTGGAACTGAATCAGGCATCTTCAAAGTGATGTGATTCTTGAAACATAAATAGTAAAGATTTGGAACAATGAAACCAACTAGAAATGATGCTAATAGGCCTTTAGTACCCATGTAGCCTTCAGTGAAGAATAAAAGACCAGCTTTGTTAGTAAATGGATCAACAGCAACTAACAAAAAGGCAATTTGTGAAGCGAACATTACGGATGCTACAGGAACTTGATTGATCTTTGGCAAGCGTAAGTTCAAGCTCTTGGTCAAGGCTCTAGCAACGTTAGCAGCGGCCATTAATGACAAAACACCCATTGAGTAGTTATAAATCTTCATTAATCCGTCACTAACATTTGTTGGCCAATAAAAGCCCCAAATATTAGGAACATCAGCAACCAAAATGAACAAGGACGAGAAGATGATGATTGGCATTAGTGAAATGAAACCATCACGAACGGCTTGTAGATAAATGTTGGCTGAGAGTTTTTTAAAGAACGGTTGTGCTTTTTCGATTTGTTTAACGATCGTATTCATAAATACTTACCCCCAGAGTTTGTTTTTTTGAATACTTAAAATTTCTAAATAATCAGTTCTTCATATCTAATTTCTTTTCAATCTTATTGATTCGATCGTATTCATCAATGAAGAACTTGCATTGGTCCATTAACATCATTGTTGTCATCAATGTGTCTTGACCATGGACCATAATAAATGTCACATCCATGTCCATGCCGCCAGCTTCATCAGATAGCAGTTTTGTTTGTTCATTGTGGGCATCGACGATTGACTGATTTGCTTCTTTAACTAATTTCTTAGCTTCCTCAATTTTTCCCTCACGGGCATTGTCAAGTGCCTTTAACAAAGCAGTCTTGGCATCCCCGGCATAGGCTACGATTGCAAAACCTGTCATTGAAATATCTTCTTTAGTAACTGCCATAATAATTTACCTCTTACTTTGTAATTTTTTCTTTGGTTAAACGTTGAATGTGAATGATGAAATATAATAATTCGTTACTACTTAATTTTTTGTCCAGTTCAGTCTGAAGTCTTTCATATAACTCTTTAGCAATTTGAAAAGATTCTGGATAAGAACTTTGCATTTCATCCTCAAGATTTTTGCTAAACTCGGCATTGTCCTCTTGTGACTGGTCATCTAATCTTCCTGCTAAATACTGCAAGTGAATCATAAAACGGTCATAATAATTTCCATTGTCTTCTCTTCTAAAAATCGCATTGTCGGTTAAAACTGATTTAACAATTTGATTGATGCTTATCGTCTCGCTTTCTTTCAAATCATTTGCTGAAGGTTCATCTCCTTTAGCATTGATAAAGTGCAAGGCGATACTTTTTATTTCTGATTCTGGAAAATCAACATCTAGATTACGATTGATAACATCTAAAGCATGACTGGCGATTAAATATTCAGTCGTGTATTGATTGCTCATATCAGGAACCATGCTTTCTTGATAGGTATCAGATAAGTATCTCTGATAAGCTCCAAAGATGTGATCGCTTAATGTGATATATACGTAATCCAAAACGTTATAATGCAATTTGGTTTTTGCATAATCAATGATTTCATAAGTAGTCGTCACCACATCAATGGGAATATCCTTCATCAAGAAAAACAGATTTTCTCGAGAACTCTTAGTATTCAAATAAAATATTTTTTCAATCTTTTTTGTCTCTAAATTTGAACCTTTGCTCTTTTTGAATGCAATTCCTTTGCCTTTAACAATCGCCTGCTTATGATCTCCTAGGTTAATCAACGCACTGTTATTATTAAAAACTTGAGCAATCTCGACCATCGACATTCCTCCTTTCTGGACGCAAAAAGCGAGATTACCGACACGAAGTTTTGGCTATAACTATATAGTTGTAGCTACATAGTTAAAGTTCTAAGTGTCTAGTAATCTCGCCTAATCTAATAGTAACAATTTACTAGTTATTCATCTTTCAACACAATTAGTATATATCAGTTTCAAACTTTTGTAAACGTTTCCAAACATATTTTTTTATTAAGCAAAAAACAGAACTTGAATTTATTACTTTTCAAGTTCTGTCAAATTTATTTATTCAGGAATTTCATGCGTTTCACTAAGCTTCTTAAACCAATAAGCACTCTTCTTCACATAGCGCTTTTGAGTTGGGAAATCAACGAAGAACATTCCATAACGTTTGCTGTAACCATTTGTCCATGAGAATTGATCTTGCAAGGACCACATGAAGTAGCCTTTGACGTTGACTCCATCATTAATAGCTTCGGCAATAGCTTTAAAGTACTTCTTTAAATAATCGATTCGCTTAGGGTCGTCGATAATAGTATTGTCATCAGCATCTTTTGGCAAGCTCTCTTTCAAACCAATTCCATTTTCAGTTACATAAATAGCGGGAACCAATGGATATTCTTTTTTAATCCGAACTAGCATATCGTGCATCCCCTTAGGATAGATAGACCAATCCCAATCAGTCGTTTCAATCCCATCAGGTTTTCTTTCTTCACCGATACCGTGCAATCTCGAAACAGAAGTCCCTTTAGCACCAGTACCATTATGGACCATCTCTGAATCGCCATCGTAAGCTTTAATCCACTTGCTGAAGTAGTTATTGACGCCAACAAAGTCTAGTTGATGAGCTGCACGACTTAATTCGTCCATCTCTTCTGGAGTTGACTTAAACATAGGTTGATTATTTGCATCAACGATTTCTTTAACTAACTTCAAAGTTTCAGGATTATATTCTCCAGCCAAGGTCCCATCCAAGTACAAACGGATTTCAAAGGCATCTTGCAAAGCTGCAGCATGTTTGTCGGCAGCACTATCTGTATATGGATAGACCGTTTGCAAAGCATGGACGATCCCAATTTGACCACCGAGATTCATTTTCTTATAAGCATTAACGATTCTAGCATGAGCAACCATTTGGTTGTGTTCAGCTTGAAAGGCCAAGTCAAAGCGACCAGTTACCCCAGGAGGAAATGTTCCACTGACAGTTTGTTGAATAGCCATCGAAGTTGGTTCATTAATGGTAATCCAATATTTAACTTCAGGAAATTCTTTGAAGCAAAATTTTGCATAATCGACGAAAGCATCGAGCATCTCTTGGCTCAACCAATCACCCTTATCGTGCAACTTCAATGGCGTGTCGAAGTGATGCAGCGTTACAAAGGGAATGATATTGTGCTTTTTGCAGGAAGCAAATAACTTATGATAATAACTGACCCCGCGTGGCTCTACTTTACCAGTTCCATCTGGAAAAATCCGTGACCAAGCGATTGAAACACGAATTGCTTGAACTCCGTACTCCTGTGCTAAAGTTAAATCTTCGTCATAGCGGTGATAAAAATCAGCTGCAGGATCAGGACTGAAACGTCCTTGCTTTTCAAGGTAATCATCCCATAAGACTTTTCCTTTACCATCTTCTTTAGTAGCACCTTCAACTTGATAAGCTGCGCTGGCGCCACCCATTAAGAAGTCCTTTGGTAATTTCAACATTAATAAAACCTCCTAAATATGATCTTTGACAAATTTCAATGATTTTTCTGGATCTCTTGTTAATTCAATATATTCTTTACCAGACGTTGTGGCTAATTTTGCACCATATTTGTCAGTAATTTTCTTAACGTTGCCTTTCATACTTTCCATTTGAGGAGCCAAGATAACTAAGTCCATGTCCTGAATCATATTCATATCTTGACCATAAGCACGTGCGGCAGCTGATAATGGCAAGTTTCTTTCTTTAGCCATCTTATTCAAGGCATTAGCTAAGATACCACTAGTACCACCACCAGCACAGATGACCATGACGGCTGTTTCTTTATCTAGGGTCGAGTCGTCATCCGTTGCGGTCTTATCTGAATCGCTTGAATCAGCTGAATCAGTTGATGATGCCATGACTGTACCGTCATTATTTGTTTCAGGTTCAGCATCGCTGTCACTTGCACCAGCTGTTGCTGTTGCTAAGCCTTCTTCTTTAGCTTTTTCATTTTCGCCGGCAAGCAATGAGTTATCATATGATCTCATGAATGGCATCCAAATGAATGCATCGACAACCAAACTCAAAATGACGAAGACAAAGGCTAATGGAGCAAATCCAGTACTTACTAAAATACCAATTGGTGCTGGAATGACCCAAGGCATGGTGTACATCATACCGTTCATCCCAAGAACCTCAATGAAGAACTTGAACATACAGATATTGACCATCGGTGTAACAACGAATGGTACGAAGAAAATAGGATTCATGATAATTGGAGCACCGAACAAGATAGGTTCATTAACTGAGAAACTTACAGGAATAAATGATGCTTTACCTAAAGCTTTCAATTGTTTTGATCTTGCTAAGAATAGGAACAAAAATACCAAGATGAAAGTTGAACCAGTACCACCCATGTTCATAACATAATCTTGAGCATTTTGTGCTAGAACGTGTGTAGCTTGGTGACCAGCTTGAATCAAGTTCAAGTTGTCAGCTGTGTTAGTAACTTCAATAGCTGATACGGCAGGTGCAACGATTGATGGTCCTTGAACACCAACGAACCAGAAGAAACCCATGGCTCCAGCGATAAAGGCTAAGCCGATATAAGAATCACTGGCACTGAAAATAGGTGCTAACAAAGCGATAATCAATTGAGCTAGATTCTTACCTGTCAATGTTACTAGTAAAAGCGAGAAAGCCCAGAAAACTGTGACTGACAAGAACATTGGAATAACATCCTTGAAAGTCTGTGAAATATTTTGTGGTACTTGTGGTGGCATTTTAATAGTAACGTTATTTTTAATACAGAAATAATAAATATTTGGAACAATCAGTCCAACTAAGTATGAAGCAACTAGACCTTGTGTACCTAAGTATGTTAGGTCAGCTCCACCTTTATTTTGAACGATTGAACTAATGATGAAGGCAATTTCAGCTGCCAAAATAATGGAAACTGAATTCATTTGATTAGTTTTTGGTAAATCTAGATTCTTTGTATCTGTTAAATTTTTAGCAGTTGTTGCAGTTACGAACAATGCCAATAGACCCATTGAATAGTTATAAGCAATCATAATATTGTTTTCAACATTTGTAGGCCAATGATATCCCCAAGCATTTGGTACATATGCAACTAGGATGAACAAACTGGAAAACAAAATAATTGGCATTGAGGCAATGAAACCATCACGAATTGCTGAAACGTAAGCATTTGCGGCAATTTTTTCAAACGCAGGCTTCATTTTTTCAATTCTATTAGTAATGACATCCATTTTTAATTCCCCCTCTTTAGTCTGTCATACTTAACTTCTTTTCAATTTTTCCGATACGTTCGTACTCATCGATGAAATACTTGCATTGATCCATCAACATCATAGTTGTCATCAAAGTATCTTGACCATGAACCATGATGAAGGTCACTTCCATATCCATGCCACCAGCTTCATCAGCCAGTAACTTAGTTTGTTCATTGTGAGCATCTACGATCGATTGATTGGCTTCTTCGACCAATTTCTTTGCTTCAGCAATCTTACCCTCACGAGCATTATCTAAAGCCTTTAACAAAGCAGTTTTTGCATCGCCAGCATAGGCAACGATTGCAAAACCTGTCATCGATATATCTTCTTTTGTTACCGCCATAATAGTTATCCTCCTAACTCTTCACATCTTCTTGAATCAATCTTTGAATGTGAATAATAAAATAAATTAACTCATTGCTGCTTAAATCCTTACCCAATTTTTCTTGAATCGCCTCATAAATATCATTGGCAATTTCAAATGAATCTGGATATGAATTTCTCATTTCAACTTCTAAATTGGGATTCAATTCTTTTTTATCCTCTGGCTCATCTAATCTCCCCGCCAAGTACTGCAAGTGAATCATAAATCGATCGTAATAATTGCTATTAGCATCCACTCTAAAAATTTGATTACGATTCAAAATCTTATTTACTATTTCATTAATATCCTCACTCTCATTTTTTTTGAGAGTTACCGTTTGTGATTCATTCCCCTTTGCATTAATAAAATGAAGTGCAATTCCTCTTATTTCAGACTTTGGAAAAACCACTCGCAAATTATTTTCAATTACTAATAAAGCGTGATTGGCAATCGCATATTCAACTGGATACTGATCATGCATATCAGGTATTAAATTCTCTACATAATTACCTTTTAAAATCCGTTGATAAGAACCTAAAATGTGATCGCTTAAAGTTATGTAAGCATAATCCAAAACATTATAATTATACTTTTTGACACCGTAATCAATTATTTCATAGGTGGTCGTCACGATATCGATAGGGATATCTTTCAATAGGAAATATAAAGTTTTTTGCGATTCTTTGGTGTCAAGATAAAAAATCTTATCCACCTTATCGGAAACAATACTTGAACCCTTATGTCTGTTAAAAGCAATGCCTTTTCCACTGACAATAGCTTGACGATGATCTCCTATGTCGACTAGAGCACTGTTATTATTAAAGACTTGCACAATTTGTACCAATCCTTTGTCCTCCTTTCATATTTTAGGCAAGAAAAAAAGACCACCAGTATTTCACAAATGTAGATTCCAAAACGTTCCTACAAAAATTCCATACAAGTGATCTCGCCTAATTTAATAGTAACAACTCACTCAACAAATAAAAAAGATCACCAACATTTCGTCAATAGTCTTACAACTTCAATCGGAAATGCTGAGTGATCTCGCCTAATTTAATAGTAACAACTCACTGAGCTATATTCATTTCTTTCAACGAGTTAAGTATAAAACAAATATTTATTTTTGTAAACGGTTACAATAAATTATTTTTTAAATCTATTTTTTATCAGTTTAGCACATACTTTTCAAAAGCACGTGCCACGCCGCTTTGATTATTATCATCGGTTACACGATCAGCCAAATTTTTAATTTTAGAACTGGCATTTTCCATGGCTACGCCAATACCAGCTTTTTTCAACATCGGTATATCATTTTCGCCATCGCCAATTGCTAAGGTATCCTTCAAATCAATCTTTAAATAATCGGCCAAATGTACTAAAGCACTGCTTTTGTCGACATTTTTGGGCATAATCTCTAAGAATCCAAGGTCGGTCCGAACTACATAATATTTTTGTCCAAACTTAGCGAGAACATCTTCTGTAATTGCATCTAACTTTTCTCCATCTTCATTTAGAATTGCTTTGACAATCTCAAAATCTTTTGGAAGTTGATCTGGAGTTTTGATCTTTAGGCCTTTATTGTTTTCAAAAGCCTGTAAAATAGTGTATTTGTCGATAAAATCATTATTGCTGGTATAAGTATTTCCTAAAACATCAACCGCATTGTAATGCAAATTGTTTTCCTGAACATAATTGTCAATTTCTCTATAAGCTTGATTGGATAACGTCTTTTGGTAAATAATCTTGCCTGAAATGGTTTGAACTACTCCTCCTCCATCAATAATAATGTACTGATTATCTCCGGATATCCCAAGTTTATTCAGATATTCAACCATGCCATTAAAGGTTCTACCTGAACTTAAAACGACCTTGACGCCATTTTTTAGTGCTTGTTGAATCGTTTCTTTATTTTGAGAAGAAATCTGCTTTTCATCATCCAATAAGGTATCATCAATATCCATTGCCACTAATTTAATTGCCATTAATTTTTCCTCCACTTAACTATTAGCCTTATTTTGATAATAGAATATTAAGCAATCGCTTTCAACCACAATTCAAAAAAATTAGGCCATATTATCTGTTTACAAACAAGCAAATTTAGCATTTTTTTATTAGCTATCTTATTATTTTTGAATGTTTAAAGTCTATCTTACTAAAAATAGTTATAGCAGCACTTAAAAGCGCATACATAACTATGATTATTCCAATATTTATGTAAAATCAGACCTTTTTGAAGTGCTTTTAATATCAATTTGAGTAAAATACGAACTATTTACTATTTATTTAAATAATTATTCATGTTATCCTTACATATATAAATTTAAGGAAGTGTTAGATTATCACCTATCAAATAGTTTTTGAAGGAACGATTATTTCTTCAGCAACGTTTGACAAGGCGGATTTTACACCAGAAACTCTTACATGTGTAGACCAGTCAGGTACAATTGACCGCGTTATATCCGCTGCTGATACTGATTATCAGCGAGTCAAACAAACTGCAAAAAATAATGGTTCCCTGTATCAAGTACCAAAGGGAAGTTACTTATTACCAGGATTCACTGATTTACATATTCATGCACCACAATGGCCACAAGCTGGCTTAGCTTTAGACAAGCCGTTAAATGAGTGGCTAAATACTTATACTTTTCCACTAGAATCAAAGTTCAAAGACTTAGATTTTGCTAAAAAAGTTTATCAAAGTCTTGTAAAAGAACTGCTGGCTAATGGAACAACAACTGGACTTTATTTTGGTTCAGTTCATACAGATGCCAATTTGATTTTGGCAAGAATCTGTGCTGATTTAGGCCAAAGAGCTTTCATCGGTAAAGTGGCAATGGATAATAAGGACCAAACACCTGATTATTATCGTGACGATTCATCAGAAGCTGCTTTACAAGAAACAGAACGTTTCATTAAAGAAATGCTTTCTTTGCAAAAAGAGACTCAAGCAAATTTGACACCAGTTATCACGCCACGTTTTGTCCCTAGTTGTACTGATGAAACGCTTTTAGGCTTAGGACAATTGGCTCAAAAGTATGATTTACCCGTTCAATCGCACTGCAGCGAAAGTATTTGGGAAGATAGTTACGCTATTGATTGTTTCCAAATGACCGATGCCCAAGTGCTCGATAAATTCAATCTTTTGACTGATAAAGCCGTTATGGCTCACGGAACTCAGTTGCGTGATAGTGATTTAGATTTATTCAGTCATAATCATTCCGCCATTGCGCACTGCCCTATTTCCAATGCTTATTTTGGCAATTCGGTCATGCGAGTTAATGAAGCAAATAAAAGAAATGTTACTGTCGGTCTTGGGACCGATATCTCCGGAGGATTTTCTCCTAGTATTTACCGCAATATGCAACAAAGCATCATGTCTTCACAAATGTTAGAAGATTCAGGAACTGACAACGCTCGATTGAGTGCTGACAATGTCTTTTATCTGGCAACAGTTGGTGGGGCAAAAGCTTTGCATATTCCAGTAGGACAAATCAAGTCAGGCTTTAAAGCTGACTTACAAATTGTTCAAGACCAATACTTCGATGTCTTTTCAAATGAACCTCAAGAAATTTTTGAAAGACTTGTTTACCACACAAACAAAGAAAATATCAAACAAGTTTATGTATCAGGAAAACTGGTACATGAAAACCGAGGAGAAGAATAATGGAAAATAACAATAAAAGCAGCCTATTAGTTGGCCCTGACGATAAAGTTGGTATGGGCGAAGCTGGTTTCTTAGGCTTGCAACATGTTCTAGCAATGGATATTTATGTTCCACCTATTGTTTTAGCCGGTATGATGGCTATGGGATTGGGTGATCAAATGGGATTACTGCAATCGACTTTCTTAGCCGCCGGAATTGGTACGATTTTACAAACATTCGTCTTCATGAAGATGCCCGTTTCTCAAGGACCTTCATTTGTTCCACTTGGTGCTGCCGCTGGTGTGGCACTTGCTTCAGGTGGTTTAAAGGGTAGCGGTATGGCTAACTTGATTGGTGCTCTGTTGATTGGTTCAATTATCTTAATCATTCTTGGTGCCACTGGTCTTTTCCAAAAAATCATTAATCGTTTAGTTCCTGCTCTAGTTGGTGGAACCATCATCACTTGCGTTGGGTTATCTTTAATTCCAACTGCTTTAAATGACAACATTTTCAACGCTGCTGGAAAAGTTAACAACAATATCATCTTAGCTTCTGTCACAGCTTTAACGTTACTGATTTCCGTTGGTATCAGTTTCAAGTTTCCAAAAGTTCGTCGTTTTTTCAGAACTGGTTCAATCATTTTAGCTTTAGGTGTTGGTACTGTCGTATCAACTATGATGGGCGTTTTCGACTGGAAAGAAGTTAATAACGCTGCTTGGTTCGGTCTCCCAGAAAGAACTATTTTCCATTGGGGTATCAACTTCAATGCTTCAGCTATTATTACATTTATCATTATCTATGCTGTTATCACTACTGAAACTACTGGTACTTGGTTCGCCATGGGTGCCGTTACTAATCATAAAATCACTAATAAACAATGGAACCGCGGTATCATTGGTGAAGGCTTAAGCTGTATGGTCGCTGCTTTATTAGGTACAACTCCTGTAACAGGCTATTCAACTAATGCCGGCGTTATTTCAATCACTGGCGTTGCCAGCAAACGTGTCTTCCTCTTTGCCGGTATTTGGTTCTCAGTTCTTGGTTTCTTCAGTAAATTATCAGCCTTTCTAGCAGCCATTCCTGCACCTGTTATCGGTGGTGTCTTTGCAATTATCACCGTAACGATCATGCTCAATGGTTTAAACGTAATCCGTGGATTAGAAACAACCGATCGTGACCTTTACATTATCGGTATTCCAATTGTATTGACTTTGGCTTTGGTTCTATTACCTACTAGCGCCAGCAAGAATGCTCCACAAATTCTTCAATACTTATTAGGTTCTCCAATCGCTGTGGCCGCAATCGCTGCAATCATCTTGAACTTAGTAATGCCAAAGACTAAACCTGCTATTAAAGCTGAAACAGAAACAGCTTAATCAATAACAAGTATTTTAATTACAACCTTTAAACCTCTTTAGTTGGTAAAATCCAATAAAGAGGTTTTTTCTTTGAAAAAATGTCAAAAAAGCGTTATCCATCCCACAATTAAAGTCATGAGATTTTCGCTACTTGCTATCTAAGTTAAAAGCCCCATAAATGTCAGATAACTATTTAACATTTATGGGGCTTAATTTATTCTATTTTGCTGTAACTTGCTTTCGACCATGTCTTTTAGAATAATACAAATTCTTATCAACTCGATTGTAAAAATCAGTTGGCTTCTTATCTTGGATTGCAATTTCTGAAATACCCATGGAAATAGAAATATGAATCGTATTCGACTTCAATTTAATTTCCAAATGATTCAAAACTTGAAAAATCTCATCACAGACTTTTTTGGCAGCTGCTAAATCATAATCAGGAAAAATGATATTGAATTCTTCCCCACCAGTTCGATAAAATTTAATCCGTTCATCATTTTCTAACAAAACGATAGAAACAGCATTAACAACTTGTTTTAAAACAACATCCCCCGCCAAGTGTCCAAAGGTATCGTTGATTTGTTTAAAGTGGTCGACATCAAACATAGCCATAGCTAAATGTAACTTGTTTTTTTGGTGCGTCGAAAAAAGATAATTCATTTCTGATTCATAAGCAGCGTAATTCAAAGCCTTAGTCAAAGGGTCGTGATTGATTGTCTCAGCCAAACGCTCACGAACATAATTATCTCGAAAAACCATATGGACGTAGCTGTACAATAAAATTTCAAAAATAGTTAGGTACAGCCACTGTTCTGATAAAACCTTCCAACTAAATTCAAATTTCAATTTCATAAATAGCCATAAAAGGCCGCCAAAGGCTACTCCAATAACGATGTAATAAAAGAACCGATAATGGCTTTTTTGCGTATGTTTTTGTGCCCAATACATTAACCAATATAAAGACATTAAAGTCACCGCGTGACACCAAGACTGCCACGAACCAATCGATGAATTTATAATCATATAAAGAATAAATAATGGTACAAAAAAATAATAGGGAAAATTAATTTTCACAAAATAGGCGCAAAAAATTAAACCTATGACTTGAAAATTCATAAACTCCCAAGCAAAAGATCCGCCAACAACCACTCCTTGCATACTTAAAACAAAAATTGCCATATAAAAAAATCCGACTATGGATTCAACTAAATGATCGTCAATCGATAATTTTCTTTGATGTACTTTAGTTTTGACCCATTCTGATAAAACAACATATAAGGTAAAAACACCTAAAACAAAAAATATTCCACTAATAAATGGCGTTATTCGCCAAACTGACCAAGTCAAAGGTATTTTCCTCGTCATCTATAAATTTTCAATCCAAATGTAATTTTGCTAATTTTACTATAAATATTGCATCCTGACACGAATATCCTGATAAATATAAAAAAGCTATGTAATCTTTATTCCTAGATTGCATAGCTTTAATTTGCGGTAATTCGCATTCTTCCATGTTTTTTTGAATAATATAAATTCATATCGACACGATTATAAAATCCGGTGGGAGTATTATCTTTTTTTGCTAATTGAGAAACGCCCATAGAAACCGTAATATAAATTTTTTGTCCTTTAACTTCAACAGGTACATGATTCAAGGCTGAAAAAACCTGATTGACAATTTCTTTAGTAGCATCTAAATCATATCCAGGAAAAAGAATATTGAATTCTTCGCCGCCAGTCCGATAAAAAGTTACTTTGGGGTTGGTGGCATTGAGAACTGTTTGAACTACATCGACAACATTTATTAAAACTTCATCGCCTGCCAAATGTCCATATGTATCATTAACTTCCTTGAAGTGGTCAATATCAAACATCACCATCGACAAATTCAAATTATTGCTTTGATGACTATTGAATAAATACTCCATTTCTGAACTAAAAGCAGCGAAGTTTTTAGCTTCCGTTAAAGCATCATGATTAACTGAAGACGTCAAATGTTTCTTTAAAATCTCATTTTTAAAGAGCATCCGAGTATAACTATAAAGTAAAATTTCAAAAATAATCAGATAAATCCACTCTTGGATAAAAATCGACCAAGAAAGCGAAAATTTAGTTTTTACTATATACCACAGAATCAATCCATAGATGGCACCGGTTAAAATATATGGTATCGAGGGATAACTTTGTTTTTGAGCTCGCTTGGAGACCCAAAAAATTGACCAATAAAATAGCATGACAGCAAAGGCATAAATCCACGACTGCCAATAAGTGATTGAATCATTGATTATCATAAAGATTAAAACAATTGGAAAAAATATATAAAAAGGAATTCGGATTTTAACAAAATACGCGCAAAAAGCTATTGCAACTAATTGAAAATTCATAAATTCCCATGATACAGATTTTCCACTTACTGTAGCTTGTAGACCATAGATAAATAAAACCATGTAAATGATCCCAAACCAAGCTTCAATTGTATGTTCTTTGATAGTTGAATCATAATCAATAATTTTGGCCTTTAACCAATCTATCAATACCTCATATAGAGTAAAAACACCAAGAATAAAAAAGATACTTGTAATAAACGGCGACACGCGCCATACCAGCCAGGTCAATTACCCGCCTCCATCAATTATTCTTTAAATAATTAAATAATATTACAATATCTATTTTACTACAATTGAAATTTTATATTGTATAACTTAAAAATAATCAATCAGTTGAGGCTTAATTTGAACAAAAACATCATTGACAGCATTAATTTGCTTAATATCTCCTTTGATAACGCCATGTTCAAATAACGAATTTAAACTACGATATCCAAAAGCTGCCTTAGTTAAATCTTGAATCGAGATTTCAAAATCGGCTCCGATTCCGTCAGCTTCTTCAAAATTGACAATTCCATCGTTGATAGCTAAAGAATATGTATGGTCGTTCCATTCCAAACTATCTTTTACTTGAAAATGGACTTTAGGCAAATTCATCTTCTTTACTGGGTAACGTAGCATGAAATCCTCTAAATTAACGATTCGAGCCATCATATAAGGAACTACTTCTAGTTTTGCCGAATAAGGATCAGCTAACAAATCAGCTTTAAAATCTGGTTCTGGAGATTCATAAACAAAATTTGAAAAGATTGATTGATGCTTAGTAATAAATTTCAATAATAATTGACGACTCAAATGATTTGAGTTAATCCACTCTTGAATATAAAAGGTCTCAGCCTGACTGTAATAAACTAAATAGCCGATTAATTTATCATCATCGTCATAGGCAAGTGCAACCTTGTAATCAGAGTGCTTCTCTTCCATGTGACTCCACCACCATTGAGGTCGCGTGACACCACCTAAAAAGTTTGCTTCAAAATACATTTTCTTAGCATCATCGGGAAGCTCATTGATATTTAAACGTTTAACGTGGCCGTGTTGACCAACTTCAACTTTGGGCAAATCAGTATTTTTAATCGTAATCTTCGTGTGGTCAAAGACTTGTTCATAGCCAAATTGACGATAGTAGCCAAAGGAAAATGGTGCTAAATACGAAAGCGTCACGTTATCTTGATACATATCAGATAAGGCTGCTTTCATCAATGAACTAGCGCCTCCTCGCCCGCCAAACTCGGGAGCACTCATGACATCCCCAATTCCATTCATCTTAAAATCCACCCCGTGAAAATTAATATTGAATGGAATACTTAATAAACCGCTGCCTAAATTCGATTCATTCATGATGCCATATACTTTTGAATGATCATACCGTTCTTTAAGCACGTCACGCCGTTGTTTAGAATCGGTCCGATTAAATGAATATAAATATAAATCATAGAACTTATCAAAATCATCTTTCGCTAATAAATATTTATTCATATTATTCTCCCCATAAAAAAATACTATTCTTTTGCGAATAGTATCTTTTTTGTTTTTTTTATTCAACCAACTTAAAACTACTCCAAGGCTCGATATAACTCAACAAGAAAGCCTCGTTAGAATTCAGGTGTCCCACAATATTACGACGACCATCATTTTTAATATCGCGAAGTGCTATTTGCGTCTCACCTTTGTATTGACCGTAGTCTTCATTAACAATGATGATATCGCCTCGTTGGATATCTTGAGTATCATGGGCAGGGAAGTACCCATCACGGTATTTAACTCGTGTCATTGTACTACGTAACAAATAATCAGATGCATCACCACGATATACATGAGTAGATTTTAAGACAACTTCTTTTTCGAGATCTGTGATATTGGAGGACAAATCTACTTTCAAAGTTGGGTATGTTGCATAAAAGACAGTTGCAGCTTTTTTTAATTCTTCATCAGAAGCATAAGTGTTTCCAATAATTACATCATCAACTACCCCAGTCAAAAGCAAATGCTTAACTTGAGTTTCGATTGGCAAGTCACGATCGTCTTCCAAAGTTGGCAGACCATCTTGAACTGGCCAAGGACCAAAGGTTGCTTCATGCGAACTGACAAAAGCAGCTGAGTGGATATTGCGTTTCTTGAAGAAATTCGACCACTTGATAAAAAACTTCTCGCCTAATCCAGTATATCTTTGAGGATAGAAATTATGACAACCTAAAAGATTATTTTTATCGGGATGATAAGAAATAATATTGTCCAAATAATGCGTACCAGAACTCATATTGATTTCAATCTTCAATCCGTAAGGATTACGAGTCATCTTAGCTTCTTCCATACCAGAGAAGCCTTCATCTAATCTAATTCCATAGGCACCAAGCTCATGGAAAAATGATAGATCATCATAACTGATAGCTAGTGCTTTAAACAAACGTGGATTCATATCAACAATCGTTAAAAACCCTAGTTTATTTGCATAAGCAATTGTTTCTTTAAAACGGTTGATAGTTTTATCTTTGTCATCGCCTAATTCAAGCAATGAGGCAAAAATTCTAGAATAACCAAGTTTACTAGCAGTATCGAGATACTTTTTATCTTCATCTAAAGTTGAATGCTCTGGATAAAGCGATAATCCGAGTCTTCTCAAAACGAGACCTCCAAAAAATTATTATTTAGCAGCAGCTTCTTTAGTCTTACCAAGTTCAACGGCCAATTTTTCTTTATCCATTGACTTGAAGAAGTACCAGTACATCAAAGTATCAAGAATAATGTTGATAATTTGCATGACTGAACCGGAAATGTGACCAGTTGCAATGAATCCAGAAAGGATTGGTGGAGTTGTCCATGGAATATAGACACCCATTGGTCTTGCAACTAAGTTTGTTGCCATACCAATATAAGTTGTCAAAACATTAATAAGTGGTGTCAAAATAAATGGAACTAATAATCTATAGTTCATAACGATTGGTAATCCGAACAAGATAGGTTCATTAATATTAAAGATTGCAGGCCCGGCAACCAATTTACCTAAGGTCTTCAACTCTTTACTCTTAGAAGCAAAGGCTAGCAAGAAGGCTAAACCGATTGTGGCACCAGAACCACCCATGTGAACGAAGTTATCAAAGAATGATGTTGTAACAATGTTTGGAAGTGCTTTGCCAGCTGTAAAGGCAGCGTGGTTAGCATTTAGTGCTGTCAACCAGATAGGCATCATAACACCAGAAACAACGTTAGCACCGTGAATACCGAAGACCCATAGGAATGAAACTAAGAATTCGGCTACTAGAGCACCTGGCAATGTATTACTCAAGTGACTCAATGGATCAGCTAAGAAGAAGGAAATGATGTTTGGAATACTTTGCATTGGTGTTGCTTCAACACCTAGACGAATCAACCAAACAAGCAATAGAACTAAGAAACCTGGGAACAAAGCAGCAAATGAATTACTTACTGCAGGTGGAACTGTATCAGGCATCTTGATCGTCCAGTTCTTGTGAACCATCCAAACGTAGAAGTCGGTAATAAATAAGCCGACGATAATAGCTGTAAATAGTCCAGCTGAATCAAATTGTGTTAATGGAATCCACAATGCTCCAGCTTTATCTGTTTTCAATGGGATAGTTAAAATAAAAGCACCCAAGGAAACAATTGATGCAGAAATTGGATCGACTTTATAACTTTTAGCTAAGTTATAAGAGATACCAATAACGGCAACCAAACCCATAATATGGAATGAAGCGTTAGTTGGATATTGTAGAACTGTTGCCCAATTCTTACCAAAGATACTAGCCATGAAGTCTAGATAGGCTTGAATTGGAAATTGTGCAATGATCATGAAGATTGAACCAATGATGATCATTGGAACGGCCAATGTCATACCATCACGCAAAGCAATCAAATGACGTGAAGAAGCAAGCTTGCCGGCGATAGGAATAATCTTATCTTGGACGAAGCTGTTAGATTTCTTTCCAGCCATATGTAAAACCCCCTCAAATGAAATTTGTTACTAAGCAGAAACACTGTTATCCGCTTACAAAAACCATTGTAAACCTTTTCATTAAGATGTGTATAGTTTTATGCCAGTTAGTAATATATTTTTATAAAAAAACACGTCACTAATCTGTGACATGTTCCGTAAAACGATTATCAATATGGTCTACCATTTTATGGTAAGCACAATTGGAAATCTGTTCCATTGTATAAACGATTGGCACTTGCGTTGTAACGTTAATATGCCCTTTACGATTTTGTGGCGTATCATAAGAAATCGAAAAATCAGTTATCTGATTCAAAATTGAATATGAGTTAGCCGTTAGAGCAATTGTTTCAGCACCATTTTTCTTGTAATACCTGGCCTGCTCTAACACTTGATCTGTCTCCCCAGAGATTGATACTAAGATTAAAAGCGTCTTACTAAAATCTCGGTCCGAGAAAGGTTCAGGTTGGAATGGATCAATAATTGGCAAGGAATAAATACCATAACTTGATAGAATGCTAGCACCATATTGAGCTATGCGACCACTGTTTCCGACTCCAAAAAACAAAACTAAATCTGAAGCATTGATCATGTCAGCAGCTTGATTAACCTTATTATCAAAGGGTTCTTCATCTGCTACTAGCTGGAAGAAATTTTTAATTGGTTCCATGCTAGGATCTTGTTGGGATTTAGCCGGTTGTTTCAAACTTTGTTTTAAAGCAAATTTAAATTCTGAAAAGCCGCTATATTCCATCTTTTTCAAGAATCTCAAAATAGTTGTCGTTGAAACATGTGCTGCATCTGCCATTTCACGAATTGTCATATTTTGAACTTCTTTAGTATGACCGATAATATATTTATAAACTATCAACTCAAGCCGATTCAATTCATGTACTTTTTGGTATGGGAACATATTCAAACCTCCTTTTTATTGGTATATATCATTTTTAGTAAAACTATTATTATTATAAATGTAACAAGTTACATATTCTATAACTAAAAAAGCTAAAACAAAATATTTTTAATTTTGTTTCAGCTTTTTTTATTGAATTCAGTCTAATTGTGAACCGTTTGAACGGATTACTTTTTGATACCAATAGAATGAATCCTTCTTTGAACGTTCAAGTGTCCCTTTACCTTCATCGTCTTTATCGACATAGATAAAGCCATAGCGTTTCGACATTTGACCAGTTCCAGCAGAAACTAAATCAATACAACCCCAAGGTGTGTAGCCTAAGAGATCAACACCGTCTTCATTGACTGCTTTAATCATTTGTTCAACGTGAGCACGTAGATAATCGACACGATAATCATCATGAATGCTGCCGTCTTTTTCAACTTTATCATAAGCACCGAAACCATTTTCAACAATCATCAATGGCTTGTGATAATGTTCAGTCAACCAATTCATTGAGTAACGCAAACCAATAGGATCAACTGGCCAACCCCAATCGTTATATTTTAGATTAGGATTCTTAACGGTTTCACGATCACCAACGAACTTGAATTCTGGATTATCGTCGCTATATTTAACAGTCATGGAATTATAGTAACTAAAGCCAACATAATCAACTGTTCCTTCTTTTAAAACAACACGATCTTCAGCAGTGATATCAGGTCTTAAGTCATGATTCTTAAAGTATGCTTCCATCCCAACAGGATACTCACCTAAAGCCTGAACATCACCCCACCAGTAACGTCTTTGCATGGCTTTTTCAGCTAAAAGAATATCTTTTGGATCTGAAGAAGCTGGATAAACGGGTGTGAAATTGAGCATATTACCAATTTTAAAATCAGGATTGATCTGGTGACCAATTTTAACAGCTAACGCACTTGCAACAACCTCATAATGTGATGCTTGGTACATTAAAGCTTCACGTTCTTGTTCGGATTCATTATCTCTAAAAATCAAGCCTGAATCAGTTGCAATTGAAAAGTCATTTGTGTACGTAGTTTGGTTATTGATTTCATTGAAGGTCATCCAATACTTAACCTTATCTTTGTAACGTTTGAAACAAACAGTTGCAAATTTAACAAAGAAGTCGATAACCTTACGATTACGCCAGCCGCCATATTCTTTAACTAAGTGATATGGCATTTCAAAATGTGACAAAGTAATAACTGGTTGAATGCCATATTTCAAGCATTCATCAAACAAATCATCATAAAACTTTAAGCCTGCTTCATTAGGTTCTTTTTCATCGCCTTTGGGAAAAATCCTTGTCCAAGCAATTGAAGTTCTAAAACTCTTAAATCCCATCTCAGCAAATAATTTAATATCGCCTTTATAATGGTGATAAAAATCGATTGCTTCATGATTTGGATAATTCTTGCCAGCAATCACGCCATCAGTAATTTCACGGGGATGTTGATAAGCACCAGCTGTCATAATGTCAGAAACACTGACACCTTTACCGTCAACGTTCCAAGCTCCCTCAAGTTGGTTAGCGGCAACAGCTCCTCCCCATAAGAAGTCTTTTCTTAAACCACTTTTTGTTACTTCAGTCATATAAAAACCTCACTTAATCTTATATCTTTTAATTATTTATTCGGAAATATCTTCACCGTTTGAAGAGATGACTTTTTGATACCAAGCAAAGGAATCTTTCTTATAACGTTTAAGACTGCCATTTCCCTCATCGTCTTGGTCGACATAAATCATGCCATAACGTTTTTTCATCTCACCGGTACTTGCTGAAATCAAATCAATGTGGCCCCAAGGCGTGTAACCAATCAAATTGACACCGTCTTCTTTGACAGCTTTTTCCATTTGTAAAATATGATCGTGGAAATAAGAAATACGATATGGATCATGAATTGAACCATCTTTTTCTAATTTATCGTAGGCACCAAAACCATTTTCAACGATAAATAGTGGCTTATGCCAACGATCCGTCATCCAATTCATTGCATAACGCAAACCAACTGGATCGATTTGCCAACCCCAATCAGATTTTTCAACATAAGGATTGGATACTAAATCGTTATCTTCATCATAGTCAAAGTGGGTCTCGCCCTCTTTAGCTTTAGTTGTAAATGACATGTAATAACTAAAACCAACGTAATCCACAACGCCAGCTTTAATAGTTGCTAAATCTGCATTGGTGATATCCAAATCATAGCCTTTACGTTCCCAGTATTTTTGAATCCACTCTGGATAAAAACCTAGAGCTTGCACATCGCCAAAGTAATAACGATATTGCATTGCACGTTCGGCTTTCATGATATCTGCCGGCTTAGAAGTCAAAGGATAAACCGGACACATTGCAATCATTGATCCTACTTGTAATGATGGGTCAATCTTTTTAGCAATTTGAACTGCTTTAGCGCTGGCCACGAATTCATAATGGGCAGCTTGGAACATTTCCTTTTCCCAGTTGTCATCCTTACCTAACTGCAAGCCAGAATCTTGCAACAATGGGTGTGGATCGCGCCAGTCGGTTTGATTATTGATTTCATTGAAAGTCATCCAATATTTAACTTTATCTTTATAGCGTTTGAAACAAACCTCAGCAAAGTGGTCGAAGAATTCAATCATCTTGCGATTGCTCCAGCCGCCATATTCTTTTACCAAGTGATATGGCATTTCAAAGTGTGACAAGGTGATAACAGGTTGAATTCCATATTTCAAACATTCATCAAACATATCATCATAAAACTTCAGACCAGCTTCATTAGGTTCTTTCTCATCGCCATTGGGAAAAATTCTTGTCCAAGCAATTGAAGTTCTAAAGCATTTAAGTCCTAATTCAGCAAATAGCTTAATATCTTCAGGATATTTGTGGTAAAAATCATTACCCCAGTGATTTGGATAAATTTCGCCATCTTTGACGCCATCGGTAACTTTTCGAGCAACATCTTTAGACCCAGAAGTCATGACATCAGCGATGCTGACACCTTTATTGCCTTCATTCCAGCCACCTTCTAGTTGGTGAGCGGCAACAGCTCCTCCCCAAAGAAAACCATCGGGCATTTTTATTCCTTCACTCATAAATTATTTTCCTTCTTTATCAAGTCTCTTGTACAAGTCAACGATTTCTCCTGCTAAATCTCTAAAGGTAATAGCATTCATAATGTGATCTTGTGAGTGGACCATCAAAAGTGTCACGGTAGCATGTTCACCATTAGCTTCTTTAGTTAACATCCCTGTTTGAGTATTGTGAGCATCGACTAAAGCTTGGTCTGATTCCTTTAATTTCTTTTCTGCAAGTTCAAAATCGCCCTTTTTGGCAGCATTGATAGCTTCAAAAGCAGAACTCTTGGCATTTCCACCGTTAATAATCAAGCCCATTACTGTTTCTAGTTGTTTATCATGTGTTTCTTCTGCCATAATTACTTCTCCTCAACTTTAAATTAATTTAAACGCTTACTTTATTTTTTAAAATTAAAAGGGTGCAAGTATTTGCACCCTTTAAGTTTTACATATCAAAGACTAGCCGATTGATTTAACAGCTTCTTTGAGAACTTTTTCACCATTCATCATTCCGTAGTCTTGCATATTAATAACTTCAACAGGAATGCTTAACTTACCTTTGAATTGTCCCTCTAAATATCTAACTTGAGGTCCAAGCATTAAGATATCAGGCTTTTTTTCATCCAATTTTGCATCTGCATCAGCAGCGGAGGTAGCAAAAATTTCTGCATCGATTCCGTCACTTTCAGCAGCCTTTTGCATCTTTGTAACTAATAAACTTGTTGACATACCAGCAGCACAACATAACATAATTGTTTTTTCAGCCATAATCAAAAACCCCTTTTATTAAAATCATTTATTTGTTTTCTCATTAAAACGTTTGCTAAAAACGCTTTCATAGAACAATTAGATTGTATAACGACAATCAAACTTTATCAAGATGTTTTTACTAAAAAACAAAAATTTCTAAACATTTTTATACTTAGCGTTCTACTATTTTACAAATGTTCCTGCTGAAAAATTTGGTCAAAAAAAACTGTCAATTTTAATAAATCAACAGTTTTTATTTAAATTCACCTTTTAGAACTCGATCAATCATTTTGGCTACGCCGTCTTGATTATTGCTTTGTGTAATTCTCCAGGCAACATCTTTAACACTATCGATGGCATTCTCCATTGCAACGCCATAACCAGCTTCTTTAACCATTTCTAAATCATTTCCATAATCACCAAATGTCATAAAATCAACCATGGGAATATTTGCAAACTCAGAAATTTTTTGCAAAGCAGACAACTTAGTAACATCTTGTCCATTTATTTCAAAATAATAACTACCTGACCGACTAATCGTGACCGGCAAAGACGTGAAGGATTCCAATTTCTTTTGTAATTCAGGCAATCTTTTAGGTGGACAGCTGAAACAAACTTTATAAATATCAAAATCATTTCGATTATTGACTTTGATTAAATCCTCCATCGAACGAGCTTTCAAATGATGTCGACTCATTCCTTCAAAATAAGTTGTAAAACTATGTCGTGGATCATAAATATAAATATCGTTTAATCCATCTAAAACTACTTTGAATTTACTGAACTCGCTTCGTTTAAGGATTTCAGCAACTACACCATGGTCTAATGGTTGATCAATAATTTTTTTGCCATCGGAATCAACTACTACAGCCCCATTCAAAACGACTCGAAAACCTGGAACTTTTAAATCATTGGCAAAAAATTTATTAACTGAATCAAGTGTTCTTCCTGAACAAATAGCAAAATTAATCCCGGAACTGACTGCAGCACGAACTGCACGAATATTTTCAGAAGATATTTTGCTGTAGCTATTTAACAAAGTTCCGTCCAAATCAGTTCCAATAAATTCAATCATCTATAAAAGTAACCCCTTACACAAAAACAATTTAAATTAATGATACGACACTCCCTCATAAAAAAGAAGTCTTATTAATAAATTATCGTGCTACAAGGATTTTCTTAAAGTCAGAAATGAATCCCGGATACGATATATCGATTGCTTCAATATTTTTAATTTTAAAGGGCGTGTCAGTTAAAATTGAAGCTACACAAAGCATCATCGCTATTCGATGATCATTATGACTATCGACATCGTCTTTAACGACTACTTTTTGTTCTCCTTGTATGACAATGTAATCATCATTAACTTGCATAACGATACCTAACTTTGCCAATTCGACACGCATATTTCTGATTCGGTCACTAATCTGCAAATGGGCATCATGAATCCCTCTAATAACCGTTTGTCCTTTAGCTTGTGAAGCCATCAAGGCTATTAAAGGTATTTCATCAATAATGAAAGGAATTTGTTTCGCATTAATTTCAGTCCCGTGAAGTTGTTGATATTTAATAATCAAATCGCCAAAAGGTTCCACGCTATCAACTGAGCGATTCTCTATTTGAATCTTAGCCCCCATTTGCTTAGCAACGTTTAAGAGGCCAATTCTAGTCTCATTAAGACCTACTTTAGGCAAAGTTATCTGACTGTCCGGAGAAATCAAGGCTCCAGCGATGTATGCTGCAGCTGATGAAAAATCTCCCGGAATCGTCAAATCCTGACCTTTGAGTCGACTGTGACCTGGATGAACAACAATAATATCTGGGTCAACTGACACATCTGCACCAAAATAATTAGCTAATACCTCGGTGTGATTTCTAGTTGGAAGTTTCCGGATAATTTTTGTTTCGGAATTGGCAAAAATTCCAGCCATAACTAGACCACCCTTAATTTGAGCACTAGAAATATCCTGCTGGTAAGTGATTCCTTTCAAATTATCGTTGCCTTGGATTTTCAATGGCAGAGTTTCATCGCTTAAAAACTGATAATTAGCTCCCATTTTTTTGAAAAGGTTCAACAAATCTGTCGCCGAGCGCTTGCTTAAATAGTCTCCTCCACGAATTTCGTATGGGTTATTGCTACTTGCTAAGGCACCTAATAATAAGCTCTCTAAAGTCCCGACGTTGTCAATATTCAATGGTTCATCGAGTGGCTTGAACTTATGATCGACACCTTTGATAATCATGTCATTATTACTTATTTCGGTATGAATCTTCGCCCCTAATTGTTGAAAAATCTTAGCTGTAACAGCTAAGTCGTAAGAGTACGTAAAATTACTGATTTGCGTAACTCCCTTTGCTAACGCACCAAAAATTATAGCTCGATGTGCAATACTTTTATCCCCAGGTACTGTAACCTCACCTTGAAACTTAAATTTAGATGGTCGCGTATTATAATCAAACATTCATTACACCTCAAATATATTTATAAGCGTTTCATTATATATTAATCAAATGCCCTCTTATTGCTTTCATACTGTTACGCTACCTAATTTTCAAATATAAAACAAACTTAAAGTCTTGAGAATAAAAAAAATAGGACATCTGCCCTATTTTAAAATAATTTATTCATTAAACACATAATCTGTATATAGCTTCAGCGAATATTTCCATTGCTTTTTTCATATCAGCTTTGCTCCAATTCTCATTAGCTTGGTGCATGAAATCAGGAGTGGTTGGCAACATTGCCCCAAAAGCCACACAGTTGTGCATTGTTCTCGCAAAAGTTGCGCCACCAGAAATTGCTGGTTGAGATTTTGTGTCGCCAGTTAAATCTTGATAAGTCTTCATCAAGGTCTTAACCAATTCACTATCTGTTGGTACATAAAGTGGTGCAACGTAATCAAAATCTTCATATTTCAAATCAAATTTTGCGACAGAATCAGAAACTTTTTGAATCAATTCGTCATGGTCAACTTTGACAGGAATTCTCATATCAATCTGCATTCTCGACTCATCTTTAGTAATCTTTAAGCTGGAAATATTAAAAGTCAATTTACCAGAAACATCATCAGAAACATCGCCTAACAAATTTGTAGCATTAGCATCTTCACCAAAGGCTTTGAGAAATTGCAATACCTTAATATCAGGATAGACGTCACTCAAGGCAATACCCAATCTAACTACAGCATTGACTCCTTGTGGTGCATTCATTGCGTGAACAGATTTTCCGGCAACTTCAATTTGACCATCTTGGTGTTCAGCCTCAAAGTTATGATTTTGTAAAGCAGCATATACTTCAGCTTGTTTTGGACCATCATAAATAGCTTTTCCAGGTACAGCATTAAAGGCATTTTCTAAGTCAATGTTCAATTCATTTGAACCAGGACCAGTTAGATATGACTGTTGCAAGCCCTTTTCAGCATAAATCAATGGAAATTCTGCATCGGGAGCAATTCCCATATCGATGGGATCTTCTTTCTTATTGTATTCTGCCAAACATCTCCATAAGATTTCTTCATCAGTCCCAAAAATCACTCGAATTTTCTTATTGAATTTATAACCTTTATCAAGAATTGCTTTGATAGCATAAATAGCTGCAATCGTAGGACCTTTATCGTCTTGAGTGCCACGACCATAAAGTTTATCATCCTTTTGCGTTAATTTATAAGGTTCAACATCCCAAGCCTCTAAGTTTCCCGCTGGGACTTCATCCAAATGACCAACGATTCCAAAAGTTTGGTCGCCTTCACCGATGTCAGCATAGCCATAATAACCGTTTGGATCTTCAAAAGTTTTGAAACCTAGCTTTTCAACTAAGGACAAAGCTTCATCTAAAGCCTTCTTAGGTCCTTTTCCAAATGGTGCTTTAGATTCTTTGGGCTCATTGAACGAAGCAATTCCAACTAACTTGCTTAAATCATTAATAGCCTCTTCTTGAATTTGATCTGTAATAAACTTTTCCATTCTAAAATTCCCCTAAAAATTTATTTAAATAACTTATTTAAACATTGAGCAAACAACTAAGAACACAGCAACAACTACAAACAAAATAGCGACTAATTTCCACATGTACTTCCACCATTTAACAATGTCGACGTGGCCAATTGCTAAAGCGCCCATTACGATACCAGAAGTTGGCGTAATCAAGTTGACCAACCCAGAAGCTGATTGATAGGCGGTAATAACTAGTGAACCATCAACGCCAGAGAATTTGCCCAATGGTCCCATAATTCCCATGGTAGCTGCAGCAAGTCCGGAAGTCGATGGAATCAAAAATGACATTGGAATGTAGAAAATATAAGTCAAAACGATGAAAACACCAGCTGAAAGGTTTTGTAGGCCAGTTTCACCAGCGTGCAAAACGGTGGCAGTGATATATCCATTATTCATAATAACTTGAATCCCACGTGCGACCGCCACGATAATAGCAACGCTTAGAAAATCATTCATTCCGCCTAAAAAGGCATCGATATATTCAGACTCTTTCATGCCAAAGACAAACATAATCACAACTGACATCATCAAGAATAACGTCGTGATTTCAGTAAAGTACCAAGTTCCTAAAGGAGCTAAATCTTTACCAATCAAAGCACCTAAGAATGGTACATTGGTTAACCACTTAGTGAAGTGGTCAAAGAAAGTCCAATTTGGATTCAAACTTGACCATGGAATCAAACTAGCAATCATTACAATAAAAGTTAAAGCAAAGAGCCAAAGCACAGCTTTTTGTTTCTTAGTTAATTTTTGACCAACAGTTCTTTCAGCCATGGAAAATTCACGTAAGTCCTTTTCACGGCGTTCAAAAACATATGATTGTGAAGGATCTTTTTTGATTTTATCTGCATAGCGCATAACATAAATGATACTAATTGCTGTTACAATAATCAGCAAGATAAAACGTGGAATCAATCCCTTACCTGGTGAAATATTGATTGTCTGTGAAGCAACTCCAGTAGCAAAAGGGTTAACTGTCGATGCTAAACAACCAACTTGAGAGCCAATCAAAGCTATAGAAATAGCCGTTATCGAATCATAACCAACACTGATCATGACCGGAATCAAGATTGGATAAAAAGCAATCGTCTCTTCACCCATACCATATGTTGACCCACCGATGGCAAATAATATCATTAAAATTGGAATCAAAGCTTTTTCTTTACCTTGATACTTTTGAACAGTGGAACTAATTCCATCATCCAAAGCCTTCGTTTTATTGACGACTCCTAAGAATCCACCAATTACTAAGATAAAGAGTGAAACTGAAATTGAACCTTCAGTCTCAGAAGTTCCAACCATACCATTGATTGGAGCCAGAAAAACATCCCAGATTCCTTGAGGACTGCTTGTTCGGGCTTTGTATGTACCTGCAATAATATTTCCCGCTTTAGTGGTTGCATACTGTCCTGCGGGGATAATCCAAGTCAAAACTGCGACTAGAATTATTAGGAAAAACAAAATAGTATAAGCCGATGGCATTTGCCATTTTTTGGTTTTCTTTCCCATTAATTCAACCCTCCATTATTTAATATAAACTCAGGATATACGATAAAATCGCCTATTACAATGATTTGCATCAAAATACTTTTATGGTCATGTTTTCAAGAACAGTTGTGCAAACGTTTGCAAAATATTACAATATTAATAAGTATTCTAAAAAGGAGCGATTAAAATGACTGATACGATGGAATTTGGTAAAAAAATCAATCATCGTCCAATTATTGTAAGCCTTATTTTAAGCTTAATTGCTGGTGGATTAGGATTAATCGCCAATTTCAAAGTAAGTTTAGCATTATTTTTTATAATGCTTTTTCTCTGTATTTGCGTTTACTTTCCAATTTATCTTCGTGATTTATTTGGCCATTGGCAGTTAGAAAATCATGGAATTTCTTACTATAAGATGGACTCGTATTTAGACAAATTAAAAATGATTTTATTTCCCAAAAATGTAGATTTTCAATTTATCAGTTATTCACAAATCAAAAATTTTAAAGTTATCGAAGAAGACAAAGATTATTCATTAGAGAACCTCTTAACAATCAAACCTGCTAAGCAATCGATTTTTCCTTGGTCAAGAAAACCCTTTTTCTTAAAATTGGAACTCAATCAAAGCGAAATCGATTTAGACCTTTCTTACGATCAGCTTCATGACAAACAAAATGCCCTCTTTCGCTTGGCTACAGCTTTAAAATTCTTAAAACAAAAAATTGATTAAAGCAATTTTGTTAATCCAGCGATAGATGACTCAAGAAGTCATCTTTTTTTTGAAAATTTTCTCGACGCTCTATTAAACGTTTTGCAAAACCTGCACAAAGGTACTGTTCTTCTTTTGTTTCTGGTACAAGTTTTGGCATCTCTAAAGATTTATTTGAACGCAAAGCGACTAAAGTACAAAAGCTTGTAAAAGCAATCTCTGAAGTATCATCTTTTAAATCCTGACTGATGATTTTTGTGAAAACCTCAATTTGTCTGCCGCTGATTCCTGTTACGATTGATTCGATTTTGATATGTTTCTCAGTAGTGATTGGGTGCCAAAAATTGACATGGTCATAACCTGCTGTTGCAATTTTTCCATGTACGACTTTAAAACTGGCCAAACCAGCATTTTCATCCAATAGACTTAAAGTTTTACCACCAAAAAGCGTCTGTTTATCGTTTAAATCAGCTGCAAAGACGATTCTTTCACTGATAGTTTTTGTTTCCTGACAAGTGATTTGTTTCATTTAGCTACCTCACATTTTTTAATCAAATAATTATATTTTAACTTTTCAAATTTCGATTTCAAATTTATATTATAATATCATTAATAACAATTCTGGAGGGAAATATGGCTTTTCTACTTTGGTATACGAATTATTTTATCGATATAAACTCTGATAATTCAGTTGATCCTCGAACAATCGAATCAATTGGAGAATTAGGCAACGTATCCACTAACGGGAACAATACCGCTTGGCACATCCAATCTCAGTTGGGTGAAGAGGATTTTAATAGACATTTGAATAAAATTTTGACAGATAATACCAAAATTAATCCCGATGATGTCACAGTTACCAAGGGCATTGATGGAGGACCATTTAAAATGCTTTAGACGAACTCAATTAATTGGGTTCGTTTTTTGTTAATTATTTTTAAGGTTATTGTTCACAAGAATAAGTAAAAAATTATATAATATATAAAATTAGTTTAAAAAGGAGTACTTTATGATTCTTATTGCACTTTCTGCTGTTATTTTGCCGTTAGTTTTATTAGGCATTCTCAACATGCCGGCTACCAAAGGGATGTCGATCAGTGCATTTATCGTTTTATTAGAAGGTTATTTCATCTGGAAAATGCCCTCAAAAGTTTTATTAGCTTCAATTTTTCAATCCATCCACAAAGCCTTGCCGATCCTTTGGATTCTCTTTGGAGCATTGATGATGTTGACTACCCTTCAACACACTGGTGCAATTGAACGAATCAATTCAGGGTTTCACAAAATATCTGCTGACATGCGCCTACAACTAATCTTAGTAGCATTTTTATTTGGAGGCTTAATTGAGGGTGTTTCAGGATTTGGAACACCTGCCATGGTCACAGCGCCATTATTGATTGCTCTAGGATTTTCACCCATGGCCGCGGTTACGCTTGCCTTAGTAGCTGATTCAACGCCCGCATCATTTGGAGCAGTTGGTACGCCATTGACAGTTGGATTAAGCAATGTCAGTGAAAAAGCTGATTTCTTGAATGCCATTGGTCAACGCATCACGCAACTAGATTTGTTCTCAGGTACTTTTATGCCCCTATTACTAATCTTCATGTTAACGTTTTTATTTGGCAAAAAAAGACGATAACCGGTTAAAAGACTTCTTAATGCTCATACCTTGGAGTCTCTTTATCGGATTGGTTTATAGTCTCTTCGCCCTTCTAGTTTCATTTATGGTCAGTTACGAATTTGTTGCTATCCTTGCACCTTTTGCCACAATCATCGTAGCAATCGTTTCAATCAAATTGAAATTACTTCTACCTAAATCAGTCTTTGAAACGCCCTGGACGATTTCTAAAAAGAAAATCAAAGATGATGCCTCAATGTCTTTACTGACTGCCTGGTCGCCATATATTGTGGTTATACTCATGCTTTTAGCGACAAGAACGATTGCACCACTGAAAAGATTCTTAACTGAGACTTTGAATCTTTCTTGGACTACAATCCTTGGGTTCAAGCAAATCAACTCTGACTGGGAATTTCTTTATTCACCTGGAACGCTTTTAACTATCGCCGTTATAATTGGACTCTTGATTCAAGTAAAGTCGCTCAAAAGCTTTTTGCCAACAGCTAAAAAAGTTGTCTTTTCTATGAAATCAACTGCACTGGCCCTAATCGTAACCTTGATTATGGTTCAAATCTTTACTAACTCAGAATTGAATACGACAAACTTACCAAGCATGCCTATGTATATTGCCAAGGTGATTTCCAAATACCTATCATCTATCTGGATTATCATTGCGCCATTCTTGGGTCAATTAGGTTCATTTGTAACTGGTAGTACAACTGTTTCAACCTTGACTTTCGGACAGATTCAAGCTGACATTGCTTCTAAAGCTGGCGTCGGTCAAGATCTTGTCTTAGCTGCCCAATTAATTGGGGCCGCTGCTGGTAACATGATCTGTGTTCACAATATCGTTTCCGTTAGTTCTGTCGTTGGTCTATCAGGTCAAGAAGGAAATATTCTACGTAAAACAGTTGCTCCAGCTTTAATTTATGGATTATTAGTTGGTATTGTCGGATTTATTTTCACTCTCTTCATCTAACTAAAGATAAGTAAGGACTTTCTTCTAAGCCATTTCCTCTATTAGGTGTATTATTCAAATCAGGAAATCAACTGTTTTGGAGGAACTAAAAATGGAAATGGGTTCATTGGCCGAATGGGTCGAAGGTCTAGGAGAGTTATTAGCTGTTTGCGTAGCATTATTTTTGCCATATTATCAAGCTTGTAAAAAGAAACAAGAAAAAAATCAACGAGCTAAACAAGTGATAATCGGCACTTCAAAAACCATTTTGGAACTAAATAATATTCAAAAATCTATCGAATTTGATGAGCTAAAAACCTTTGTGGCCGTTTATTCAGTTTTAACAACTAATGATGCTACGATTAAAATTATGGATTTAGGCAATGAAATTTTGACAATCATCGGTGATGAGAATGTTTTGGATGATTCACAAAAAAGTAAGATTAGAAATTTACAAAATGAAATTAAATTAATAAAGATTTAACAGCAAACCAAAATTTTTCATATGTTATGATTATAATTATTGAATTAAGGAGGTTTTGGTTTATGAACAGCGCTGTTAAGCTTATTATTGGCATTATTGTAATAGCAATTATTTTACTGCTCGCAATTGTTACGGGAACAAAAAGCACCAATTCATCGGAAATTAAGACGACGCCAAAAACTGAAAAAATAGCCCAAGCAAATAAGAATATGATAACTATTCTTTAAAATCAAAAGGGGGTCTTCTTAGTTGGATTAATTAATTCCAACTAGGAAGATCCCCTTTTATTTCTATCTATTCTTCATGAAATGACGCACCAGAATTAGCGTCTAATTCGATTTTTTCATTTTCAAGCTCAGTTACTTCAATGTCCTTGCTATCACGTACTGGTTGTTTTGAAATACTATCAGAATAATCTAATTGATCTAATACTTTTTCATTCGACAAATATTGGTTGATTCTGTTCAAAAGCGTAGGCCCGTTGTAGATAAAGCCTGTGTACACTTGAACCAAACTAGCGCCAGCCATCAAAGCTGCCTTTGCATCTTCTGGCGTAAAGACTCCACCTGAAAACATGATAGGCAGATCAGGATAGTTTTGGTGAATAGCCTTTGTTAGACTCAATGATTTTTTAAAAATAGGCTTTCCACTCAATCCACCGCCTTCATTATGATGAGGCGATTGCAAATTATTGTGGATTGAACTTGGATTAGATGCCGTATTAGTCAAAATGATTCCGTCCATCAAGCCACCCGTTTCTTTGAGCAATTCCAATAATTTTTCAGTAGTAATATCATTCCCAAATTTACAAAAAACAGGTTCTTTAATATGTAAATTATGAATTTCTTGTAAAAGCTTTTTTGCGACTGGAATCTCTTGTAAAGTGGTGACGCCCTTTTGATTAGGACAACTTTGATTCAAAGCGATGTAGTCAGCAAATGAATGGATTTGGCGAATATCTTCTACCATTTCAGCAATCATATCTTCACTATCCAGACCATGTCCTGGAGCGACACTGATACCTAATTTAACGTGTCTAGGCGTATTAGCAAGATGCTTTCTAGTTTCTTCAACGCCCAAATTATTTAAACCCATTCGATTAATAATCGCATTATCTTCTGGCAAACGAAAAATTCGTTTTTTCTTGTTTCCCGGTTGATTATTTTTAGTGATACTGCCAATTTCAACAAAACCTGCCCCTAAAGCACCTAGACTATTGTAAAATTCGGCTTTTTTGTCGAAACCAGCGGCAATTCCAATTGGTGAATCAAAGGTTACGCCTTTGACGGTAACTTTCAGATTATCAAATTTTTTAGTTCGAAAAATCTTTTTTAAAACTTCGGGAGTCTGATTGAACATTTTCAATCCTGAAGCCACGATCTGATGGTCAACTTCTGGATCCATTTTGAAAATTGCTGGTCGCACTAACTTATATAGGTCCATCATTTACCCCAACTTTCCGGATTCTCATACCATTGCTGCAACAATTCCATATCATTTTCTTCAACGTAATCTTGATCTTGGGCAACTTTAATCATGGTTGGATAATCAGTCAAAGTGAACAACTTAGTTCGTTCATCGGCAAAGTTTTGCGTACTTTCTGGTAGGTCATATGAGAAGATAGCAACGGTTCCAATTACTTCTCCGCCTTCTTCTCGAATGGCTTTCACAGCCTTTAAAATACTGCCACCAGTTGAAATTAAATCATCGATTAAAACAACTTTGTCGCCTTTTTGCAAACGGCCTTCAATTTGACTCTTTTTACCATGATCCTTTTTTTGAGGACGCACATAGTTAAGCGGCAAATTTAAAATATTGGAAACGCCTGTGGCATGAGGGATGCCCGCTGTAGCAACTCCACCAATAACTTCTGCTTCCGGATACTTTTCTTTAATCAATTCAGCTAAATCATGAGCAATTGTTTGGCGAAACTGAGGATAAGCAATAGTCAAACGATTATCAGTATAAATCGGCGACTTGATTCCACTAGCCCACGTGAATGGTTCCTTAGGACTTAAAGTCACCGCCTTAATCCTTAATAATTGACTTGCAATATTGTTCGCAACAGCAAATTTATCCATTATTTATTCCACTCCTTACAAATATTCATATATGCTTGATGACCATCTTGTGCCTGTGTAATTGGACGCCCAACAACAATGCCGTCGCTGCCCAAAGTTCTTGCCTGAGCAGGCGTTGCAACACGTTTTTGGTCTCCTACTTGAGCTGACTTAGGTCTAATACCAGGGGTAATGCACAGAAAATCAGAACTAGTAGCATCTTTTATCATTGGTACTTCTAGAGCTGAAGAAATCACCCCATCGGCACCATTATCAAAAGCTAATTTTGCCAAATGAGCGACATAATCTGCTGATTTTAAAGGAATCTGCAACTCATTTTCCAATTCATTTTGACCCAAAGAAGTCAATTGCGTTACTGCTAACAACTTAGTCTTTGAACCAGCCAAGCCACTTTTAGCAGCAGCAATCATTTCTGCTCCACCAGAAGCATGAACTGTCAACATTTGAACATCCCATTTTGCAATCATCTCGCACGTTCTCTTAACCGTGTTGGGAATATCGTGCAATTTTAAATCAAGAAAAATATTGTATCCACGCTCTCGCAAATTATGCACGAACGGATATCCAAATTGGCAAAACATTTCTAGACCAATCTTCAAGAAAAGCTTTTCACTCTTTGGAAATTGATTCAAGAAATTAATACATTCAAAATCATCTGCAAAATCTAATGCTACTATAACTGGTTTATCCATTTTTACCCCTCATTCTCTAATTCGTGTAAACACATTCTCCATTGACAAAAGTTTTTTCTACTTGTCCATAGACCTCTTGACCAATGAAAGGACTATTAGTTCCCTTTGATAAGAAATCAGCTTCTTTGATTTGATACTGATCGTCTAAATTAATGATTGAAAAATCAGCTTTTTGGCCAACCTTAATCTGACCTGCTTCTTTGATATCGAACAACTTAGCAGGATTTACTGCCATCAGCGTCAATAATCTTTCTAAACTCAACAAACTAGTTTTGACTAATCGCGAATACAACAAAGGAAAGGCCGTCTCAATTCCGGTAATACCAAAGGCACTCTTTTCAAATCCTTGATCCTTTTCTGCTTTGGCATGTGGTGCGTGATCAGTCGCTATCATATCGATAGTTCCATCCAAAACCCCTTCAATCAAAGCTTGACGGTCGATTTCGCTTCGCAATGGCGGATTCATTTTAAAATTAGCGTCATCTGTTAAAATATTTTGGTCGCTTAACAATAAATGATGCGGCGAAACTTCACAAGTAACATTGATACCTGCATCTTTAGCCATTCTTACCAACATGACGCTATCTTTTGTTGAAATATGGCAGACATGATAATGAACGCCATTTTCTTTTGCTAAAATCAAGTCTCGAGCTAATTGAGACGTTTCAGCTACTTGTTTGATTCCTGGCAAGCCTAAGCGTTTTGCAGCAGAACCAAAATTGATTACGCCATGATTGAATAAATCTTTATCTTCAACATGGGCTGCTAAATGACTTTTAATTGCAGCAATTCTTTCCATAGCTGAATACATTGACTGAGCATTCATAATTCCATGACCATCATTAGAAAAGGCAAAAGCGCCTAATTTTTGTAAACCTTCAATATCAACTAATTCGTCACTAGTCTCACCTTTGGTAACTGGTGCATATTGCAAAGTATTGATCAACGAATTTTTTTGATTCAATTCAATTTGTTTTTGAAATTTCTCTAAATCATCTGGCACTGGAATCACGTTTGGCATAGCACCGACAGTTGTAAATCCACCATGGGCTGAGGCCAAAGTTCCCGTTTTGATGGTTTCTTTATGAACTTGACCAGGTTCTCTAAAATGTACATGCACATCAACTAACCCAGGAGTTACTAACTTAAACCCGGCATCGATTGTTTTAATGCCCTCAGCTGGGATTTTTTCGGCAATATTAACAAACTTGCCATCTTCAATTAAAATTTCGCAATTAATTAATCTCTTAGCGTAAAATAGCTTGGCGTTTTTTATCAGCAACTTCATTTTCCAAATCGTCTCCTTCTAGAACTGCTTCTATCATAGCCATTCGCATGAAGACACCGTTAGCCATTTGAGGGAAAATATACGATTTGTCGCATTCTGCTACATCATCAGCAATTTCAACTCCACGATTGATTGGAGCGGGATGCATAATCATCGTATCAGGCTTCATCATGGCAACTCTTGTTGAATCTAAACCATAATTTTTAAAATAATCAGCTTTTGAAAAACTTTGATTCTCCTCAGAAGACAAACGTTCATGTTGAACTCTTAACAACATCACTACGTCCATTTCGCGACATAAGTCATCAACATTCATATGTGGCCCCATTTCCGCAAATTCTGGCGTATACCAAGCATTCAACCCACCGAAGTACATCTGAGCTCCTAAACGAGTTAAAATTTCAGCGTTAGAATGAGCAACCCGGGAATGACTTAAATCACCGATAATTCCAACCTTGAGACCATTGAAATTGCCAAAGTGTTCGTAAATCGTCATTAAATCTAATAATGATTGTGAGGGATGTTGACCAGTTCCGTCGCCTCCATTAATGATATGGATTTTTAAATCATGATTGTTAACGAGATCTTCATAATACTTATCTTGACTGTGACGAATTACTGCTACGCTTGCACCGATGCTTTCTTCAGTTTTAACCGTGTCATAAAGGCTTTCACCTTTTGTTGTTGAAGAAGTTGATGCATCAAATTGGATTTCGTTCATTCCTAGTTTCATTTCAGCTACTTGGAAACTTGATTTTGTTCTAGTGCTATTTTCAAAGAATAAATTGATAGCAAATTTATCAGCACCTATTTTTGACTTCTTGCCTGACTTAAATTCCATCGCTGAATCGATTAAGTCATAGACCTCTTGATTTGATAACTGTGACATAGAAAGTATATTTTTCATTGTTTTCCTCCAAATTAAAAGGGATAGCCTTCATCCAGCTACCCCTAAAAGTTTGGTTTTAACCTGACCTTTTAGACCTCGCTGGATCTATTTAAAAGTTCCCTGATTTTTTTTAAGTAAACAAAAAACTTCCTATCCCACAAGGAAAGGAAGTTTACACTTTTTGCGTTTGATGTGTAAGTAACCTTCCAAGCCTCACAGGACTTGATTAAAAGTTTTCGTTGCAAATAATATAAACGATTTCACACATTCAGTCAACAGTTTTATTTAATTTTAGCTAAGAAATACTTCTTCTTACCACGACGAATAACGATGTACTTGCCGTCAAATGAATCTTTTGGATCAATTTCAATTGTTGTATCAGTTAATCTTTCGCCATTGATTCTAATAGCACCATTTTGAATATCTTCACGAGCTTGACGTTTAGATTTATCGACATTAACAGCAATCAAAAGATCGACTAAGTTGATTTTTTCGGCTGGAATTTCTTCACTAGGAACGCCATGGAAAGCTTCAGCAACTTCTTGTGTCGTTAATTCTTGAATTTCACCTGAAAACAATACGTCAGTGATTTTTTCAGCTGTCTTCAAAGCTTCTTTTCCATGAACGAACTTCGTTACTTCTTGAGCCAATGTTTTTTGAGCTAAACGTTTTTCTGGTGCGGTCTTAACAGATTCTGCTAAGTCCTCGATTTGGTCTTTTGTTAAGAAAGTAAATTTCTTCAACAAGTTGATAACATCTTTATCATCTTGATTGAACCAGAATTGATAGAATTCATAAGGTGAAGTCTTCTTAGGATCAAGCCAAACTGCGCCACCAGCTGTCTTACCAAATTTTGTACCATCAGCTTTTAGTAATAAAGGAATCGTTAGCGCATAAACTTTAGCATCTTGTCCTTCGGCTTTGTGAATCAAATCAAGTCCAGCAGTCAAATTACCCCATTGGTCGCCACCACCAACTTGCAATTGAACATTGTGTTGACGGTATAGCGTAAGGAAATCGAGTGATTGTAGGATTTGGTAAGTGAATTCTGTAAATGAGATTCCAGCTTCCAAACGACTTGAAATAATTTCCTTATTCAACATTGTGTTGACGTTAAATAATTTACCGTAATCACGCAAGAAATCTAGGATGCCGATTGGTTGCGTCCAGTCGTAATTATTGACCATTGTAAAGTCGCTAAAAATTTTCTTAGCTTGATTGCTCAAGGCTTCAACGTTGTGGTTAACTTGGTCCATAGTTTGCATAGGACGTTCAGCTTTTTTACCACTAGGATCACCGATTGAGCCGGTTGCTCCACCAATAACGATGTATGGATGATGTCCAGCGTTAGCAAATCTTTCCAAAGTCATAAATGGCAATAAGTGACCGATATGCATCGAATCGCCAGTTGGATCCATCCCACAATATAAAGAGATGTCCTTTGAATCGACTAAATCTCTTAGACCTTTTTCATCTGATTGTTGATTGATCAAGCCACGCCATGACAATTCATCAATAATATTCATAAATTTTCCTCCTAAAATAATCCTCGTTACAAAACTAAAAAGAGCGCCTCTGCAATAAATGCAGGGACGCTCTTTGCGCGGTACCACCCAAATTCAAGTTAAAAACTTGCTCTTTACTCCTGTAACGTCGGAAACGTCATTTTAGTTAAGTATTTGATAACTCATCCTGCTTGGCTTGCACCGACCGCCAATTCTCTGTTCACTGAAATGAGCTACTACTATTAATTACTAAAACGTATTATAAGTATGATGATACACAGCACGCGATTTTTTTTCAAGCATTTTTTAAGTATCCTCTTTAATTATTGTATAATGAAGTTGTTTTTTTGAGGGGGAATATTATGAAAAAAACACTCTATTTGATGCGTCATGGTCAGACACTCTTCAATATTTTAAAAAAAATTCAAGGCTGGTGCGACTCGCCTTTAACACAAACCGGCATCAAGCAATCAAAAATAGCTGGAGAATACTTTAAAAGTCACCAAATCACCTTTGATCGTGCATTTTGCTCCACTGCCGAACGTTCTAGCGATACCTTGGAACTTGTCACTAAAATGCCTTACAAACGTCTCAAAGGCTTAAGAGAGATGTCCTTTGGAAAATTTGAAGGCGAACATGAATATCTCAATCCTAAAATTAGCGATCCAAGAAAACAATATGGTGATTTCTTTGTTCAATATGGTGGCGAAGCCAGTTGGGAAGCACAGGCTCGTGTTAACGATACCATTACAAATCTTATGAATGAATCCGGACAAAACACTTTGGTCGTCAGTCATGCTGGTTCCATCATGCTCCTTTCGTCGCTTTGGACTGACCCTAACAAAATTATTGACAGTGGCTTTTCTAATTGCAGTATTTTAAAATATTCTTTTGAAAACAATAAATTCACTTTGGAAAAAATTATCAACTTCTGACCAAACTAAATAGTTCTAGCAATCAAAATATCGTGATTGCTAGAACTATTTTTCATTCAATATAAAATTCAATCCAAAATCAAATTATATGTGATTCAATCCAATCCCAAACTTCATCCTTGCCTTTTTTAGTTTCAGCACTAAATAGCTGTAAAGTATCGGTTTGGTTGATACCCATAGTCTTTTGAACTCGACTGATGGTTTTGTTCCATTGATTGCCTTTGACCTTGTCCATCTTCGTAGCCACGATCAATGTCGGGATATGATAATAACTGACATATTGATACATAGATATATCATCATCACTAGGATCATGACGACCATCGACCAAAATAACAACGCCCTTTAAGACTTTACGCGTCGTTAAATATTCTTCAATCATAACGCCAAATTCTTCACGTTGTTTTTTAGAAACTTTTGCAAAACCATATCCTGGAACATCAACTAAATATAGCTGATCTTCAATATTGTAAAAGTTTAAAGTTTGCGTTTTTCCAGGCGTACTAGAAGTTCTGGCAAAAGCCTTACGATTAATCAAAGTATTTATCAACGATGATTTCCCAACGTTTGAACGTCCTAAAAGGGCAATTTCAGGATAGCCTTCGTCAGGATACTGTTTAGAACTGACAGCACTTAAGTTCATCGACACATTATTTACTTGCATAATTCACCTCAATTAAGTAATTTTACCATAGAAAAAAAAGGCTGCCAATTAGGCAACCTCTCCATTTTTAAGAATAATTTCTGGTTCTTTAACTTTTCTTACAGCATCCTTAGTAACTTTAACGCCCTCAACATCATCGCGACCAGGAATAGTAAACATAGTATTTTGCATTGTCTCTTCAACGATTGATCTCAAACCACGAGCACCTGTGTTACGTTCAATCGACATCTTCGCAATTTCCTTGAGTGCACCATCGGTGAAGGTCAATTTAACTCCATCGAGTCCTAATAATTCAACATATTGCTTAATTAGGGCATTCTTAGGCTTTGTAAGAATATCGACTAAGTCACTCTCAGTCAATTTCTCAAGCGCTGTAACGATAGGAATACGACCAATAAATTCAGGGATGATACCAAACTTCATCAAATCCTCAGGAATGATTTGTTGCATCAAACTCTTTTCTTCGGCTACAGTAGCTTTTTGCTCAGCACCAAAACCAATTGTCTTATCGCCTAAACGGTTCTTTACAATTTGTTCGATTCCATCAAAAGCACCACCAACAATGAAAAGAATGTTAGTCGTATCGATTTGAATCAATTCTTGTTGAGGATGCTTTCTTCCACCTTGTGGTGGCACACTAGCAATTGTTCCTTCAAGAATCTTCAAAAGGGCTTGTTGAACACCTTCACCTGAAACATCACGAGTAATCGAAACATTTTCACTCTTCTTGGCAATCTTATCGATTTCATCAATGTAAACAATACCGTGTTCAGCCTTATCGACATCGAAATCAGCATTTTGCAAGAGTTTCAAGAGAATATTTTCAACATCCTCACCTACATAACCAGCTTCTGTCAATGTAGTTGCATCAGCAATGGCAAATGGAACTTTCAAAATACGAGCTAAAGTTTGAGCTAAGAAAGTCTTACCTGAACCAGTAGGTCCAATCAAGGCAATATTACTCTTTTGCAACTCAACTTCGCCGTCTTTAAGATGTTCCATTTTGTTGATTCGCTTATAGTGATTATACACAGCAACTGACAAAGCACGCTTAGCAGCATCCTGTCCAATTACATAATCGTCCAAGATCTTTTTAATTTCTATAGGTGTAGGAATATTGTCAAGATCTAATGGTGTATCTTCGTTTAACTCCTCATCGATGATTTCTTTGCATAAATCAATACATTCATTACAAATATAAACACCGGGTCCAGCAACTATCTTCTTTACTTGATCTTGTGTCTTACCACAAAACGAGCAACTAATAGTGCCAGTATTTTCTGTACTATCAAACATGTATAATTTCTCCTTCAATAGTTCCAATAGTTTGAAAGTCTAGCATGGTAATAAATAAGAGTAAAGTATTTAGTTTCAACTCAATTTATAAAAAAAGGAAGCCCAATGGCTTCCTAGATTTTAGTTAAAGATTCAATTATTTTTCAACTGATGAGTCAACAATCAATTCGATTGCCTTCTTAGCACCAATATCATGAGCTAACATATCATCTGAAAGTGCATTTCTAACTGCTTTTTCTTCCATCTTGTATTCGTCAGCAAGTGACTTGATTTCAGCTTTAATTTCGTCTTCTGATGGTTTGATATTTTCCTTAGCAACAATTGCTTCGATAACTAAGTCAGTCTTAACACGTTCTTCAGCATCCTTAGCAAATTGTTTCTTCAAACTATCTTCGTTTGTACCAGTCATTTGGTAATACAACTTAGGATCGATACCTTGACGACGTAAGTTTGCTAGGTATTGGTTCAATTGGTTATCAACTTCTGTATCAATCATTGCTTGAGGAATTGAGTCAATCTTAGCATTCTTAACTGCACCAGAAATTGCTTCTTCTTGGATATTTTCTTCAGCAGTTTCTTTCTTTTGATCCTTGATTTCATCATGAAGCTTTGTCTTCAATTGTTCAAGTGTGTCGACATCTTCATCAACGTCTTTAGCAAAGTCGTCATCTAACTTAGGTAATTCCTTTGTTTTAACTTCGTGAAGCTTTGTCTTGAAAATAGCCTTTTTACCAGCTAAATCTTTTGCTTGGTAATCCTCTGGGAAAGTAACGTTAACGTCAATATCTTCACCAGCTGAGTGACCGATCAATTCATCTTCGAATCCAGGAATGAATGTACCTGAACCTAATTCTAGTGAGTAGTTTTGAGCACTGCCACCATCGAATTCTTTTCCATCAACAGTACCAACATAGTCGATTACAACTGTGTCGCCCTTTTCAGCCTTACCATCTTTAAGAACAAGTTCAGCTTGTTGTTTTTGAAGATCTTCAAGACGCTTTTCAACATCAGCCTTCATAACATTACGTTTTTGTTTCTTAACTTCGATACCTTTGTAATCGCCAAGTTCAACGTCAGGTTTAACAGTAATTGTTGCTGTAATAGCCCAAGGTTTGCCCTTTTCCATTGATTCAACATTGATTTGTGGTTGATCAACTGGTTCAACCTTTGTTTCGTCGACAGCGTTTTGGTATGCATTTGGTAGAACTGCATTTAGAGCGTCTTCGTACAATGCTTCTTCGCCGTACATACGGTTAAAGATTTGACGAGGTACTCTACCTTTTCTAAAACCAGGAACATTCAAGCTCTTCTTAACACGATTAAAAGCAGTATCTAAGCCACTCTTGATAGTATCTTGGTCAATTTCGAACTTAAGTTCACCAGTATTATTTTCTTTTTTTGTAAATTTAGCCTTAGCAGACATTTATATTATCCCTCCGGTATTTCAACGATCTCATACTTTGTAATATTACCCTAAAAAGGCAATATTGTAAACATTAGACGTGATTTCTAACTAATTTTAAAACATCATTTGTCTATTATAAAATACTTTATGCTATTTTTGAATATTTAAGCATAAAAAAAAGAGCTGGATTACCCAACTCTTTTTTAAAATTATCATTACCACTTAGAAATTAGTCTAAGATTTCTGTAACAACTCCGGCACCAACAGTACGGCCACCTTCACGAACAGTAAATCTTGTACCATTTTCAATAGCAACTGGAGCAATCAAGTCAACTTCGAAAGTAACTTGGTCACCAGGCATAACCATTTCTACACCATCTGGTAGTTCAATAACACCAGTAACATCAGTTGTGTGGAAGTAGAATTGTGGACGGTAGTTTGAGAAGAATGGAGTATGACGTCCACCTTCTTCTTTACTCATGATATAAACTTCACCCTTGAACTTGTTGTGAGTCTTGATTGAACCTGGCTTAGCAAGAACTTGTCCACGTTCGATTTGATCACGGTTAATACCACGTAGTAAAATACCAACGTTATCTCCGGCTTCACCAAGATCCAATGTCTTACGGAACATTTCTAGACCAGTAACAGTTGACTTAAGAATTTCTGGCTTCAAACCAACAATTTCAACTTCGTCACCAATCTTAACTTCACCACGATCGATACGACCTGATGCAACAGTACCACGACCAGTGATAGTGAAGACATCTTCAACAGGTAGTAAGAATGGCTTTGTGTTATCACGTTCTGGTGTTGGGATGTATTCATCAACAACATCAAGAAGTTCTTCAACATGTTTAACTTCTTCAGGGTCTCCTTCAAGAGCCTTCAAAGCTGAACCACGGACAACAGGAATGTCATCCCCTGGGAAATCGTATTCTGATAATAGTTCACGAACTTCCATCTCAACTAGGTCAACTAGTTCTGGGTCATCAACAAGGTCAGTCTTGTTCAAGAAGACAACGATGTATTCAACACCAACTTGTCTAGCAAGCAAGATGTGTTCACGAGTTTGTGGCATAGGACCATCAGTAGCAGCAACAACAAGGATGGCACCATCCATTTGTGCAGCACCAGTGATCATATTCTTAACGTAATCAGCGTGTCCTGGAGCATCGATATGTGCATAGTGACGCTTTTCAGTTTCGTATTCAACGTGAGCAGTGTTGATAGTAATCCCACGTTCCTTTTCTTCTGGGGCCTTATCGATATCAGCATAATCTTCAGCCTTAGCTAAACCTTTTTCACTCAAAATCTTAGTGATTGCTGCTGTCAAAGTAGTCTTACCGTGGTCAACGTGACCAATTGTCCCAATATTTACATGGGGCTTAGTTCTCTCATAATGTTCTTTTTCTGCCATTACAAAGAATCCTCCTAAAATTTCATTTCATAAGATTGATCCAAAGAAAATGTTCTTTAGACGACTCTTTACTGAAAAATTATACTACTTTCAGAGGTGAAAGCAAAGTAATTCAACGCAAATCACCGACTAAAAATATACTCTTTGGATTATACGGGGCGTAAACGAAATTGTAAATACTAAGAGCAAAAAAAGTTTAATTTTTTCACTCTTGAAAGGTATTTATCAGTTCATCGAACCTTTTTAACCAAGTTTTTACGTTGTCTAACCCTTGATTATCACTTATCTGTGAATCATCAACTAAACCATACCTTAAAAGCATTGCTTTTGTCCAGAGGGTTGGCTTCGTTATTATTTCATCACCGAATGGGTATACGAAAGCCGAATACAATGAAAGCTCACCTTTGAAATTTTCCATTTGTGCATCATTTTCATCGGTCAATAATTTTTCTAATTCGTCACACATTTTCAAATAGACATCAGTTGACATAATAGGCATTAACTTGCTTGGATTGCAAGTTTTATTTTTTCCATAAAAAGAAATATCAACATTTTCATCAAGACCTAATTTTAATAAATTCTCCAATGCTTCACTCTTTAAAAGTGGATGCAGCAAGGGATTCTCCAATAAAATCTTGGCACTCTCAATATAATCTTTTCGATTAAATTGGCGCAATTTTCTTAATAATTGAATTTGTTGAGAAGTTGACTCTGTAACGATCGACAACAATCGTTGCGTTACCTTTTCTTTTTCAGGCTTAAATGATCTCTCATGTCTATCTTCTGCCACTCTGATTCTTTTAGTAACGTCTGCCAAAAACTCTGGCTTAATATTTGACAAGGTATTTGAATCATAAAAATTCAACATTTGATTGGCTAACAAAAAATCATTGTTTTCTAAGACAATGTCTAAAGCCAATTCAGCAGTATCCGGTTCGCTAAGGTAATAATTAAAATAATCTAATATCACTGCTTCAGCATCGCCCGGTCTTTTTTGATTCAACAAAGAAGCAGCAAGCCCTTTATTGATAGAAAATGACTGCTGCATTGAATATGCCTGAGTATATAAATCAGCTGACTCAATCCAATTGCCTTTATCAAAAGCTTCATCGGCTTGGTCAATGATTTTTTTTAGATTATTTGAATCGTCCATAAAATACCTCAACAATATCTGAATAGATTAAATCATTCTACTTCTTTGCTTTTCTGTGTCTGTTTTGATTAACTTCCATGATTACTGGCAAAATAACTGGGTGTCTATTAGTTTGTTCATACAAGAAATGATTTAACTTATCACGTACTCCTTGTTTGAGATCCGACCAATCGAAATCTTTACTATTTTGCATGTAATCGACGATGGTCTTAACAATGATATCTGAACTTTCATTTAATAAGTCACGACTAGCACGCATATAAACAAAGCCACGAGCCGTTATTTTAGGCTTAGCAACGACTTTCTTCTTTTTACGGTCAATTGTAGCTACTGCAATGAAAACTCCGTCTTCGGCCAATAATTCCCGATCACGCAAAACAATGCTACCGATATCGCCAATACCAATACCATCAATCATAGTATCGCCAGCATCAACGCCCTTACCTTGATAGAATTGACCATTTTCATAGTTCAAGACATCACCCTTTTTAGTAAGGAAGATATTTTGATAAGGAACTCCTGTTTCATGAGCTATTTTAGCGTGTGCATCTAACAAACGGTACTCGCCTTGAACTGGAATCACATTTTCTGGATTCAATAAATTAATCATCAATTGCAAATCAGATTTGTTAGCATTGCCAGATGAATGCTTATCATCACTTAGAGCCTTAACTTCTGCACCGGCACGATAAATTGCATCCCTAGCTTTGGCAACAGTAGTTTCCATAGCGTGTGAAGGAGTCGTGGCAATAAAGACCAAATCGCCTTCCTTGATTTGGAACTTCGTCTTAGAGGCTGGATTAGCCATTTTACGAAGCACTTGAACGGGTTCGCCCATTTTACCAGTCTCGATGATAACTAGCTTGCTTTCATCAATTCCTTTTAATTCACGAGGCTTAACTAATAGCTCTTTATTAGAAACCTTCAAATAGCCAAGTTTCATAGCTGTTTTCAAAATCTTTTCAGCATCTGTTCCTGATAAGAAAACTCGACGACCTGTCTTATTAGCTGCATCCAGTACTTGTTGCATTCTTTGAATATTAGAAGCAACTTGTGCCACAATTATACGTCCATCGTGATAACTGAATGTATCCAAAATATATTCATAAATATCTTTTTCACTAGAATTTTCATATGGAGATTCGGCATTTGCTGAATCACTTAATAAGGCTAAAACTCTTTCACTACCAATTTTGGCAATGCGGCCATAATCTGTCTTATAAGTTGGTGTTGCGGCTTGGTCAAATTTAAAGTCTCCAGTATAAACAATTTGTCCTTCGCTTGTCTTAATTACTGTACCTAAAGATCCAGGAATTGAATGCGTTGTTTTGAAGAATGAGACTGATGCTTCTTCAAAATCGATTGCTGTATTTTCGTCAATAATATGGAAATCTGAGAACTTCTTACTACGACGATCACTGGCACATACGATTTTAGCCAATTCAATCGTCATTTCAGAACCAAACACTGGAATATCATAGTCCCCAATTAAATAAGGCAATGCTCCAATGGCATCAGCATGTCCATGTGATAGGAAGATTCCTACTACCTTGTCGATGTTTTGCTTGATGTATGTCATATCAGGAACAACTACATCAATCCCATAAAGATCGTTATCAGGATACTGTAAACCAATATCCAAGATATAAATCTCATCATTTACTTCTATTGCGTACATATTCTTTCCATTTTCACGTACGCCACTTAACAAAATTATTTTAATTTTTTTGCTCATTTTCATCTCTCATTTCATTAAAATAGCATAGATCATAATATTCTATTGTGATTTTTAAGTCTTTTAAGACTATTTAAGCTATACCTGTTTGCTATTTTACCATATCAAACAACATTTAGAAAAAATAAGCGAAAAAAAGAGATTCCATTTCTGGAATCTCTAAAATAATTATTAACGACGTAGACCTAATGACTTAATCAATTCACGGTAACGTTGAACATCCTTATTACGTAGGTAACCTAACAAGTTACGACGGTGACCGATTTTCTTAAGCAAACCAACATATGAGTGGTGGTCTTTCTTGTTAACCTTCAAGTGGTCGTTTAATGAGTTAATATCATAAGTTAAAACTGCAATTTGTACTTCTGGAGAACCTGTATCTCCATCTTTACGAGCATATTTTTTGATAACTTCGTTTTTCTTTTCTTTTGAAATAGCCATTTCAATTCACCTTTTCCTTATATATTTAGCCAAACTATGCTTGCGTTGGTGATTCGTCAAACAGAGCATGGTTAACACAGGTATATAATTTACTACAAATCAAAGAATATTGCAATACCATAAAAAAAACAGACAATTTATTGCATTGACAATCTGAATTATGTATAATTCTATGTATTGAGTTTTAAGCTTAATAGGTTATCGGAGGTGAAATTAATGCCACAAATTAAATCAGCTATGAAACGTGTGAAGACTGCAGAAGCTGCAACTCTTCGTAACACTTCACAAAAGAGTTCAATGCGTTCAGCAATTAAGAACTTTGAAGTATCAGCAGAAAAAAATGCTGACAACAAAGATGAAATGTTCAGAACAGCAATTCGTGCTATTGATATGGCTAAGTCAAAAGGTCTAATCAAGGCTAACAAGGCTGCTCGTGATAAGTCAAGACTTGCTAAAATGAATTAATGATAAGCAACCATGAGGTTGCTTTTTTTGTACCTTAAAATATTTTAAAAAGCGAAGTAAACGACCTATTCCTTATGAAATCAGGTGATTTACTTCGCTTTTTCTTTAGGCAAATTTAGCTAAGAAAAGATCAAATAACAATTCTTTGTCGCCCTGCCCAGACTTTACTTGAAAATCTAGGTTAACAATATCTGTATACATCAATTGTAAATTATTCATTTTTAATGATTTCGTTTGACGATGGGCTAATTTGACCCGGTATGGATGCAAGTGAAGGTTCTTTGAAATAGTGCTTTCTGATAAACCCTTTTCCGTAAGAATTTTTACTTGAATCAATAAACGTAATTGTGAAATCAAAATGGCTGTTAAAAGAATTGGATCAATTTTTTGTAAAAGAAATTGATGATAGAGTTCTTCAGCTTGGTAGATATTTTTCTTCAAAATTTCGTTCATCAAGTCAAAGACATTGTCCTCTAATGATTGAGGAACTAATTCTGATACAGCTGCACTATCAATCTTTTTTGTTTTTAAAGAATATAACTTCAATTTACTCAATTGATTAGTTATCAAAGAGTAATTGCTCTTAGTTTTATTGATCAACAAATCTAGAGCATTAGGATCAATTTGATATCCAGCTTGTTTCAAATCATTTTGAACCGTTCGACTTAAAACTGGACCTTCCATTTGGCCCGCATTAACGGTCGTTGCCAATTTTTTCAATTGTTTAACAACTTTTTTACGGGCATCTAATTTATCATAAGAAGTAAAAATCACTAATATGGTCGATGGCGTGGGATTTTGAATATACTTGATCAGCAAGTCAACATTTTGTTCAATTGCATTTTTAGTTCGTTCAGCAGTCAAAAAATAAGGATGTTCCGCAAAGACTAATCGTTTTTCGCCGAAAAAAGGTGCAGAAATAGCCTCATTTATCATATCGGCAATAGAGACTTCCTCTAAATCAAAATTGGCAAAATTCATTTCCCGTTCTTCTGGACTCATAATGCTCTTAAAACCTGCTTTAATTTCCTTGATAAAGACTTCTTCTTTACCAGTTACTAAGTAAACATTTTCCAGTTTACCTTGCTGCAGGTTATTTTTTAAATCTGTTATTCTCAACTACGTCACCCTTTAAAAAAGTTGTTATCTTCTCTTTATTAGTAAAGAAAGAATAATACCAAGATATCATACCATATTCGGCCGTATTAAAATAATCCACCTGATGCTGCATCAAACGTTTTAAAGTTTCTTTATTAGGATGTCCATAACGATTGTTAATACCTGAAGAAATAAAACCAATCTTAGGATGAGTCGATTTCAACAAAGTATCGCCTGTTGAGGTCCGTGATCCGTGATGACCAACTTTTAGATAATCAACTTTAAACTTATGATTTGATAAAATATCTTTTTCACCGACAATATCTAAATCGCCAGTAAACAACCAATTGCGGTTATTCATCTTGGCAAGTAACGTCAACGAATCGCCGTTTTCACCGATACTAGGTTTCTTGGGCCAAAGAACTTGCCAATCAATCGTATCTTTCAAGACATCTCCTTGTTTTAAATTATGAAATTTTACATTGGGGAATTTCTTAATAGCGCTCCTAATATGGATATTATTCTCTAGCCCCACTCCAAAATTGACTTGCTTAACTTTAAATTTGTCCAGCAACGTATCTAAATTGCCGATGTGGTCGACATCCTTATGGGTTAAAAATAATTGATCGATATTACTGATGCCACGAGATTTTAAGAACGGAATGGTACTTTTTTCAACTTGATTGCTATTAGTGCTCTTTGCCCATTGCGGTTTAGGAAAAGCAAGTTTTCCACCGACGTCAATTAAAAAGGTCTTCCTAATCAAAGGCGTAGTTATTACAATCGAATCACCCTGACCAACATCAACTAAATTAACTGAACCAAATAAAGGAAACTTATTTAAAAATATACTGATACAAAAAAACAACAGATAAAGACTCAAGTACTTATTTAAAAAGGTTTTGGTTTCAATGTAGAATAATGCCAAAATCATTAGAACAATTAATAACCAAACTGAGATTTTCCCTGTAATGAATAAAAAAGTCTGATCAATCGATAATTGATTCAATAAACGATAAAAATCGTCGAAATACTTATCGACAGTCTTCCAAATACTCCAATGAACGCTTAAAGAGGAGAGCAGCGTAATCGGTAGAATAAGATACGTAAAAATAGGCACGAAAATAACATTCATTAATATCGTTAACCAATTAAATTGATAAGTATAAAAACAAATCAATGGCAAACTTACCAAATTCATTTTAAAAAATTGTACTAAGAAATTACTTTTCTGATAAAGATAAAAAATAGCAAAAGAGAGTAAAAAACTCAACTGACCGCCCATTTCTAAAATAGCGAACGGATAAACAAAAGTACAAATCAATAACGCAACGGCAAACATATCCAGTCTGCTCAAAGACAAATGCATTTTTTGACAGACTATCCCAACAGTCACAAAGACGATTGCACGCCAAATCCCGCTTTTAGACCCTACTAAAATCCCATAGCAAGGTAAAACTATTAACATAGCTGAGTCGACCCACTCAACTGGTATCCTTAATAAAGACGTTAACTTTCTTATAATTATTAGCAATATCAAAACATGCAGACCTGAAAGACTAAATAAGTGAATAACCCCTAAAATACTCAACATACTTAAAAAATCTCTTTCAGATGATTCGGTATATCCCACCAATAAGCTTTGAGCGTGAATCTTTAAGTGTTTTGGCAACTGACTTAAATATTTGATTATATGTATTCGTAAAACATTTATCCTATCTTCGATTGTTTTTGATTGATAGCTACTTTTTTGAGAAAACTCCTCAATTTTAATAGTTTTAAAAATACCTTTATGTTGCAAATATTTTTGATAATCGAATTCGCCAATATTCCTGGGAGGGGTTATTTCTTGAATTTGACCATTTTTTATTTCTACTTTCACAGGATAATCAAGTTGCTTCCAAAAATTTTGGTCCGTTTGACTCTTTATCCGATAATTAAAACGAAAATTATTTTTCTCACCCTGTAATTCGCCACTAAGACTATCGCCATTAACCGTCAAAGTATCTGGAAAAATGACTCCTGATTCAATACCCTCAGTTATGACGTGTTGTTGTTGAATAAAAAAACAACGACCTAAAAAGATTATTCCTACTATAAATACTAAAAGATTCAATTTTTTATTTTTAAGAATTAAAATTCGCCAAATCATTAAAGCGAGTAAAACCAAAAAAATATAGCCTTGAAAATAAACTGTCGTTATTAAAATTGCCACAATCCCTGGAAAAATCCAAAAATCTTTCATTTACTCAAACCGTCAATTGATCTTTCAAAGATTCCAAACTTTTCTCACCAATTCCCGAAACCTTAGTTAAATCATGCAAATCTTTAAAATTACCATTCTTTTCTCGAAAAGCGATGATTTTTTCGGCTTTCTTTGGTCCAATCCCAGAGACATCTTTAAAGTCGTCAGCTTTGGCTGAATTTATATTGACCTTCTTTTGTCCTCCACCACTGCCCTTATTTGCTGAATTTTGGGGTGATACCTGTGTCTCTCCAGTATAAGGAACGTAAATTTGCATCTGGTCAGTGACTTTTTGAGCACGATTTATTTGCTTAACATCAGCATTTGCCATCACGCCACCAGCCATTTGCAAAATATCTTGAACGATAGTTCCTTTTTTAACTCGATAAACTCCTGAATTTTTAACTGCGCCTTGAATATCAACCACAAAAATATCGTTATTGATTTTTTGCTTTTTTTCAGGAGCTTCTTTATCTTTAGTAACAACTTCAGTTTTGATTTCATTTTGAACTGGCTTAGTCTTATGAGTCCAAAAATATAATGAACCGAATATACTCATTACTAAAATCATTGCTATCACGATAATATTTTGTTTGATATGACTGAATACTTCTTCCATTTTTACCACCTCATATCCAAAATACGTAAAAAAAAAACACAGCCCTATTTAGACTGTGTCTTTTCAAGATAATTAATGGCATCATTCAAGTTTTTAACTGGAACAATTTTCATCTTTGTATGAATTTTTTTAGCTGCTCGTAAAGCTAAATGATAATTATTTACGTATCCAGGTTCATATTTTTTAATCTCTTTAGTAACTGGATCATTTGGTGCAAAGAAAATTGTAGCTCCCTCTTCTGAAGCGGCATAAACTTTCTTCTCAACCCCACCAATTGGTCCAACTGTTCCATCTGGAGAAATCGTACCTGTACCAGCAATCGTTCTACCGGCTTTCAAATTCTTATTGGTAATCTGAGAATAAACTTGCAAAGTAAACATCAATCCCGCTGATGGTCCACCGATATTACCAGCGTTTATCTTAGTAGGAGGATTTCCCTTTGCTTCAGTGTTGTCAGTCAAAGTAATTCCTAAGCCCAAGCGCTTAGTATCAGCTAATTTGACCAAACCACCACTTGCAGTCATCTTCTTGCCATCACGTGTGAATTGGATTTTCACTTTAGCGTTTTTCTTTTGTTTCTTAACATATTTGATAAACTGATCGGCATTATTGAAATGATAACCATTGATCGATGTAATCGTATCTCCAACTTGTAATTTCTTGTTAAATTGGGAATTAGCCATTACATCCATTACATAAACGCCTAAGTATTTCTTAGTGAATGGTTTATCAGCTTTTGAATATGCTGCTTGAATGGCACTATTAGTTGCCGATTTCATATAGTAACTTTGGACTTTGAAATAGTCTTCGCTACTTTCATCGCCCATCAAGTCTTGTTGCGAATAAATCGTTTCAAAATTATTACCTAAAGATTTTAGAAGCGTATATGGCGTTCCACTCACAATTCCAACGGTCGTCAAAAGCAAATTACCCTTTTTCTTATCATGCTTTCCATCAACCTTAACAAACTGAGAAGTATCTTCAGCAGTACCAGGAACTTCCAAATAATAACCAGTTGGCAAAGTAAAAAATGCCATTACGACAATAATAATAAAAAGGGCGCCAAAGACCTTATTTCTAGTTTTGTTGAATTTCAAAATATTATTCCTTCCTCAACTTATCTATCAATGCTTTTGCAACTTCAGGAGGAACAAATTCTGAGATATCCCCACCAAACTTTGCTACTTCTTTCATCATTGATGATGATATCGTAGCATACCTATCATTTGCTAACAGAAAAACCGTATCGATTTTTTTATCGAGAACACGATTAATGGAAGCAACTCCAGATTCATATCCGAAATCGTCCGGATTACGCATCGAGCGTACCATAAATTGTGCACCGACCTCAGCCGCAAATTTCGTAGCTAATTCATCCTTACCATCCATCACAACAATGTTTTTTATATCGCCTAAGGCATCTTCGATGAATTTCTTTTTTTCCTCATATGAGAATAAATAATTTTTAGAAGTATTCGTCATCGGTACAACGTATAATTTATCAAATAATTTTGCTGCACGACGAATAATATCTATATGACCATTAGTCACGGGGTCAAAACTACCCGCATAGAGTCCAATCTTTTGCGACATTTTATCCTCCAAACTGATATACTGCTACTTTGGTATCTTTATATTTCTTTTCCTTTAATAATTCGATACGAGAAAAATCACTCAAATCAATATCGTAATCAGTCTCATCAACGATGATTGCCTCTGGATTCAATAAGTCTGATTCAACCATATCTTTAATAATTTGTTCTGTTACTTTCATCCTATATGGAGGATCTAAAAAAACTAAATCAAATTTTTGTTGATTTTTTGCAAAATTTTCTAATGCATCTGTTGCTGAAGATTTCAAAACTACAAAGCTATCTTCCTCATGAGTTTTCTCAACATTTTCTTTAATCGTATTGATTGCTTTATAGGCTTTATCTACCAAATAAGCTTGCTGATAACCTCTTGAGACAGCTTCAATACCAAGACTACCAGTTCCCGCAAATAAGTCTAAGGCGACCCCACCATTCAAATATGGTGAAATCATGCTAAAAACAGCTTCCTTTACTTTAGCTGATGTTGGTCGAGTATTGTTAGTCGGCACCGCTTTTAAATTTAAACCTCGAAATTTACCTGAAACAACTTTCATTCTGAATCCTCTTTATTATCATTAGTTTTTAAAACATAGTGTTCATCCAATTCTTTGCGATGAGCTAAAGCGACACGTTTAACATACTTTTTTGCTGTTAATTCTTTTTTTACTTCCGCAGCTTTACTGGAGTTAACATATAACATTACGTATTTCATTTTTGGAGAAGTATAATAAATCGTTCCATAACGTTGCAGCTTTTTTCTCCATTTCAAAGAGTAGATCCAGACATACAATGCCTGACGCTCCACTTTTTTGTACATAAAATCATCCTTTTTTCATTTTCTCAAATTTAGTCGTTGCCTCAAGATTTAAAACGATTCCTAAAGCAATTGATAAAATCAATAAACTAGAACCACCATAACTAATAAAGGGCAACGTAACACCTGTTAAAGGAATTACACCAAGCAATCCTCCAACATTTAAAACTAATTGCGATAAAATCATTGTTGCAATTCCATAATAAACCAAAGAGTTATAAGTTTTCCTAGAACGAAATCCTAAGGAGATCATTCGAAAAATAATTATAAATAAAAGTCCTAAAATAAAGGTTACTCCTACTAAACCTAATTCTTCACTGATAATCGATAAAATAAAGTCAGTATGAGGCTCAGGTAAGTAGCCTCTTTTTTGAATACTATTACCTAAACCAACCCCAAAGACTCCACCGTTACTGATGGCGTAAAATGAATTCACCAACTGCGCACCGGCTTTTTGTTCCAAAAGAAATGGATGTTGCATGGCTAAAAATCGTTGATAGCCATAGCTTCCCTTAATAAAGGCTGGCGGAAATTTAGTAATAAAGACTATCATGCCCACAAAAATAAAAGTTAAAAAGCCACTCAATTCCGCAATTAATTTCCCTGGAATCGTAGAAGATGCAACGATGACCAATGTAATCAAAGAGAGAATCAACGCCCCACCAACATCGGGTTGGAAAAGAACCATAATAATTATCGAAGCGACAATCAGCATTGGTTGAAAAACTTCTTTAAGAACTTCACGCCAACCTTTTTTTTGCGACAACCGATTCTTCTTATTGGTCAAAAACAAGGCCAAAAACATAATTAAAAATAACTTAGCCAACTCCAAGGGTTGAAAATTAATAATTCCCAAATTAATCCACGCAGAAGCACCGTTGACCCTACTACTAGGAACCAACAATGCTCTAATTAAAAGATAGAGGAGCGAACCAACAGTTACCAACATAATAAAGCTCAAAATTCTTTGATTCTTCAAAATCTTCTCTTTGAGCATAAAAGTCACCAAACAAAGAAATGCTCCCATGACGGCATAGATTGCTTGTTTAATCAGATACTGATTAGTTTTACCACCTACAACTAAGGCATTATAAAAACTGGCAGAATAAACCATAACGACTCCAATACCTAAGAGCAGGATGTATGGAATGACGATCCATAAGTCAATTTTCCTTAATTTTTTCACGTTATACTCCTAAAATCTGATATTAAGATTATACCACCAAATAAATCAAGAAAAAAAGGCTAGGAGCAAATGCCCCTAACCCTTTATTTAAATTTAATGATTAATTAAATTTCTTTTTTTGATTTATCAAATATATTAGTTCTTCTTTGATTTATCGAACTTCTTACGTTCGTTTGTGTTCAAGATCTTCTTACGCAATCTAACATTCTTAGGTGTTACTTCACAAAGTTCGTCTTCGTTTAGGAATTCGATAGATTGTTCAAGTGACATATCCTTAGGAGTTCTGATAGCAGAAGCGTGATCCTTACCAGCGGCACGAGTATTTGTAAGGTTCTTACCTTTAGTAACAGTAACAGCGATATCTTGGTCACGGCTACTTTCACCAACGATCATACCTTCGTATACATCAACACCGGCACCAATGAACAATGTACCACGATCTTCAACTGATTCAAGACTGTATGTAGTTGATGGGCCTTGGTTGATTGAAACCAAAGCACCAGTTCTTCTACCTGGATTCCAGTTCTTAACAACTGGTTTGTATTCTGAGAATGTGTTGTTCAAAATACCATAACCACCTGTCATTGAAAGGAATTCTGTTGAATAACCAATCAAACCACGTGATGGAGTTGAGAAAATAAGTCTTGTTTGACCATTTCCTGTACTTTCCATGTTTTGCATGTCACCTTTTCTTTGAGCCATTGAGTCAATAACAGCACCAACATACTCATCAGGTGTATCGATTGTTACCTCTTCAAAAGGTTCACATTTCTTGTTATCAATTGTCTTGTAGATAACTTCTGGACGTGATAGTTGTAATTCGAAACCTTCACGACGCATCTCTTCAACAAGAATTGACAAGTGAAGTTCACCACGACCAGAAACCATCCAAGCACCAGCTTGGTCAGTATCATCGACACGTAGTGAAACATCAGTGTGCAATTGTTTCTTCAAACGGTCTTCAATCTTTCTAGCAGTAACTTCTGTACCTTCACGACCAGCAAATGGTGAGTTATTTTGTAAGAACATCATCTTCAATGTTGGTTCATCAATACGTAGCAAAGGAAGTGCTTCTTGGTGGTCAACTGGTGTAACAGTTTCACCAACATAAATATCTTCCATACCAGAAACAGCGATTAAGTCTCCAGCTTTAGCTTCGTTGATTTCAACACGTTTCAAGCCCATGAAACCAAATAATTTAGTTACACGGAAGTTCTTTGTTGAACCATCCAATTTCATAACAGTAACGTTATCGCCGACTTTGATCTTACCTCTAAAGATACGACCAATACCGATACGACCAACGTAATCGTTATAATCTAGCAAAGCAACTTGGAATTGCAATGGTTCATCTGAGTTATCAATTGGAGCTGGAATAGTCTTTAAGATTGTGTCAAACAATGGCTTCATTGTGTGTTCTTGATCTTCAACCTTATCTGAGTAACTTGAAGTTCCGTTAATAGCTGAAGCATAAATAACTGGGAAGTCAAGTTGTGAATCGTCAGCACCTAATTCGATGAACAATTCAAGGACTTCGTCAACAACTTCAGCAGGACGAGCACCTGGTCTATCAATCTTGTTAATAACAACGATTGGTGTTAAGTGTTGTTCCAAAGCTTTCTTCAAAACAAAACGTGTTTGTGGCATTGTACCTTCATAAGCATCAACAACCAACAAAACACCATCAACCATCTTCATGATACGTTCAACTTCACCACCGAAGTCAGCGTGTCCTGGTGTATCCAAAATGTTAATTTTCTTGCCATCGTAATCAACAGCTGTATTTTTTGAAAGGATTGTGATACCACGTTCTCTTTCAATAGCATTTGAATCAAGGGCACGATCTTGGAGTTCGTAGTGTTTCCCTAGTGTGTCTGATTGTTTTAGCATTTCGTTAACTAATGTAGTTTTACCGTGGTCAACGTGAGCGATGATCGCAATATTTCTAATATCTTCTCTTCTCTTAGTCAAATTAGTTCTTCCTTCCATAAATACGTGTTTACATTACTTGCAATAAAAAAACTGTGAATGACTGTCACAGTTCATTAACGCGCTTTAAGTGTCTTTAGTGCCTCAGAAACAACTTTCTGGGTACCAACTATTACGACTTGTGATTCTAACATATTAATTGGGCTATCGTCAATACTTACGACACTCATCCCCGAAGCCTCACACATAACACGTCCAGCGGCTAAATCCCAAGGAGCTAAGTATGACATATACATGACTTCTTTTCCAGTCAATAGATGTCCAAATATTATCCCAGCACTGCCGTAAACCCTGAAACCACTGCTTTTTTTAATCACACTTTGCACATTAAATTTATTTGCAAGAGCCATTGGTGCCGAAACATCAACTAACCCTTCTACTAGCGGTAAATCCTTTGGATTATCAATCTTTTCATCATTGACAAAAAGTCCAATCTCTTTTCCGCCATGATAAATTTTCTCGCCAATAACGTCTATGATAGCACCAATTAGTGGGCGACCGTCAATGTAAGCGCCAATCATTGATGCAAAATCATCCCCACGCTTAACAAAGTTCATTGTTCCATCGATTGGATCGACGAAAAATACCAATCCTGACATATCTTTTACTGAATCTCCATACCCTTCTTCGCTAACGATTGTAGCCTCAGGATATGCTTTTTTGATTTCACTATTGATAAACTTTTCAGTTTTTTTATCAAAATTCGTTACTAAATCATTGCGGTTTTTTTTAGTAGCAACCGACATTTTTTTAATTGAATCTTCACGTAAACTTTCACCAACGTGTTTTAAGAGGCCAACTAAAAAATTATCGATTTCTTTACTATCTATTTTCATTTGAAACCCTGACTTTCCCATCATTCTTAACTCGTCGACTCGCTTTAAAAACTTGATAAATTGAATAGCCTGATTGAACTTCAAATTCTTTGTCTAAATTTTTTTGATCCATTTTCATTGGAACAACTTGCTGAAATAAACGATACTTCTGTAAGAATTCGTCTTTCGCTATTCCAGATTCATAGGCCTTTTCTACAGCATTATATAAATCGATCACGGTTACGATTTCTTCTTGGCTCCAACTCGAATCGAGTGGATAACTGTAATTGCTTCGCATAGAAATAACCCCTTTTCATCTTTATTCTACTATACAAAAAAAGCGATACAAATGCATCGCTTTTTATCGAATTCATTTATTTAGTATACGAAATAACTTTATTCCGGTTTCTAAACGCAATCATCCTTAAATATGTGTTGGATAGCCAATCAAAATATCGGCAGCTTCTTGAATTGGTTCACCTAATGTTGGGTGTGGGTGAATCGTTAAAGCAATATCCTCAGCATTTAGTTGACAGTTGACAGCAACGCTTAATTCTGAAATAAGGTCGCTGGCACCTGGTCCAACAATTTGACCACCTAAGAGAGTTCCTGTTTCTTTGTTAGCAATCAATTTAACGAATCCTTCGGCATCATCAAGTGAAACTGCACGAGCATTACCAGCAAATGGGAATTTACCAACTTTGACGTCGATATTCTTATCCTTGGCATCTTTTTCAGTTAAACCGACGCTAGCAAGTTCTGGGTCAGTAAAGCAGACTGCAGGCACGCCTAAATAGTCGTTAGCAGTGTTTTTACCAGAAATTGCTCCAGCAGCCGTCTTAGCTTCAAAGAATGCTTTATGAGCCAATGCAGGGCCTGCAGTGATATCACCAATAGCATAGATGTTATCAACTGATGTCTTGCCTTGTTGGTCAACTTCGACTAAACCACGATCAGACAACTTGACGTTTGTCATCTCAAGACCAAAGTTATCAGTGTTAGGACGACGACCAACGGTCACCATACAATAATCTGCAGTGATAGTAGTTGGTTTACCATCAAGTTCATAAGTTACTTCAACACTATCGCCTTTATTTTCACTCTTTTTAGCCATGGCATTAGTAATAATCGTAACGCCCTTTTTCTCAAGCTTCTTTTTGACGATTGAAACCATATCTTTTTCAAAGTTTGGAATAATATTTGGCGAGCCTTCCAAAATAGTGACATGTGAACCAAGATCAGCGTATGCACCAGCTAATTCAGTCCCGACATATCCACCACCAATAATGACGAATTCTTTAGGAACTTCCTTAAGATTTAATCCACCAGTCGAATCAATTACTCGATCATTGAATTTAAATCCTCTAATTTCAATGGGACGACTTCCGGTTGCTAAAATCAAATTCTTGAATTTGATAGTTTGACCGCCGCCATTATCCATAAATTGTCTAGGTCCACTAGGCATAACTCGTAATTGCGTGTCACTGTCTAAATATGCTTCACCATGAATAATTTCTACATGATGCTTCTTTAAAAGCATTTGAACACCACTGGTCATTCTGGCAACAACTTTTTCATCTTTCCAAGCTTGCGTCTTTGTAAAATCAATTTTGGCATCGCTTGTCGTGATTCCGTAAGTCGTTGAATCCTTAGCTTGTTGAAGTCTGTGTCCTGCAGTAATCAGTGCTTTTGATGGCACACAGCCAACATTCAAGCAAACTCCTCCAACTGTATCTTCTTTTTCAATAACCGTTACATCTTGTCCTAATTCTGAAGCTCTGATTGCTGCAACATAACCACCAGGGCCAGAACCGATGATAACAGTTTCTTTTTCAATTACATTTTCTGCCATTTTAAATTAGCCCTCCATTAATAACATATCTGGATCATGCAACAATTTCTTCAAGAGGTTCAATGCATTTTGTGCCAAAGCTCCATCAATTAATCTGTGATCGTAACTTAATGAAAGTTTCAACATTCTTCCTACTTGAATATTGCCATCATCGTCAACATAAGGTTCTTTAGCAATCTTACCAACACCTAGAATTGCAACTTCTGGATAGTTGATAACTGGTGTAAACCAGCCACCACCAATTGAACCAACGTTACTGATAGTAATTGAACCACCAGACATTTTATCGGCACTAACTTTATTATCATAAGCAGCTTGTGAATTTTCACTGATTTCCTTGGCAATTTCAAACATTCCCTTGGAATCAACATTCTTAACATTTGGAACGTACAATCCATGCTCAGTGTTTGTCGCAATTCCAATATTGTAGTAATGCTTATAAACGATTTCATCAGTTGAATCATCAATTGAGGCATTCAATTCTGGATATTCTTTCATAACCGCTACCAATGCTTTTGCGATATAAGGCAAGAAGGTCAAGTGAATTCCTTTATCTGCAGCTAAAGCCTTATACTTCTTACGGTTTGCCATCAAAGCGCTTACTTCAACGTCATCAAAACTCGTTACATGTGGAGCTGTGTGTTTACTATTGAGCATTGCTTTTGCAATTGCTTTTCTAGTCATAGACATCTTTTCACGTGTTTCAAGTTCAGGCGTTGCTGACTTGTAAGGCGTGATTGGTTGAGCAGCAGGTGCACTAGTTTGTGCTTGTGCCTTTCCTGGTTGTGTTGCACTTGCAGGATTTCCACTCTTGAAGCTATCAACATCAGTCTTCGTGATTTGACCATGTTTACCACTTGGAGTTACTTGAGATAAATCAACATTTTGGTCACGAGCATACTGACGAACAGAAGGCATTGCTAAGTAATCGCTATTAGCTGAGCCTGTTGCCGGTGCACTCGAAGCAGGTGCTTTTTCTTTAGATTCATCAGCCTTTTTATCTTCTGACTTATCTTCAGATTTGTCTTCTTTCTTTGGAGCCTCATCATCTCCAGTATCTGGCGAACCATCATCAATGACGATCAAAGTATCGCCAACTTCAACTGTGTCTCCCTCTTGAGCAACAATTTGCTTAACAGTACCGGCAACAGGAGAAGGCAACTCTTCAACAGATTTATCATTTTGAATTTCTACTAAAGAGTCATCTTCTTTAACGGTGTCTCCTTCTTTTACTAACCAGCTAGAAACTTCACCTTCAGCCATACCTTCGCCAAGTTCAGGTAGTTTAAATTTGTATGCCATAGTTGTTTTCCCTTCCTTCGATTACTTACTAGTAGTTAAGAATTTCATTTACTTTTTCTTCAATTTCTTTAGCACGTGGAATCCAAATATCTTCACCCAATGCAAATGGATAAACACTATTTGGAGCGGCAACTCTACCAATTGGTGCATCGAGAGAAAGAATAGCATCTTCGGCAATAGCTGAGGCAACTTGTGCTCCAACACCAGCCATTTTTTGTGCTTCTTGAACAATTACAACTTTGTGAGTCTTTTGAATAGATTTAAAGATCGTATCTGTATCAATTGGTGAAACTGTTCTAAGATCGATAACTTCAGCTGAAATATTCTTTTCAGCCAATGTGTCAGCAACTTTTAATGCTTCATTGACTTCGGCACCGTAAGCTACGATTGTAATATCATTTCCTTCACGAGAAACATTAGCTTTATCTAAAGGAACCGTATATTTCCCATCAGGAATGTCATCTTTCATGGAACGATATAATTTTAAGTTTTCCAAAAATAGTACAGGATCATTATTTTCAACAGATGAAATCAACAATCCCTTAGCATCATATGGATTACTTGGCATAACAACTCTTAATCCTGGAACGCCTGTGAAAAAGTTTTCCAAGTTATCAGCGTGCATTTCAGCAGTGTGAGTACCACCACCATAAGGAGTCCGAATCGTTACCGGTGCATTCTTTAGGCCATTGAATCTAAAGCGCATCCGTGATAATTGGCCAGCAATTTGGTCGACAGCTTCAAAAGAGAAGCCCATAAATTGGATTTCTGGAAGAGGACGCCAACCAGTTAAACCTAAACCAGTTGCAAGTCCTAAAATACCAGATTCAGCTAATGGAGTATCGAAGACACGGTCTTCACCGTATTTTTCTTGAAGGCCTTGTGTAGTTCTGAAAACACCACCATTTTTACCAACATCTTCACCGAAGATCAATGTTTTTGGATCATCTTCAAGAACAATGTCTAAGGCGTCTGTAATTGCTTGAATATAAGTTTTCTTAGCCATTTTTACTTCGACTCCTTTGCTTCAAATTTATCGATTTCTTTCTTCATTTCTGGAGTTGGAATTTCAAAAGTACGTTTCAACATATCAGAAACTTTATCAGCAGGAGCGGCATCTGCTTCTTTAATTGCTTCTTTAAATGATGCTTTATATTCATCGACTAATTTATCTTCTTGATCCTCTGACCAAAGTCCTTTATCTTCAAGAACTTTTCTCAAACGAATCAATGGATCTTTGTCGAACCAAGGTTGTTCTTCTTCCTTAGTTCTGTAACGTTTAGGATCATCACCCGCACTTGAGTGAGCACCAAAACGATATGTTAAAGTTTCAATCAAAACTGGTCCATTGCCAGCTACCATATAATCACGAGCAGCTTTAGCAACAGAATAACAAGCTAAAATATCCATTCCGTCTACTTGAATACTAGGAATTCCTGCAGCTACAGCCTTTTGGGCTAATGTAGGAGCAGCAGTTTGCTTAGCACGAGGAGTTGAAATGGCAAAGCCATTATCTTGAACGATAAAGAGAACTGGTGCTTGATAAGCTCCGGCAAAGTTCATACCTTCATAACTATCACCTTGAGAAGTACCACCATCACCTGTATAAGTGAATGCAATCGTATCTTCTTCTTTATTCTTCTTAATTCCAAGTCCAACACCAGCAGCTTCAACGTATGCAGCACCGATAATAATTTGAGGCATCATTGAACGTGCCTTAAATTCATTTCCAAGCACATGACCACGTGACCAAAGATAAGCTTCAGTAACAGTTGCTCCATGTTGAATCAATTGTGGGACATCACGATAAGCTGGTAATAAATAATCTTGCTTCTTCATTGCTAGAACAGTTCCCATCTCGGAAGCTTCTTCACCTTCAGTCGGAGCATAAAATCCCATGCGACCTTGACGTGAGAAGTTCATTGTCTGTTCATGTAGTGCACGTTCCCATACCATCTTTTTCATAAATTCAACTAAATCATCATCAGAAAAAGAATCAAAGACTTCTTGATCTGTAATTTCAGCATTTTCATTTAAAACTTGAATGGGTTTTGAAACATTTGATAAATTATTTTTAATTGCCTCAAAATCAACAATTGGTTTACTTGCCATTCTCCACAGTCCTTTCATAAAAAACTCAATCCCTTGTGAAACTTGTAAGGGCTTTCATATATTTTTAGTTTAACATTGATCCAACAAAAAACAAGAGGTTCCGGCTTTTCGGAAACAACTTTTTTTAGTCTAAATATTGTGAAAAATATAACTATTTCTCTAAATTAATTTCATTTTCAGATTTGCCATTTTTAATTTCATCAACCATCGAATTCAATGAAATAGTAGCCATATTCTTAACCGCTTTCGTTGTGTAAAAAGCAATATGTGGTGTCAAAATGAATTTTGGACTTTTAACTACTTTTTCAAGTAATTTATCATCTAATTCTTGACCATTTAAATCATTGTTGAAGACTCCAACTTCGTTTTCATAGACATCTAAAACGGCACCATAAAGCTTTCCATCAACAACGGCATCGTACAAATCTTCAGTATTGATCAAATCTCCACGAGCAGTATTAACCACAATCGCATTATCTTTCATTTCCGAAATTGAGTCTTTGTTAATCAAAGTGTGACCCTTACCAAGGCTTGGAATATGCAATGTTACGACATCTGATTTCTTGAGAAGTTCATCTAGACTGTCCACATACAAGCCTTGTTTTTCAATTTCAGGATTGTGAAATTTGTCATAAGCAATGATTTTTGCACCAAATCCTTGATAAATTTTCATGGCTGCACGACCGATACGACCAGTTCCTGCTACACCAACTGTCAATTGATTCAATTCGCGACCGATATCAGGTGCCCATGTAAAGTCGTGATCATCGACTTTTCTAATCATATGCTTTAAATTGCGTAAAAGAGCCATCAAACCAGTTACTGAATATTCAGCTATTGCCTCTGGTGAATAACTTGGTACATTAGTTAAACGAATTTGATTCTTCTTTAGAGCTTCAAAAGGAACATTATCGACACCGACATTTCGAAGTGAAAGTACATGAATCCCGAACTCATTCATCGTGTCAAAGATTTTTTCATCATAAGGTAGTTGTTGATAAGCTACGATTCCATCAAAACCTTTGGCCATTTGAACTGTTTCTGGGGTCAAAAGATCTGTCACAATCTTGACCTCAATTCCATTTTCTTTAGACCATTCTTCAATATATGGCTTCTCATCTGACCGAACGCCATAATCAATTAACTTCATCATAAAAGACCTCCGCTGTTATATTTTATGTAACCCTATTGAAATCGGTAACATATACAACTAATATTTTATCATTCTCAAGTTTAATATCCCAAGGATATCTGTCGATAATCTCATCGAAATGAATGGTAACGTTTTCTTTAATTAAAATGGTAAAAAGTTTTTCAATTACTTCTATTTTTAGAGAAAAATAATCTATAATGAATATACTAAGGTATTTTGTACAATTAAACATTTGGAGGAAACTATGTATTTTATGAAAGATATCGTCCGTGATGGCGATCCTGTTTTAAGAAAAGTTGGAACCAAAGTTAAATTTCCACTAAGTGAAGACGACAAGAATTTAGCTGCCAATATGATGGAGTATCTCGTTAAGAGTCAAGATGAAGAATATGCTGAAAAACATCAATTAAGAGCTGGCGTCGGTTTAGCTGCACCTCAAGTTGGAGTTTCCGAAATGATGGCTTCTGTTCTCGTACCAAACGATGACGAACCTGACAAGCCACTCCTAAAAATCACTTTGATCAATCCAGTAATCGTTAGAAATTCAGTTCAACGTGCTGCTTTGTCTGAAGGTGAAGGCTGTTTATCAGTTGATAAAGATGTTCCTGGATTCGTTCCCAGAGCTGACCGTATTACTATTAAATATGATGATTTTGAAGGAAACTCACAAACGCTTCGCGTTAAGGGCTACCCCGCTATCGTTTGCCAACACGAAATCGACCACTTAAATGGCCACTTATACTACGATAAGATCGATAAGAAAGAACCATTTGAACTAGACCCAAGTACCGTCGTTATTTCTTAATTAAGTCCCTAAGTATACTTACCATTTCTATTATGGTAGAATTGTGCTATCTATTGATTAACGCACAAATGGACTGGAAAAAAACGTCAAATGAAACTGACCTGTTTCATTTAATTCGATTAAAGGAGAAATTATATTGATTTATAAAGTTTTATATCAAACAAGTGAAATAGATAACCCCCGTCGTGAATTTACACATTCACTCTATATGGACGCAGCTTCAAGCATCGAAGTTCGTCAAGCAGTCGAGGATAACACCGACTACGAAATTGAATTCATTCAGGAGCTCGACGAAAAACATCTCGAGTACGAAAAAAAGAATCCTGACTTTAAATTGACGGAGTTTTAATTAATGTCCTTTAAAGTAAAAAATAATGAAGTTGCCGTTTTCGCCATCGGGGGCCTTGGCGAAATCGGTAAAAATATGTATGGAGTTCAATATCAAGATGAACTAATTGTCATCGATGCCGGAATTAAGTTTCCTGAAGATGAACTCCTCGGAATTGACTACGTCATTTCTGATTATAGCTACTTAGTAGAAAACAAAGATAAGATCAAGGGATTGTTCATTACCCATGGTCACGAAGATCACATTGGTGGTATTCCTTATCTTCTAAAACAGCTTCCAAATATACCTGTCTATGCCGGTCCATTAGCTTGTGCATTAATTAAAGGTAAATTGGAAGAACATGGTTTACTAAGAACTACTGAATTACATGTTCTACATGAAGACGATGTGATTAAGTTCCCTAAGACAAGTGTTTCATTCTTTAGAACTACTCACTCAATTCCTGATACTTTGGGAATTGCAGTTCACACTCCTCAAGGAATCATCGTTGAAACAGGAGATTTCAAATTCGATTTGACTCCTGTTGCAGGTTTGCCATCACCTAACCTTCAAAAAATGGCTGCCTTAGGTCAAAAAGGTGTTTTATGTTTACTATCTGATAGTACAAATGCGGAAATTCCAACTTTTTCTAAATCAGAACGTTCAGTTGGTTTAACGATTCACCAAATATTTGAAACTATTAGCGGCAGAATCATTTTTGCTACTTTCGCTTCAAATATTTATCGTATTTCGCAAGCTGTTGATGCAGCAATTCAACAAGGTCGTAAAATTGCTGTCTTTGGTCGAAGCATGGAACAAGCAATTGAAAATGGTCGTGAACTAGGCTATTTGAATATCACTGATGATATGTTGATTGATCCTCATGCTTTGAATAAGACGCCCGCAAGCGAAACTTTGATTCTTTGTACTGGTTCACAAGGTGAACCCTTAGCTGCCTTGAGTCGAATTGCTAACGGAACTCACAGACAAATCACAATTCAACCAGGAGATACCGTTATTTTCTCAAGTAACCCTATTCCTGGTAACACGATCAGTGTTAACCACTTGATCAACCAACTTTCAGAAGCTGGAGCTGAAGTTATTCACGGTAAAGTTAATAACATCCACGCTTCTGGACATGGTGGTCAAGAGGAACAAGAATTGATGCTTCGTTTGATGAAACCTAAGTTCTTCATGCCAATTCACGGTGAATACAGAATGTTAAAGATTCATACTGAATTAGCAGAGCTTTGCGATGTACCTCAAGACCACTCTTTCCTTTTGGAAAACGGTGATGTCTTGGCACTAACAAAGGATAGCGCGCATGTTGCTGGTCACTTCCCTGCTGGAGATGTTTACGTCGATGGTAAGGGTGTTGGTGATATTGGGAATGTTGTTATCCACGATCGCCAAGTTCTTTCAGAAGAAGGAATGGTCGTCGTTGTTGCAACAATTGATTATCAAAAACACATCGTTTTAGCCGGTCCTGATATCCTTTCTCGTGGTTTCGTCTATATGCGTGAATCAGGTGAATTGATCAATCATGCTCAAAAACGTGTCTTCCACTTAATCAAGAATGCTTTTGATGACGAAGATACAAAAGTCACTGAAGCCGTCTTAAAACGTGTCATTATTGAAGGATTGCAAGAATTCTTGTACAAACGTACAGCTAGAAACCCTGTGATTTTACCAATGCTAATTGGAACTTCAATTTAAAAAGTAATTTATAGAAATTCAATCTAAAGTAGATCAATTGATCTACTTTTTTTATTTAAAGGGTAGCAAGCAAATGGAAAAAGAAAAAATCGAGATAATTTTAAATCATTATGCCGGCAATGGTCTTGCTCAAAAAGCCAGTGATAAGGTGACAAATTTTTTAGCCAAAAATAAAATCCCTTATGAGATTCACGCGACAAAAAAAGATGGCGATGCAATTCGGATTGCTAAAGAAATAGCCAATTTAAATCTCAAAAGGACAAAATTAGTCGTTATCGGTGGCGATGGCACGCTGAATCAAGCCCTTAATGGCGTTAAATCATCAGATTATCCTAATACGCCTTTAGGTTATATTCCTGGAGGTTCTGGAAATGACTTCTGTCGTGGTATTCAATTAAAAATCAAAAATCCCGTTATACTGATTCAAGCAATTCTTTCCATGAAACAGCCACGGATGATCGATGTTGGAAAAGCAGTTAATGAAATGGGAACTCATTACTTCATCAATAATATCGGCATTGGTTTTGATGCCAGTACAGTCTATTACACCAATCACTCCGAGCGTAAAGAATTTCTCAATAGCTTGCATCTGGGAACTTTGTCATACTTCACGAATCTTTTAAAAGTAATCAAGAGACAAAAAGCTTTTAAATTAGATGTCGATGAACAACAAAAAAAGCATTTTGACAATGCTTATATTGTTGTTGCTACCAATCATCCCTATTTTGGCGGTGGCTTTGCCATCGATCCTAGTGCCACGCCTTTTAATCACAAACTAAACTTAGTCGTTGTTAAAAAAATTACCGGCATGACATTTGTAAAATTATTTACTAAATTGCTAACGAATGGCTCACATTTGCAAGATAAAAATGTTTGGCATATTGAATCAACTAATTTTCGCTTACAAAATCATCCTCAACAGCATGGACAAATGGATGGTGAAGAATTAGGTCAACATGACTTTGATTTTGACTTTTCCATCAATCAACATCAATTCTGGCTACCTGTAAAAAATTAAAGACACCAAAAAGAGATAGAATTCCAATTTCTGGAAATCCTATCTCTTTTTTTACTTATTTTGAATTGTTAAAAAATCGCTTGGTTTAGTATCTCCCATGCCAATCATAGGATCAATTGAATTATTCATGACCATATCAAGCGTCAGGCGATAATCCTTGGGCTTTGTTTCTTCCTCAACCTGTGCTTCTTTTGATTTTGGTTGCTTAATCTTAAATGTTACAAAGATTCTTTCCTTAAGAGTCGTTTTCCGATCGCTTGATTGATCTCTAATCGAACGTTCAAAAGCACTTCTGTCTCCTACCATAATCAAGAGTCGTTTTGCTCTTGTAACGGCGGTATAAAGTAAATTCCGACGCAGCATGCGTGACTCTTCATTAACTAATGGCAGGATAACCATTTCAAATTCTGAACCTTGAGATTTATGTATCGAAGTACAATAAGCCAAAGTAATATTGATCCAATCTTTACGATCCAAAGTGACTTCATTGCCATCAAAATCAATAATCAGCTTATCCACTTTATCAGTATTTTCCTTAGCTAACAAAATCCCAATAATCTTGCCAATTTCACCATTAAAAACATTATCTTCCGGCGAATTGACTAAATAAACGACTTTATCGTTGATACGATATTTGGTATTACCCATCGAAACCTCTTTACGTTTAGGTTTCATCGGATTAAGCACGTTTTGAATGACAAAATTCAAATTGTCGATTCCTGCTTGCCCACGATACATCGGAGCTAACACTTGGACATCTTCAATATCAAAGCCACGTTCATTTGATTTACTGATTATTTGTGACAAAACATTGGGAACATCTCGACTGGTACAGCCAATAAAACTTCGATCAGATCTATTTTCAAAAATACCATCGACAATCACGCCTTCATTGATATCATGGGCCAACTGAATAATGGTCGAATCTTCATCTTGACGATGAATATTTTTTAAAATCGTCGTTGGAAAAGCTTGGCTGTTGATCAAATCGGAAAAGACTTGACCTGGACCAACTGATGGCAACTGATCTTGATCCCCTACTAAAACGACTTGCGTTCCTGGTTGAACGGCTTCAATCAATAATTTAAACAATTTCGTATCGACCATCGACATTTCATCGATTATCAGCAACTTGCAATCCAAACTAGGTTCAGCAAACTCATCATCTTCAGTTCCAGTTAATCCTAGAAGCCTGTGAATCGTTTTTGCGGGCAATCCGGTAGATTCACCCATATGTTTTGCTGCACGTCCTGTAGGAGCTGCTAGAGCAATTGCATAATCATCTGAAGCTGGATCTAAAGTTTCATCATTTAATTTTCCATAGGCAGCCACAATGGCATTGATAATCGTTGTTTTCCCGGTTCCCGGACCACCAGTTAATAGAAAAATCGGATGGGTCAATGATTGTTCAATGGCTTTTTGTTGTGAAGCGTCATATTCAACGTCAAAGTCTTTTTCAATTTTCTTTAATTCTTTTTTTAAAGCATGTTTCGTCCACGAAACGCCTTTGAAAGTATCGGTAATCATCTTGAGCGATTGAGAAATTGACCATTCACTGTCGGACAAATCTTTTTGATAAACATTGCCATCTTCGACTAATAGGACTCCATCTTTAACCAAGTTTTTCAAGCCATCGACTAATTTCTTATCTAAATCTGGCGTTGAACTAGTCCTTAACACGCCACTAACGCGACGAATCAATTCATTTCCATCGACGTAAGTATCGCCAGTTTCATTGATTAAAGAACTGACCATCTGAATCATAGCTCCCTTGATTCTGCGAGGATCATCGCCGGTGATTCCCAAACGTTTGGCCAATTCGTCAGCTCGTTTGAACCCGACTCCCTTAACGTCTATGACTAATTGGTAAGGATCGTCATTGATTTTCTCCATCGTTTGAACGCCATATTTTTGATAGATTCGTGCACTTAAGGTTGGACCAAAGCCAAAATTATTCAATTGGTAAAGAGCCTGTTCAGTTTGATGGTTACTTGATATCTGTTCAACAATTTGTTGAGTCTTATCTTCACCTAATTTCAAAAAATCCAAAGCATGAGGATCTTTGATAATTTTATCGATAGCATTTTCGCCTAATTCATCAACGATTTTTTCAGCTTTTTTCTTCCCAATTCCTGGAAATTCATCACTTGAGAAAAAATTGATCAATTCTTTACGACCACTGGGACGACTTCTCTTATAAGTCGTTGCTTGAAATTGTTTCCCATACTTAGGATGATCAACGATTTTACCCTCGAATCGATATTCTTCTTCTTCAGAGATTTCGCCAAAACTACCTGTTACAACAATATCTTTGGCATCCCAATCAGTATTGGTCTTTTTGATTTTAATCGTAAAAATTTTATAGAGATTTTCTGGATTTTCAAAAAAAATGGCTTTGACAGTGCCCAAGAAATAAGGTTTCTCGTTACTTTCCGTCATCGCTATCTCCTTGTTGTTTAATAAATTCTTGCAAATCAGCTAATTTCTTTTCGTTCTTCAAATAATAATCCTTGTCTAAATCTTTAGCTTGATTTAAGTAATCCTGGTAATCTTCTTTAAGGTTCATGGCACACAAAGCCATATTGAAGTAGTGTTTGGCCTGTGGCTTAATTTTATTAGCTTGTTGGTAGAATCGCTTTGATTCTTCAAAATTGCCGTTAGCAAGCAATAAATCGGCTAATAACTCATTAGCTGGCAAATCCTTGGGCGCTTTTTCAGTAGCCGTTAAAGCATACATAATCGCTAATTGCCGTTTTCCCTGCTGATCTAAAGTTTTGGCCATCATAAAGTAAGCCTCAAAGGCATAATTATCATCGACTAATTTTTGAAAAATTTGGTTAGCTTTATCATATTTATCGGCAAGATAATAAACATTTCCCAAATTGTAGAGCAAGTCTTGATTATCCTTAAACATTTCTAACGAACGCGCTAATAGTTCTTCAGCTTGCTCTAAGTCACCAGACTGAACTAAATAAGTCGATAATTGCAAGATTTCTGGCAACTGCTTCGGATTTTTATTCAGGTCGCTCACTAATAAGTGGACGGCTTTTTCCTTTTCGCCCTGCTTAAATAATTGTTCTGCTTGTTTGTTCATGTAATACCTCAAATTGTATCTGAACTGTCCAACTTCTTATTCAGATAACCTGTTTCATTCCATTTTATTAATTTAAACTTACCATCATTATATTGTAAATGAGTCAAACTAGTATTTGAAAGACCGCCATCTTTTCTAATATCGGCAATATCTGTCCCTAATAACGATTGAATCAAAGTTACCAAAGCAGCTCCGTGACTGACGATTACGACGCTTCCTGAAGCCTGATTTTCGTCAACAATTCTTTTGACAGCTCCAGTAGTTCTTTTAGCAACTTCCTCAAATGATTCTCCGCGAATTAAATCAGAATCATAATCACAAGGTTGATTTCTGAAGGCATAGATGACTCCGGGAATTTCATTTTCTAATTCGGAAAATTTTCGACCTTCCATGATACCTAAATCGAATTCACGCAAGTCATCAACAATTGACAACGGAATTTGGCGATTCATATCTTCGATTAAAGTTTCTGCTGTTACTTTTGCACGAGGCAATGGACTGGCGTACATGTGATCGATTTTCGTTTCTTGCAAACGTTTAGCTAATAAACTGATATCATTCATACTTTCTGACAACAAAGGCGAATCGCCATGTCCTCCTTGATACTTGCCCTCAAGATTCCATTGGGTCTTTCCATGTCTGATAAAATACAATTCCATTTTTTCTCTCACCTTACAAAGTTAATTACTTATAATTATGAGTTTTTTGTCTTATTTTTTCAACCTTTGACTCATCTTTACAGAAAATTAAACCTTCAGATACTAAAAAAGACTTTAAGTAAGTAATCCTTACTTAAAGTCCCTGTTGAATTTAGTTTAGTTATTTTATTTCATTAAATGTATTGCAACTTCTTTTCTGCCATGTAAGCAGCATCGATAGTTGCTCCACCCAAGCACTCCTCGCCATCATAGAAGACAACCTCTTGCCCAGGCGTGATAGCACGAACTGGGTTATCGAACTCAACATTGACCTTGCCGCCACCTAAAACGTGAACAGTAACGCCAGTATCTTGTTGACGATATCTAAACTTAGCTGTGGCATGGAAAGTATCACCATAATCTAAGCCAGTGATGAATGAAAGATCTGATGCATCCAAGTGGTCAGCGTAAAGTGCAGGATTGTCATATCCTTGGTCGACATAGAGAATATTCTTGCTCATGTCCTTACCAACAACGAACCAAGGCTCGTTTGACTTACCATTTCCACCGATTCCAAGACCTGATCTTTGACCGATCGTGTAGTACATCAAACCAGCATGCTTACCCTTAACAACGCCATCAGGTGTCATCATAGTACCAGCTTGGGCAGGCAAGAACTCACCCAAGAACTTACGGAAGTTTCTCTCACCGATGAAACATACACCAGTTGAGTCCTTCTTCTTAGCAGTAGCGAGTCCAGCTTCCTCAGCAATACGACGAACTTCTGACTTTTGCATTCCACCAATTGGGAAAATAGCCTTTTGAAGCTGGTCTTGTTGAACAGTACTCAAGAAGTATGTTTGGTCCTTGTTAGCATCGCCACCACGTAATAGGTGAACCACACCGTTATCGTCACGGAATGATTGTGCATAGTGACCCATAGCGATGTAATCAGCATTCAACTTGTTTGCATAATCAAGGAATGCCTTGAACTTAACCTCTTTGTTACACATAACGTCAGGGTTTGGAGTTCTACCCTTACGATATTCATCTAAGAAATACTCGAAAACACGGTCCCAGTACTCCTTCTCAAAATTAACTGAATAGTAAGGAATACCAATCTTATTAGCAACCTTAGCTACATCCTCATAGTCTTCTGTGGCAGTACATACGCCAGAGTCATCAGAATCATCCCAATTCTTCATGAAGACACCGATAACGTCATAGCCTTGTTGTTTCAAAAGAAGTGCACTTACTGACGAGTCAACGCCACCACTCATTCCAACTACTACACGCTTCTTCTTATTATCCATTTTAAAAACCTCATTTTATTTAACTAATACGTTTTTTTCTTTTAAAAAGTTCATTAAGTATCGATAGTCACTGACCTCTTTATCAGTGTCTTTAACCTTGAACATATTTATATTGTGCATCCCGCTTTTATCTGTGATCGACAATTTTAAATCATCTAAATCCTTATTTACAGTAGCACGCAAATAATATCTAGCTGCGTATGGAGACGATCCATTAATAGGATGTTCCAAACGGAAGCTTCCTTTATTTGTTTCAATAAATCCACTGTCTAAAAGTGAATATTTTTTCAAATCAGGGTTCAATTCATAAACTTCCTGATCCCCTTGTACTTGAGCTTGTCGTTTATCCATTTCAATCATCCCTTATAAATTAATTATCTATTAATTACAAGTTTGAATAAAATCAACTAATTAGTCAAGTCGCGAACGATTTCAGCTATCTTTTTGGCGAGTTTGACAACATCTTCTTCAGTGTTGTCTTTACCAAAACTGATTCGCACTGAATCTTGAATTTTTGGACTGTCTTCACCAAACATGGCGATTAAAACATGCGATGGTTCAAGGCTTCCAGCTGTACATGCTGAACCACCCGAAATAGCAAAGCCTTCTAAGTCTAGTCTTGTCAACAAGACGCCACGATCAATTCCTGGTAAATACAAATTCATCACATGGTTCAAAGCTTTACTATCATTTGGTCCATTAACGCCAAATTCAATTTTTTCTTGAGTTAAAACTTCTTGAATTTTTTGTTTAAAACCAAAATAACGTGCTTGACGTTCTCGTTTAACTTCTGGAGTAATCAATTTTACAGCTTGAGCAAAACCAGCAATAGCAGGGACATTTTCTGTTCCCGCACGCCGTTTTGTCTCTTGGTCTCCACCTTTAATAAATGAAGGAATATGAATCTTGTCATTTATGTAAAGGAAGCCGATAAATTTAGGACCATTAATCTTATGGGCGGAAGTTGATAACATATCAATATGTTCAGCTTTAACATCAATGTCTTCCATTCCAAATGCTTGAACAGCATCGGTGTGGAAAAAGGCATTGGAGTCTTTGACAACTTCACCAATTTCTTTAATTGGGTTCATTGAGCCAACTTCATTGTTTCCATACATAATCGACACGAGAATAGTATCGTCACGTAAGGCCTCTTTAACTTGTTGAGCTGTAACTTCACCGCGTTCATTAGGTTTCAAATAAGTTATTTCAAATCCTAATGATTCGAGATATGCCATTGGTTTCAAAATCGCTTCATGTTCAATGGCTGTTGTAATGATATGTTTTCCTAGTTTTTGTCTAGATAACGCTGTTTCAACGACAGCCGTATTATCGCTTTCAGTACCGCCACTAGTAAAGACGATTTCTGAGTCTTTAGCATTGATACTTTGAGCAATCGTGTGACGACTTTCATCTAAAACTTTTCGAGCTTGGCGTCCAAAATAATTGGTAGCTGATGCATTACCAAAATTATTCGCCATTTGATCGTGCATCACGTCGACTACAGATGTAGCCATTGGTGTGGTGGCAGCATTATCTAAATAAATATATGCCACAATAAATCCCCTCTATTCTTGGTCTAAAAAGTTCAGCAACATTGTTACTGATTTGCGTCCGGCTTGTAAAACAAATTCGTCAAAGTTTACGCTAGCATTTTCGTCGCCAACATCACTCATTGAACGAATAACAACGAATGGTGTTTTAAATTCAGTACAGACTTGAGCCACAGCTGCACCTTCCATTTCAGATGCCAAGGCATCTGGGAACGACCTTTTTATTGTAGCAATTTTTTCTTTTCCGTCAACAAATTGGTCTCCAGTGACAATTAAACCAACTTTTTCAGTCAAGCCAGTTCGTTCTGCAGCAGCAGCAATCTTCTTGACATAGTTAGGATCTGCTTGGAAATAGAGATCTTTTTGAGGAAGTTGTCCCACTTTATAGCCAAAACCAGTTGCATCGACATCATGGTAAGCCATCTTATCAGAAATAATGACATCTCCAATGTGAAGGCCTTCGCCAATACCGCCAGCTGATCCAGTATTTACCACAAGGTCAGGTTGATAACGATCATTGATCAAAGTTGCTGTCATACCAGCTTGAACTTTACCAATACCGCTTTGAGCCAAAAAGACATCATGATTTTTATATTTTCCAATTGTGAATTCAACACCAGCAACTGAATCTTTTTTGATATCAGTCAGTGATTCCTTCATCATTTGGATTTCTTCTTCCATAGGTACGATAACGCCAATTTTCATACTTTAACTCCTCTAAATAAAAAATAATATTAAAAATACCAAAATAATTAAGCCGAATACTGTAATGATGGCAATATTTAGCTTTTTTTTCAATCTATTTGTCTTAATTTCAAAAGATTGAATATTTTCTTGAATAGTTTGCTCAGGATGTTCTTGACGATATTCATTTTCAGAACGTTGTCTTTCCTGTTCACGAATTCTTTGTTGCTGAGCTTCCACTTGATCAGCTCGAACGACCGCTTGTGGTTGATTTGATTTTTTTACTTTTGAATTATAAAAGTTTTTAATTTTTGAAAACATTTATTTTTCCTTTGCTTGTAACAATTCCCAATAAGTAAGAGCATAGATTGTCTTTGAATCACAAATTGCACCCTTTTTAACTTGAGCTTTAGCTTCATCCAAGCTCAATTTTTCCACATCTAAAAATTCATCAGGATCAAGTGGACGTTTATTTTCAACCTTTTTTAAATTGGTTGCTTTAAACATTGTCAATTTCTCATTGGAATAACCGGGACTAGCAAAAAATGCCGTGACCTTTTCCAAACTATCAGTCGTCAAACCTAATTCCTCATTCATTTCACGTAGAGCAACTTCTTTTAAATCGCTACCTTCATCTGAATCGATTTTTCCGGCCGGAATCTCTAAAGTTTCCTGTTCAAGCGGTGAACGCCATTGTCTGACAAAAATCATCTTGCCATCGTCTGTAAATGGCATAATTCCTACGGCACCATGGTGTTGAACAATTTCACGAATATCAGATGCTCCATTGGGCAAAACGACTTGTTCGACATCGACATTAAAAATTTTACCGCCAAACATTCTTTTTTTAGCAATTACTTCCTCATAATATCTTGAATCTTCTTCACTCATTCTTTGACCCTCTTGACTTTATTAATCTAATAACGGACATAACGATTGCAATCAAACAGATAACAACTGCAAACGTCATTGTGGCATGCATTCCTTCAATGAAAATATCTGGACGACCATTGATATAAGTTGTCACAGATTTTCCATAAAACTTACTCATTGATAAGAATAAAATCGTTGTTGATAAGGAAACTCCAATTATCATACCTAAATTACGAGATAAGGTATTCAAACCACCGGCTATTCCTAAGTCGCGACTTTTAACTGAACTCATAATCATCGTATTGTTAGGTGCCTGGAAGAGTCCATTTCCTAAACCATTCAAACCAATGCACAATAAAATGAACCAAATGCCTGTATTTATATTAAAGAATAAATATCCTAATTGTGCAATTTCAATTACAGCTAAACCGACAATTGTCAAAATTATTGGATTGACCTTTGCTGATAGTTTACCAGAAATCGGCGCAACTACAACCTGCACCAGTGGAAATGCCATCAAGATATAACCAGCGCTAGAAGCTGCTATGCCAAGCGCATTCTCCAAATAAAATGGCGAAATCACATTGAAAAAGAAATTGGTTACAAAAATAAAGAAACCTGCAACTAATCCTAAAGTGAAATCATGATTCTTAAAAATCCGCAATTCAATCATAGGTTGTGCAACGGTCTTTTCAATTTTGAGGAAAATCCCTAAGAAAATTGCTGAAACAATAAAGGTTGCAATAATATAAATATTACTGAATCCAACTGCCTGACCGATAAAGATAGCACAGAACAATAAAACTAAAGTTACAAAATAAAGCAAAAAGCCTGCAACATCAAATTTTGTCGGATTGGTAACTTCTTTTTTAGGCAAATTGAAATAACCCAAAGTTAAAGCCACTAAGCCAATTGGAATATTGATCCAAAAAATATAGCTCCAGTGCAGCTGACCTAAAACTAAACCACCAATACCAGGACCAGCAATCGCCCCAATCGAGACAAATGAACCAATATATCCTAAAGCGTAACCTCGTTCGTGTGATGGGAATGTCTGAGTGATAATCCCATTATTAGTTGCCATAGCCATTGAAGCACCCATTGCCTGAATAACACGACCAAGCAATAACATCCATAAATTAATACTTAGTCCACAAATAACTGAACCAATGATAAATAATATGGAACCGCATTTAAAAACTTTTATTTTCCCGATTGAATCGGCAATTTTTCCAAACATCAATAAAAAGATACAAATAGTAACTAAGTAAATTGATACGACCCATTCGGCCATATTCATTTGAATATTCAAATCTTTACTAATAACTGGCAGAGCAATATTTACGATTGACCCATCAAGAGTCGACATCAAGGTAAAAATACCGACCGAAATTAAAACCATCCATCTTTTTGGATTTACTTGCTCATTCATTTTTTCACCATTTTCTCTTATCAAAGAAAAAAGAAAGCACTATTCAGCACTTTCCTCATCTTTAATATTAATATTAACTGCTTGTGGACCCTTATAACCTGGTGCTAATTCAAACGTCGTCTCAAGTCCTTCTTTAATATAAAAGTCCTCTCGATTAAGAATTGAATCCGCAAAAAAGAAAATATCTTCTTCACCATTATTTATAAAGCCGAAGCCGCGGTTTTTATTAAACCTAACTATTTTTCCTGTGAACATTAGTCACCATTCCTAATCATCAAAGCCCTCAGTCTTTGTTTCTGGATATTCTTCAGATACAATCTTAGCACATCTAGCACAGAAAGTTGGGTAATTTGAGTCGCTGCCCACATCAGTCTTAATCATACGACATCTTTGACAAACGTCTCCTTGGGCTTTTTCAACCAGAACACTAGCCAATTCATATTTATCAGCATTTTCTGGTGCAGCTTCATCAGAAATTTCAAATTGAGAAACAATCAATAACTGACCAAAATTACTATCAATTTTGTCAAAGACAGCCTTTAATTCAGCGCTTGGATAAACAGTAACTTTAGCTTCAAGTGATTTACCAATCAATTTGTCGCCACGAGCAACTTCAAGTGATTTCAAGACATTATCTCTAAAGTCCATGAAAGTTGACCAATCTTTTTCAATTTCAGCTTGGTCAGAAATTTCTTCAACCTCTGGCATATTAGCTAATTGAACATATTCTTCAGGTTCTTTCAAGAAAGTCCAAACTTGTTCCATTGTATGAGGCAAAATTGGTGTCAATAACTTGGCTAATTTAACCGCAACATTGTAGATAACGGTTTGCATTGAACGACGAGAATGAGCATCTTCAGCATCAATGTAAACAACGTCTTTAGCAAAGTCTAAGTAGAAAGTTGACATCTCATTAACGATGAAGCTAACGATTGACTTGGCTACATCAGCGAAATCATATTTATCGTAGTCAGCTAAAACTTCTTTGACTAAATCATTTAACTTAACAGTAATGTACTTGTCTTCTGGACGAAGGTCATCATAAGAAACGCCATTTTCCTTAGGATCAAAGTCAGTTGTATTAGCTAACATAAATCTGATTGTGTTACGAATCTTACGATATGTTTCTGATACTTGTTTGAATGAGTCAACAGAAACCGAAACATCAGAACTTGAGTCAACAGAAGCAACCCATAGACGGATGATTTCAGCACCGAATTGTCTTTCAATATCAGCAGGATCAATAACGTTACCTAATGATTTACTCATCTTAACGCCCTTCTTATCAAGGGTGAATCCTTGTGAAAGAACGGCTTTATAAGGAGCAACGCCAAAGGCAGCTACTGAAGTAACTAACATTGAGTTGAACCAACCACGGTATTGGTCAGAACCTTCAAGAATCAAGTCAGCTGGGAAAGTCAAGTTCTCACGAGCTTGGGCTACACCAGCATGGGCTGTCCCAGAGTCGAACCAAACATCCATAATATCTGTTTCTTTAGTGAACTTACCATTTGGACTGGCTGGATTAGTATATCCATCGGGAAGAAGATCCTTAGCATCTTTTTCGAACCAAATGTTTGAACCATATTTGCCAAATAATTCAGCTACGTGGTCAACAGTTTCTTTAGTCATGATAGGATCGCCATTTTCAGCATAGAAAATTGGAAGTGGAACTCCCCATGAACGTTGTCTTGAGATGACCCAATCGCCACGATCGCGAATCATATTGTAAAGACGAGTCTTACCCCAGTCAGGGATAAAGTCGATTTTTTCAATTTCATCAAGAATTTGTTGTCTGAATTTGTCAATTGAAGCAAACCATTGTGGTGTAGCACGGAAAATAACTGGTTTCTTAGTACGCCAATCATGTGGATAACTGTGAGTGAAGAAACTAAGTTTCAAGAGTGAACCATTGTCCTTCATTCTTTGCGTAATCATTTTATTGGCATCATCGTAGAAGACACCTTCATATTCAGGTACTTCGTCAGTAAAGCGTCCTTGTGCGTCAATTGGTGAAAAGACAGGCAATTTGTATTTCATACCGACAACAAAGTCATCAGCACCAAATCCAGGAGCAGTATGAACTAAACCAGTACCATCATCCAAGGTAACGTGATAACCAAGAATCAATTGAGATTCACGATCATAGAATGGATGTGTTGCTGTCAAGCCTTCAAGTTCAGAACCCTTGAAAGTCTTCAAGATTTCAACATTTTCCCAACCTAATTGTTCTTGAACGAAACTGATTCTTTCTTGAGCAACGACATATTTCTTACCATCAGCCTTAACCTCTGCATAAATAAATTTAGGATTTACACAGATAGCCATATTTGAAGGAATTGTCCAAGGAGTAGTTGTCCAAATGATAAATGAGGCATCACTGTCAACTAAGCCTTTCCCATCACGCACTTTGAAAGCGACAAAAATTGATGGGGACTTGATATCCTTATATTCAACTTCAGCTTCAGCAAGAGTTGATTCTGAAGATGGTGACCAATAAACAGGTTTTTTACCACGGTAAATATAACCTTTGTCGACCATTTCACCGAAAACTTTAACTTCGGCTTCTTCAAATTCTGGTTGATAAGTAATGTATGGGTGATCCCAATCAGCTGAAACGCCAAGACGTTTGAATTCAGCCATTTGTTTCTTGATTTCACCTTGAGCGAATTCGTAACATAACTTACGATATTCGTTCATGCTCATTTCCTTACGTTTAACACCCTTTTTAGCCAATTGTTGTTCAATTGGTAGACCGTGAGTATCCCAACCAGGAACATAAGGTGCACGGTATCCGTCCATGGACTTATATCTAACGATAATATCCTTTGAAATCTTGTTCAAAGCATGTCCCATGTGGATATCACCATTAGCAAATGGAGGTCCATCTAGTAGTTCGAAAGTTGGTTTGCCTTCGTTTAATTTTTGACGCTTTTCATAAATTTTATTATCTTCCCATGCTTTTTGCCATTCTGCTTCTTTGTTTGGCAAATTTCCACGCATAGGGAATTTAGTTTTACCTAAATTTAAAGTATCTTTTACTCGCATCTTTTCACCCCTTCTGAAAATAAAAAGAGCTCATCCAATTTAGGACGAGTTCTCGCTATACCACCTATTGGTAAATCAAATAAATTGTCTAAGAGCTGATATACTTAAGATAATTTTTACTAACCTCACACCATTCGTTAGCTCGCTGAAAAGATATCTCAAAAGCACTTATTCTCTTAATTTTTTTTAGGATCCTCGCCAGAATCATCTTTAAAATTGAACGTTGGTTCATTTTGTTGATGATTAATCGTGTACGATTCGTCTGGTTGGTCATCCTGAATATTGTTATTATAGTTCATTTTATCAGAATTGAAAACTGTATCTTGATTATTTTCATAATCTTGTGAATCATCTTGATAATTTTCAGCTGAATCACCTGAAGAATCGCCAACTTCTTTTTTAAGTTTGTCAGTAGATGTACTGTCGTTAAGTTTCGACCATTCAGGATTATCAACCATATCTAACTGTTGCTTCAACATCCCTTGGAGTCCTTGACGGAATGAATTGACGCTGCGTTTCAAATTATCAGTTTCAATCGTTACCTGTCGAGCCCGGTCAGAAGCATCTTGCAATATCTGATTAGACTTTTCAGTTGATTGATTAAGCAAGTCTCGAGCCTTTTTTTGTGACTCTTCAACGATAATTTGAGCTTCCTTTTCAGATTCAGTCTTAACTTTTTCAGCAGCCTCTTGAGCTACCAAAATTGACTGATTCAAAGCATCTTTCATATCGGTAAAGTACTTCAGTTGTTCCGAAGTATCTTTCAATTCTTTTTCCAATTGGGTGTTTTTTTGCAAAGCTAAATTATAATCTTGCGCTGCTTGCTTCAAAAAACTGTTAACTTGGTCGCGGTCATAGCCTCGAAATTTACTATCAAATTCTTTATCATGTATTTCTACTGGTGATAATACCATAACTTCACGCCCCTATTATTTCTTAATAATGTTAACTGAAAGAATATATTTATTATTCTTTGATTTTCCCATAATATCATTGACTCTAATCCTACCATAACCTCGAACGCTTAAAGTATCAGTCATGGTAACAAATGAACTAGCATTTTTATTGACGACCCAGTTAATCTGGACTTTTCCATGATCAACTAAGGTTTTAGCAGTCTGTCGAGATAAATCATAAACTGTTGCCACAATTGTGTCCAATCTCAAGGATTTGACACTGATCGTATCGTCAACTGATTCATCCTTAGGCAAAAGTAATTCATTAAAACCTTTTTTAATCAAATGTATTTTATAGGGTCCAATCTTTTTAACTTGTTCTTCAACAAAAGTATCAAGTGACTTAAAGACAAAAAATTGCCAATTTTCTCCATCAGTAATAATGTCACCGAAACGATCACGTTCAACACCTGATCCAGTTAGGGAGCCCAATATTTGACCATGGTGCAAATTAGCAAATTTCTCCGGATGCCTAATTTCATACATTGTAATTTCATAATCTGCTTCAACGGGCGTGAAATAACTAGGGGCAATTATTCCTCTGACTCTTTCAGCACCGCTGAATCCACCAAAATAATGCACATAAAGATCATCATATTTGTTGATTAGATTATTTAAAATCGTCTGTTCACGCAAATTCAAAAACTCAGTGAGTTGGGGAACATACATATTTTGAGCTTTTAACAAGATATCGCTCATTTTATCAATGAAGGGCTTTTCTTCCTTACGAAAGAATCCTCCACCCATAATTGTTTTTTTATCATCCATAATTAGATTATCAAAAATACCACTTTCTGCAATAGTCGAATTAAAATAAGTGCAACTATTGGAGAAAAATCAAGAAAGCCAATACTAGTTGGTATAAACCTTCTGATTAGATTTAAAAATGGATTTACCGCCGAAGCAATTATCCTTCCAAAGGCTGAATTAGCCAACGCCGGTATAAACGACATTATACAGTAAATAAATATAATGAATTCATACAATTCAAATAAACTGCTTATAGCAAGTGGCAACCCACTTAAGATTCGATCCATATCTTTCCTCGACTTTATTCGTTTATGTCTGGTATGCTTCCATCGATTTCAAATTTTGGTGGTGTACAAAGAAAGATTTTTTCTCCAACACGCTTTATTTCGCCATTTAAAGCAAAAATACTACCAGTTAAAAAGTCTACGATTCTCTTTGATTGTTCATCATTGACATTAGCAAAATTAACAATCACTGCTTTATTATTCAAGAGTTGCTTGGCAATAACTTTTGCATCTGAGTAGACCCTAGGCTGATAAATTGCAATTTTACTATTAGCTTTAGTTCGATCACTAGCTGTACTCATAGATACGACCTTTTCATTATTTGAATAATTTCCTTTAGGTTGTTTAGTATTATTTTCAACTTGAGGTTCATCTAAATCATCGTCATCATTAATACCAAAAAAGCTTCCTAATTTTTCAAATGCCATAAGAAAATCTCCCTTTTACTTTTTATTGCGACGTTTAAAGATTGGAGGAGTTGAATCGTCATCATCATCACTTAAATCGATAGTTTCTGGCTTTTGGAAAATTTCAAAATCGCCTTTTTCACCAGGAACGTTCTTTTGTTTAGAAGCATCACGGTTAATATCCCAATCTGCTAATGGGTCATCAGATGATTGTGGCTTTTGTGCTTTTGAATCATCTTTATCTGACTTTTTATTGTTATTTAACATTGCTCTTGGGTTGTTTAATGGACGCTTGAGAGGTTCTCTCTTCTTGTCTTCACTTTCAACGCCTGTAGCAATAACTGTAACTTTAACTTGATCACCAAGTGTGTCATCGATTGAAGTACCAAAGATTATATTAACATCTGAAGTAGCTTGTTCGGAAACAATTTGCGCTGCATCTTGAGCTTCAAACAATGACAAGTCTGGTCCACCAGTAATATTAAGCAATACTTGCTTAGCACCATCGATAGAAACTTCCAATAATGGTGAAGAAATAGCTTTCTTAGTAGCTTCAGTAATTCTGTTCTCACCATTAGCTGTACCGATACCCATCAAAGCAGAGCCTTGATCTGACATAACTGTCTTAACATCGGCAAAGTCCAAGTTAACAAAACCAGGTGATGTGATAAGGTCAGAAATACTTTGAACGCCTTGACGTAAAACATCATCAGCAATACTGAATGCTTCACCCATTGGTGTCTTCTTATCAACAATTTCAAGCAATTTACTATTAGAAATAATAACTAAAGTATCAACATCTTTTTTAAGTTCAGTAATACCATCGGCAGCAAAGCGTGAACGTTTTGCACCTTCAAAAGCAAATGGACGTGTCACGACGCCAACTGTCAAAGCACCGCTTTCCTTTGCAATATTAGCAACGATAGGGGCAGCACCTGTACCAGTACCACCGCCCATTCCGGCAGTGACAAAAATCATATCAGCGCCTTCCAGAGCCTCTTTAATGGCTTCTTCACTTTCTTGAGCAGCTTTTTGTCCAACCTCAGGATTTGAACCGGCACCTAATCCACGTGTCAATTTAGGTCCTAATTGAATTTTTGTTTCAGCATTTGAGCTTTCCAAAGCTTGAACATCGGTATTAGCAGTAATGAATTGTACACCTTTGATTCCTGCTTCTACCATTCGGTTAACAGCATTGCCACCGGCGCCACCGACACCAATGACTTTGATAACCGCTCCTTTATTTTGGGTTGAGTCTAAAGTATATTCCATTAAGGAGTTCCTCCTGTTTAAAATCTAATTTATTTATTATTAATTAATCAAAAAATCGACTCCAAAAATCTTTGAATTTCGAAATTTTCTTACCTTTTTCAGGTTCTTCAGTTTTTTGTGCGGGTTGATCAACCTGATCAGAAGCAGGTTGTTGCACTTGCTTTTCTTCAGGTTCTTTTGAAGCAACAGGTTGTTGCTGAGGATGTGAGTCAGCGCGGACGGTCGCACCGTTGACCACGTTATCAGCAATAATACCTATATCGTTTAATCTTGAAGCATAAGTTACCAATCCTAAACCTAATGAATACGATGGTGACCGCATTCCCATTTGGGTTGGAACATAACTTCTAACTTTAACATCAAAAATATCTCGAGCTAAATCTTCGATATTAGGCGTTGCCGCAACTCCACCAGTCAAAACAATTCCACCTGGCAAAGATAAGGCTCCTGCATCTTCAAGCGGTGCTTGAAGTCTTGTGAAGATTTGATTCAAACGAGCCTCAATGATTTCGGATAAATATTCTTCTGAAATCATCGACGGTTCATTTTTACCAACTACTTCTACACTGATATTATCACTTGTTTCCGACTTAGCTGAAGATGCATTTCCATAATAAAGTTTCAATTGATTAGCATTATCGACCGTCGTATTTAAAACAACTGAAATATCATGCGTGAGATAGTCTCCACCTTCAAAATCAACTGTTGAAAGCTTCAAATTGTGATCATGAACTACAGAGGCCGTAGTCTGACCTGCACCCATATCAATAATTACGGCACCAAATGAACTTTCGCCATCATTTAGAACTACTTGGCTCAATGCCATTGGAGATATAACTTTATGGATTATATTTAGACCGGCTTTTTGAATAGCCTTCTTAGTATTATGTACGATTGTCTTTGGAGCAGTGTAGATGATTCCTGACATTTCCAAACGTACACCGATCATTCCTCTAGGATCACGAATATTTGTGAATCCATCAACGGAAAATTGTTTAGGTATTAGAGAAACTACTTCTCTTTCACTAGGTAAGTTTTGAACCATGGCAGCCAACATAACTTGTCTGACATCATTTTCGTTGATTTCTTTTGATTGTGAACCAACAGCTATCATACCTTGACATTTTTCAATCTGTAACATATTAGCCGATATACCGACTACAACATCATGAATTGAAATATTCGCTTGTGTTTCGGCCTTCTTGATGGCTCGCCTGATGGCATTAGATGCTTTATCTATATCTACTATAACGCCACGGCTTACTCCTTCTGAGCTCTCGCTTCCTACGCCAACGATACTTAAACGATCGTCAGACGATTCAGCAACCACTACTTTGATCGAATTCGTGCCAATATCCAGACCTACAAAAAATTCAGAATTATCCATTAATCGTGGCAGCCTCCCTTACCTAGAAAAAATCTATTCATTAAAAAATTTTAACACAAATATGATTATAATAAACCTATTTCTTATCATTAAATGGATAAGAGTAGGCTCCAATCTCTAAATCTATAACGCCCTTTTGCTTCATTTGAGCAGCCATTCCTGGATAATATTTTAGTTTGGATTTAACCGTTCTCATATCTGCAACTACCTTATTTCCATCATTCATATCGATCTTAATTCGATAAGGATTTAATTTCGTAGGAGCGTTATAAATTTCAGAAATGTTTGTCTGAACATTATTCGGTAATTTTGAATAAATGTTCGACATTTTATTTAAACGTTTCCCAGAAAAATTACTATAAATTGGATAATTGCCGATTGGAGCATTCATTTTTTGGTTTATCACCTGACCATTTTTTATAATCCGATAATAACCGCCATTTTTAGCGATGAGACCTAATGTTGGGTGCTCTTTAACACTGATCGTCAAATCTCGTAGATTGCGAGTTTTAAAACTCAATGATTGGATGGATGGTAGTTTTTTTTCAGCAGTTTGTGAAATCGACTTATGATGCAACAAAACGTTCAATAAAATCGAATTATCATCAACTTTAGTAGCATCGATAACCTGTTGAGCACCAAGATCATTAACGCCTTTAACGTTGATGTTCCTAACTTTACTCAAGGATGAACCAAAATAAGCAATTAACACTATGATAAAAACTATCAAAAAAATTAAGCTATTTTTACTTACTTTAATCCTTCTTTTTTTCAATGCCTTTAATCCTCATACATTTACTTATTTACTAAACCAGTCAAAACTTTGATTAATCGATCGCTGGCATCAGCGACACCAATTTTTTTCGATTCAGCAGACATTTTCTCTTGGAGCTCTTGATTATTCATAATATTATTTATTTCCATAAATAACGATTCTGAAGTCAATTGAGACTCGGTAATAATTTCAGCTGCACCAACTTTTGAAACTGACATAGCATTTTTAGTTTGGTGATCGTGGGTCACATAAGGACTAGGGATAAAGATTGCCGGGATTCCTAAAGCGGTAATTTCTGCAATACTAGTTGCACCGCTACGTCCAACAATCAACTTAATGTCAGGTAAAATCTCTGGCATATTATCAATATATGGCAATACTGAAATATTTGCACTCTTTAAATATTTTTGATCAATCAATTTAACAACATTGTCATAGTGAACGCGACCCGTTACAAACAAAACTTGGTAATCTGCCTCAACAAATTTTTCCATTGTTTTGATTGTGGCTAGATTGATTGGCTTAGCTCCACGAGAACCGCCAAAAATCATAACTGTATCTTTATCTGGGTCCAAATCAAACTCTTTCAAACGATCATTCTTTTTAATATTGACTACTTCTTGAGCTCGAGGATTACCAGTGAAAACAATTTTTCTTTTTTCACTGAATTGATCTGTTGCTTCAGTAAAAGCAATCGCAATCTTATCGACAAAATGCGCTAAGAATTTGTTAGTTATACCAGCGATAGTATTTTGTTCGTGGATTACCGTCGGAATATGCATTGCGTGTGCAGCATAGACGACCGCACTAGAAACATAACCGCCCGTACCAACTACAATATCAGGTTGAAACTCTTTGATGATTTTTTTGGACTTACGAATACTAGAAAGAAACATTTCAACTACTTTGACATTTTCCAAAGTTAGTTTTCGTTTGAAGCCACGGATTTCAATCGTCTTAAAGTCAATCCCTGCATTCTGCACTATTTTGCTTTCTAAGCCTTTTTCAGTTCCCACATAAAGAACATCATCAATTAGGTCTCGTTCCTTTAAACGCTTAATTAAGGCCATTGCGGGATAGATATGTCCACCGGTACCACCACCGGAAACAATTATGCGCATTTTTGTCATTTGTTAACTTCTCCCTTTAAGGTTTCAACCTCTTCAATGAATTGATCGCCACGTTCTTCGAAGGTATGGAATTGGTCCCAGCTAGCAGCTGCAGGCGACAATAAGATAACATCTTCAGGGTCGCTTTGTTTATAAGCTTCAGGTACAGCCTCTGTTAGGTTATCGACTTTCACAATATTCCCGACATCAGCTTTTTCAGCTGATTCAATAACTTTGTCAGCTGTTTGCCCATAAACGACCAAATTTTTAACTTTACCCTTTAACGATGGAATCAATTCATCAAAACCATTTCCACGATCCAAGCCACCGGCAATCAAAGTAATTGGAGTTTTGAATGCTGTTAGAGCAACAATCGTAGCTTCAACATTAGTGGCCTTAGAATCATTGTAGAATTTATGACCACCAAATGTGTCAACGTATTGGATTCGATGTTTAACGCCTCTAAATGATGACAAGACTTCAATGATATCTTCATCGCTTACATCATATAGCTTAGCTACAGAGATTGCTGCTAAAGCGTTTTGAACGTTATGTTCGCCGGGGATTTGAATATCTTTAGCGTCCATAACTTTCTTGTCGTTACAATACAAGACGCCATCTTTTACATAAGCACCCTTTTTTAATTCTTGGTTATCTGAGAAAGGAATGATTGTTGCGTTTGATTGCTTAGCCAAATCACGCCATTCAGCCGTGTTCCAATTGACGATAAAATAATCATCAGCAGTTTGGTTCTTCGTAATATGCATTTTTGCTTTGATATAGTTAGCACGTGTCTTATGAAAATCTAAATGAGTAGAATAAATATTATTCAAAACTGCTACATGTGGATGAAGATCAATCGTTCCTTGAAGTTGAAAACTAGATAACTCAGTAACGACAACATCATCTTTAGTAGCTTTTCTAATAACGTCTGAAATAGGAATTCCAATATTTCCAGCATAATAAGAGTTTTTGAACTCAGGAGAATGCTTCAACATCAATTGAATTAAAGTTGTAACAGTTGTTTTACCATTTGTTCCGGTAACGCCAACCATCGTAGCATCAGAATAACTATAAGCTATTTCTGGTTCAGTAATAACTGGAATGTTTAATTTCTCAGCTTGTTGAACCAAATCATTGGAATAAAAGATTCCAGGGTTCTTAACCAAATAATCATAAGAATCATCGATGAGACTAGCATCATTGCTTCCCGTGATTACTTTAAAACCATCAGCAATCAATTCCTTAGCTTCAGTATTTTTTTCCAAAGGATTGGAGTCGACGACAGTTACTGTTGATCCCATGTCCTTTAATAGCTTAGCTACTGCAAAACCACTTTTGGCTAAGCCTAAAACTAATATCTTTTTGTTTGAATATCTACTCTTTGTTTTCATTGCCCTTAATTACTTCCTATACGAATAAAATTAAATAAATTGTTGAACAAATTAGACCAACAATCCAAAAGACGCCATCAATCTTCCATTCAGTCCAGCCCATCATTTCAAAATGATGATGAATTGGCGTCATTTTGAAGATACGGCGGTGGAACACTTTGAACGAGAATACTTGTAACATAACGCTCAATGTCTCAATTACATAAACCAAACCAATCAATAATAATGACCAGTAACGGCCAAGTAGGATTGAAATAGCTGCCAAACCGGCACCGAGTGCCAGTGAACCAACGTCTCCCATAAAAATTTTGGCCGGTTTGTGATTATAAATTAGAAATGCTAACAACGCACCGACAACTGAAAAACAGACGATAGCTAAATCGAATCGATTTTCATTTATCGAAATGATTCCATAGGTTGCATAAGAAATTGCTCCTAAACCACCTAATAAACCATCTAATCCATCAGTTAAGTTAGTTGCATTAGAAAAGCCAACTAACCAGAATAATGTGAAAAGCACGAAGATAATCACCGAATCAATTGAAACCAAACCAGGAATCGTAAAATTCAGTGGCAATTGATCGCCATTGTAGACGTATAGAAAAATAATACCAACTACAATTTGCAAAAGTGCTTTTTGATAAGCACGTAAACCTAAATTACGTTTTTTAAAGACTTTGATAAAGTCATCAATAAATCCGATACAACCATACAAGACGATTACAAAAGTCGTAATCAAAAGTGAATGCGTTAATTGTCCTTGCCAAGCGCCGACCCAAATGTTGGTGATTAACATGGCAATAATTATTAACAAGCCACCCATTGTGGGCGTACCAGATTTTTTTTCATGCCATTTAGGACCTTCTTCTCTGATAGATTGTCCCTCTTTATGTGCAACTAAATAACCAATTAAAAATGGCATAAAAATGGCTACGATTGCAAATGAACTTACAACATCAAAAACAATATGACTTAATTCCATGGAAATCCCCTTAATTATTTATTCTTCAATGTAACTATAATTTTACCACTCTCATTTATCACATGACCAGCCTCAACAGACTGTTTCGTGACATATCCATCACCTTTTGTCGTGACTTGTTTACCAGTAATTTCAGCAAACTTCAAAACATCGTTTTTCGACCATCCAGAAAGATCAGGCATCGTCATTGCTCCATTAGTCAATAAAACGATTCTTTGTCCCGGCATGACCTTTTGACCACTAGCTGGCAATTGCTGAACGATTTTATCACCTGTTCCGATAACGCCAGATTGCAAATCAAGCTTCTTAATTTCTTTTAGAGCATCATTAGTTGATTTGTCTAAGAAACTTGGGATTTTCACATATTGACTACCAGCCTCGGTAGTCTCAGTTGTGGAACTTCCTTGATTGACTAATCGTTTAACAAGTGGATTGAAAACTTCTGAAAGAATTTTTTCAGCAGATTCAGTCATTTTTTGTGGCTGCTTCAGCGTTACATAGACGATATATTTAGGATTATTATATGGAATCATCCCTGCAACAGAGAATATGTAATTATTTGAGCCCGTCAAATAACCTCCACTTGGTGAAGCAATTTGAGCGGTCCCAGTTTTAACACCAACCTTAACTCCAGGAACGTTATAAACGACCCCGGTACCATAACTCTTCGTTACAACTTGACGCATCGCTTTTTGAACTTTCTTAGCTGTACTAGCTTTGATCGGCTGACTAACGACTTGTCGTTTAAATTTGCTTGTAGTCTTACCCGTATTAGGGTTGACCACTTTTTTAACGATTTGTGGTTTAATCATTTTCCCACCATTAGCAATCGCTGAAAAAGCCTGCAACATCTGCATGGTATTAACGTTGACACTTTGACCAAATGACGTCATCGCACGGTCGCTAGCGTGTTCAAATGAAATACCTCCAGAGACTTCACCCGGCAAATCAACGCCTGTTTTTTCACCGATATTAAAACGATGCAAGTATTTCAACCAAGTTTTAGAACCCATTTCTTCTTCCAATTTGACCATCCCAACGTTAGATGATCTAGTGAAGGCTTGGGACAAAGGAATATAACCCCATCCGGCCGTATTCCAATCACCTATCGTTCGTCCGCCAACTTCAACCGTTCCCGATTTGTACAATTGATCAGGATTGTAATTGCCAGAATCAATAGATGCGGATAAAGTCAAAATTTTCATAACGGAACCGGGTTCAAACTGATCTTCAACTAAAGTATCGCGCCAACTATCGCTTAGGCCCTTTCCGGTTGTAGGATTAAATGTCGGTCTTTGTGTCGCCGCTTCAATCGCACCTGTTTTAGCATTCATAACTAAAATTTGCAGCCCTTTAGGCTCATATTTCTCTTGAACGTTTTGAGCCAAAATCTCTGAATACTGCTGAATTCGACTGTTCAAGGTCAGATAAACATTTGATCCATCAGCCGAGTTCTTCTCAACAACCTGTGAATTTGGCAATTCATTGCCGCTGCTATCCACTTTGGTAACTTTTTTACCGTTATGGCCAGCCAAAATTTTATTGAAGTATTTTTCAATACCCATAACGCCACTAATATTGCTAGTTTTGTCATTATCATTATCGGCTTTCGTTATTCCAACTAAGTTAGTTGCAAAAACACCATTTGGATAAGCACGTGAAGGTAATTCTTCAAAATGAATTCCGGGAAGATTCTTAGCATTGATCTTCCGTTTTATTTCAATTGAAAGGCCTCGTCCCGCTTGACCAAACTCTACTTGATACTGTTTCTTGTTTTTGGGAGTTAGGTATTTACGGATTTGCTTTTCAGATAACGGTAAATATTTGCTTAAAACTCTGGCCGTTTTATCTTTATTGGTCACATAATCAGCTTTACCAGAACTAGTTTTAGATTTATGAGAAACGATTGCATAAATATTATAAATTGTGGAATCTCCAGCAATCATATTGCCATCAGAATCTAGGATATCACCACGTTTTGCATTAACTTGCTTAACGTGCTCATACTTTTGTTTGGTTCTTTGTACTAAATTAACGCCATCATACTGTTTCCCAACAGAAATATAGGCGAACTTTTGAATAAAAAGGATAAAAGAAAAGGCAGTCGCAATCAAAATTACCATACCAACAATATAATGATTGCGTCTTGCCTTATTTTTAAATAATTTTCTGAACTTACTCATTTTGAAATATTCCTTACATTGTTGTCACTCATTTTTAAATTATGTTTCTTCGCAAAAGAAGAAAAACGATCAAAACTGGTCAACTCAGAAATTTCTTGTCTTAAATTAACGTTACTTGTATTAGTTTTTGAAATTTGTGTCGTTAGACTATCTAACTTATTTTGAGAAGAAGTCATAGAAACTTTCATACTTACTAAAGTCACCATCAGCGCCAACGTTAAAAGAGCGAGACCTACAATTGAGAAAGCCTCAAACTTCGACAGAGAAACACTATGTTTTTTGGGTGTCGCTTGAACCTGAACTTCTGGTTCTTGTGCAACTTGATAGTCTTGTAAATTTCTAGCAGTATTTTCTTCTCTCATATTTATAATTCTCCATTATATCTTTTCAACAACACGCAACTTTGCACTATGAGCTCGATTATTTTCAGTCAATTCTTCCGGATTAGGTAAAATAGGCTTTCTAGTGACCTGTTTTAAAATCGGTTTTAAATTATCAGGAATAACCGGTAGCCCTCTTGGTACATCAACATGTGAATTATCTTTAAAAATATGTTTGACAATTCGGTCTTCTTTGGATTGAAAAGTTATAACGCTTATTCTGCCATGTGGAGCAAGCAAATCAATTGCCTGTTCAAGGGATCTTTCTAAAGAACCCAATTCATCATTAACTGCAATTCTGATTGCTTGAAATACTCGTTTTGCTGGATGACCACCAGTTCTTCTAGCAGCAGCTGGAATAGCATTTTTAATAATATCTGCTAATTCCAATGTCGAAGTAATACGATGGTCTTCTCTGATGCGTTCAATTGCACGAGCAATTTGTTTAGCAAATTTTTCATCACTATACTTATAAAAAATACTTACTAATTCATTGTACGACCAATCATTAACAATTTTTTCAGCATCGAGATCTTGTCTTTGATCCATCCTCATATCAAGACGAGCTTGTTTCTTATAGCTAAAGCCTCTGACAGCATCATCAAATTGGGGAGAAGAAACTCCCAAATCATAAACGATTCCATCAACCTTCTCTACTCCAAGTTCATTTAAACGTGCCTGCATATTCTCAAAATTATCACGAATTAAAGTAAGCGAATTATCGCCAATTATATCAGCATTATTTTGAATACTTTCACCGACCTCAATAGCAGCCTCATCACGATCAAAAACATAAAGATGACTGTGGTGAACTCGACTCAGCAATTCTTTGCTGTGTCCACCTCTTCCGAAAGTTGCATCAACGTAGATGCCATTATCGTGGGGATTTACTTCATCAATGGTTTCTTTTAAAAGTACTGTTTTATGTTTATATACATTAGAAGTCAAAGTCTGTCATTTTCTCCGATATTTCTTCAAAATTATCTTCAGCCTCTTGGCTAAATTTATTCCAACGTTCCTCATCCCAAATCTCAATTCGGTCGGATACGCCTACTACTACACAATTCTTATCTAATTTAGCAAAATTTATTAACGGCGTTGAAAGATTAATCCTTCCCTGTTTATCAAATTCTACTTCTGCAGCAGCTGAGTAAAAGAATCGAGTGAACGCTCTTGCATCTTTTTTTGTCAAAGGCAATTTATCAAGCTGTGCCTCTAACTTGTTCCATTGTTCGAGCGGATACCCAAATAGGCAACCATCCATGCCACGTGTGACAACAAAACTTTCACCAAGCAACTTTCTAAATTTGGCAGGAATAATCATTCTACCTTTGTTATCAAGCGTATGATGAAATTCACCCATGAACATGGTTAGCCCACCTCGATTCCTTAACACTTCCTAATTTACCACAAATCCCCACTTTTAACCACACGATATTTAACAAACTTCTAATAAATGTGAAAGCAGTTACTAATTGTGTGGTTCTAGAGGTGGTGGATTTTAATAAATTTTAGATTAATCGGTTTCAAATATTGCATAAATTAGACTTGTGAAGTAATATTTTGTTATATATATGAATTAGGTGGTGAAAGTTTTGAATGATAAAAAGCCTAAAAGCACATTAACTAAAATTACACAAGGTTTCGTTTGGTTAATGATTATCGTTACCCTTGTTGGTGTAGCTCTCACCGCAGTAACGAGCTTTATCTAAATAAAAACACAAAAGTTAGACAAAATTGAATACTTTTAAACTGTTAAGGCATGGCTCTCTGTATTCGCAGAGAGCCATGCCTTTTGTTTTCCCTTGAATTTTCTTTAAATTCTTCCATATCTTTGTGGGAATCCATTAAGACATTCTGTTTTAAATGAGTGAAAGAAGACTGGTATTAATTTCACTTTGAAGGTACTAACCGACGACTCGGGTTTTATATTCGACCATAAAAAAAGTGCTTAATAACTGTTTGACAAGAAATCTAACAGTTATTAAGCACTTTACTTTAATTGAAAAATTCAATAACTCTTTTCATAAAAAACTAATTATTTACTAGAATCAATCGCTTGAAGATTCGGCTCAGCAAGAATGATAAGACAATCAGCATTATCATATTAGCAATAAAGCTACCACCGTTAATTACTAACGAATAGATCCATGGGTTCATTGACTTTGGTGCATATGATCCCCAATAAACGACACCAGCAATGAAGTGGAAGAAATATTTAGCGAAAAAACCAATAGCAGAATAAAAAATTATTAAACCAACGGCATTTTTCCCTTGTTCAAGTGCTCGTTTCACTTGACCGCTACCTAGACCAATCAAGCCGACCACGCCAAATGCTAAAGGATACTCAACAAATCCTTGCAATGGATTCAAAAATCCACCGGTACTAAAACCTCTCAACAAAAGATCCAAGATTCCCCATACTAAACCAGCTGTTAAACCAGCACCTACACCTCTTCTTAGAGCGAAGATTGCCATGGGAATCAGCCCATAAACGAACTCTATTGATGAAACACCAGTAGAATGTGGTATAAATGACAAGACCATGGCCAAAGCAGTGATTATGGCTCCCTCGGTCAAAACAATCAAGTTGTTTCTATTTCCTACATTAGTCAAAAAAAGAACTCCCTTCTGATTTAGTCATCACAAGAGAGTTCGAGCATTCGCTTGAACAACACTATCCCTACGCATGCATTAACATAACAGGTTTAAAGGGTCTGAACTTAGTTCACTCTCAGCCAGAAGGCTCCCCCTGTGTTGACTTATTTAATTACAAAAAGATTGTACCATAGTGCTTACTTTCTTCCAAACACTCTACCCCAAAAACCAACTTTTTTTGTATGAGTAGATAAATCAAGTGGAATCTGTTCACCCAGCATGCGACGAGCAATATTTCGGTAACTGTGACCAGCATCGCTTTCTTTATCAAACACAACTGTTTGACCGGCATTTGAAGCGGAAATCACTTTATCTTCATCAATTACGATTCCTAAAAGCGGAATTCCCAAATGATTAACAATATCGTCAATCCTCATTGAGGTTCCATCATTAATCATGTTCTTACGAATTCGATTAATAATCAAATGCGGCGTAATCGGCATTTTCATACTCTCTAAAATACCTACCACTCGATCAGCATCGCTAACTGAAGCAACTTCAGGATTCGTTACGACCAATGCACCATCTGCGATAGAAACGGCATTTTGAAAACCATATTCAATTCCAGCTGGACAATCAATCATAACAAAATCAAAACGTTGCTTTAATTCATTGATAATTGAACCCACTGATTCTTTATCCAAAACATATTTATCAGCAAACTGTGAAGCAGCTAGCAAATATAAATTGTCTTCAAACCTTGGATCACGGACTAGTGCCTGTGAAACAACTACTCGATGTTGCGCAACATCCACAATATCATAAACGATTCGATTAGTTAGTCCCATAACAGCATCCAGATTTCTTAAGCCAATATCTAAATCGACCATACAAACCTTTTTACCAAGACTTGCTAAGACAGTACTAACATTAGCAGTAGTAGTAGTTTTACCAACTCCACCTTTTCCTGAAGTTACGACTATCGATATTCCCATAGCTAACCTGTCCTTTTTCCTAAATCATTTAAGCGATTTTTATAGTTCGTTAACTCATCAACATTAATTGAGTGCAAATCATCAATATAAGCAAAGCGACTATTTTGAAATTGATCTTGATTATCGTCGGTCACAATTTCAACTACATCGGCAATCCGTAATTGATCGACATTCTTTAAATTGCCAAAAATATAAGCGTTAGTATTATCAGGAAATCCCGCTTGAACGATACCATTGACCTCGCCCAAAACATAAATTGAACCAGATGCACAAATTTGTGCATCCCGATGCAAAGTTCCTAAAAATATTAAATCACCTTGGTAAGTTAATTTTTGACCGCTTCTAACAATTCCTGATTCAACATTCACTTTGTTTTTATCAAGGATTTCTTTTACGACTGTCTTTGATTCGACATCTGATTCAATATCGTTCAATTCTAACTGTGGAAATTTATCAAAGAACTCTCTAATTTCACCCTTTTGCTTCTCATCGAGTAATCGATTGCCAGTCTTAATCGTAAATTTAATGACATCATCATCTTCAGTTGATTTTATATTTTGTTGCGTAATTAGCTCTTTGAGTTCCTTAAACGCATCAATATAATTAGCTTTTGCATCAATAATTACTGAAAAGCCATTTTTATCACCCTTTAAAATGATGTCATTCATTTACTATCCCTCCGATATTTCATCAACCACTGAGATAAATTGTTCAATGGAACGTACAGAATAAAGAAAACCACTACATTCCATAACAATGTTGGCCCAAGCGTATAAGTGATGAAATCAAACACACTCGTACTTGTTTGTTGCAACAAACTTTCCAAAAGGTAAATCCCTGATTGTAAAAATGTCAACGACAAAAAGTAGATTGATAAGTCATATCCCATATTATTTTTAATCAATAGAAATTTGAAATGGTCAATTCCAACCATTATCAATGGTAACAAGACAGTATATAATCCAATGATTCCATAATAATACGAATCATAGATCAAACCAAAAATAATTCCATAAGTCAACAATTGCCGACGATTATCAATTCTCATTGTCAACATAATGATTACCATCAACATTAATTGTGGCAAAACGTTAACTGTCACATGGTTCATATTATTCAAAAAGGCCCATTTCATTAAACCATCAAGGTAAAATGCAATCAAAATGAATAATACTTGACCAAAGATTTTGCGATTTTTTATATTCATTACTTTTCACCACTAACAGATGATTTAATGACTGTAACAACAGTAAAGTTACGTAATTCAGCAGCTGGTGTGATGTAAACAGAGTTCGTCATACCATAATTATCCTTCTTGATTCCATAAACTTTACCAATGTAGAGCCCACGTGGAGTTAACCCACCTAAACCTGAAGTGATGACGCTTTGGCCTTTTTTAATATTCTTAGTTGAATTTACATTCTCCATTACCAGATCACCAGTCGAACTGTCATAACGACTGACAACTCCAGTAACGGCCTTACCATTGCTTCCAGAAATTTCTGCAGCAAACTTATCATTTAATTCATTATCAGTTGAAATCAATTCAACTTTTGAACTTACCTTATCAACTTCAATGATTCGTCCAATCAAACCTTTACCTGACATAACGGGCATATTCTTTTTAATGCCACTAGTTTGGCCACGGTTAATCGTTAAATAATTTTGCCAACTGCTTGGAGAACGAGATAAGACTGAAGCATTGATAGTTGAATAGTCTGTCAAAGTACTATTCAACTTCAATTCTTGCTTTAATTTCTTATTCTCATCTTGAACTACTCCTAATTTAGCCTGATTCTGTGCTAATTCACCGATTTTGGCTTTAAGACGCTTGTTTTCGGAATACGTATTATACAAATCAGAAAATTCTGAGGTAGCATTTTTTACAGCATTAGTTGGGTACGCAAATACACCTCCAACTAAACTGACGACATCATTACCAACTTGTTGGACTACAGGTGGCGTATTTTTTTTATTACGAATGTTAACAGTAAGCGCCAAAAGACCAAAAGTCACAATAATGAGTATCATTAAAATAATTAATTTTTTATTTGAAAAAAATCTTTTCATTGCTTCCTCCTAGTAGATCAAATAAAAAAAACGGGATTAACCCGCTTATTTTTGGCGACGCATTACATCGATATTTTTAAGTGATTCTCCAGTACCGATGGCCACACAATCTAATGGGTCTTGAGCAATGAATACGGGAACGCCAGTTGCTTCAGAAATAACTTCTGGTAAATGGTGCAACAAAGCACCGCCACCAGTAAGGACAATTCCATGATCGATAACATCGGCAGCAATTTCTGGAGATGTTTCTTCAAGAGTTTCCTTAATAGTTTCAATTATTTCTTCAACATTCTCGTGAATAGCAGTAGCAATATCTTCACCAGTTAACTGAACCGTCTTTGGTAAACCAGTAACTAAATCTCTACCACGAATTTGCATAGGGTCAATTTCTTTTGCTTTTTCAATGGAAGCCGAACCAACTTGAATTTTTACATCTTCAGCGGTTCTTTCACCGATTTGTAGATTGAAGTTTGATTTGATATATGCAGAAATAGAATCATCAAACTTATCTCCAGCAATTCTAATTGAACGTGATGAAACAATACCACCCAAGGAAATTGTTGCAACATCAGTCGTTCCACCACCAATATCAACAACCATGTTACCTGTTGGATCCATAACTGGAAGTCCGGCACCAATAGCTGCGGCAAATGGTTCTTCAATTACATAAGCTTCTCTAGCACCAGCGTGTTGAGTAGCTTCAATAACGGCTCTCTTTTCAACTTCAGTAACGCCGCTTGGTACACAGACCATTACTGAAGGTTTTGAATTATTAGCTGATTTTTCAATGAAATATTTCATCATTGCAGCTGTCGTATCGTAGTCAGCAATAACACCGTCACGCATTGGACGAATTGCAGAAATACTCCCCGGTGTACGACCTATCATTTCACGTGCATCTGAACCGACTGCAACTATTTCTCCAGTGTTGTTGTTCTTTGCAACAACTGAGGGTTCATTTAAAACTATACCTTTGCCTTCAGCATAAACTAAAGTATTTGCTGTTCCCAAGTCTATACCGAGCTTTTTTGATCCAATACCAAACAATTTATTTCTCTCCTTTAAGTACACACCACATTTTACGCTAAACAAAATTATATCATAGAAAACGCCGATTTAAAGTAGGACAAAATCATATCCTAAATTAAATTTAAGCTCTTCATCCGAGAATAAGTTTTTTTGGTAATAATTAAATGATCTAATAAATTTATTCCTATTAAATGGCAACACTTTTTCAATCTCAAAGTGAACTCTTGATCATTTTTCGAAAACATCAACGAACCATTAGGATGGTTATGAGCAATCACAATCTGTGTTGCTGAAATCTTGATAGCTTCTCTTAAAATATCTCGTGGATGCACGGTGGCTTGATCAACTGTGCCAATAAAAATAACTCTTTCGTCAATTATGTGATAGCTATTATTCAAATAAATGGCTATCAATTTTTCCTGTGGTGCACTTCCAATTTTATTTATTAGATGCCGACCAATATCATCAACAGAAACAACTTTTTCTGACAACGTATCAGACTGAATTTTCCTAGTTCCTAATTCGATAGCGGCTAAAATTTTACAAGCTTGCGCCACTCCTATACCATTAAACGACATTAATTGCTCTAAACTCAAATTTAAACTTTCAGAATTGCAAATAATCGTCTTGGCCAAATCAGATACTGGAAATTTTTTTGTTCCGCTGCCGATGATTACGGCTAGTAATTCTTCATTTTTTAAGGTGCTGACACCATACGCTATTATTTTTTCTCTTAAATTTATCATCATATATGAAATTACGAAAAGTAGTTTTCTAATTCTGAAACCAAATAAAACGAACCAGTAATCAAAAGAATCTGATCTGCAGTTAAATCGTTAATAATTTTCTGTAATTGCTTATGATAATTTTCAATAAAAGAAACGTTTTTATACTCAGACAAGTTATAATCGCTTGCCGTAGCAGAACGCATCATATTAAGTTTTGTAATATAAATCTGTTTTGCTTTTGGGGCCAATTCTTCAAGAATCTCATGACGATCTTTATCTTTCATTCCAGCATACAAAACAATTATATCCTTATTTTCATAAGTTTTTGATAAAGAATTAATTAAATTGTAAATTGCTGAAATATTATGTGCACCATCCATTAAAATCAATGGATTTTTTTGTACAATTTGTGCCCTTCCAGGAAGTTTATGACTATCCAATCCTTGTTTCACGGATTGTGACAAAACTTCTTGGTGATGGGCTTTTTGATAAAGTTCATAAGCCTTAATAGCAATACTTGCATTCATTGCTGTAGTTTTTTCAAACCCCTGACAAAGAATATCAGTTATAGTAATTTCACTATCGGAATAAGTAAAGCTCAATTCAAAGTTATTTGTTTTAAAATCTTTAACCAAAAAATCAGTTCCTAGTCTAAAGAGTTGACTTTCTTTTTGTTGAGCTGCTTTTTCGACAATATTAGAAACGCTACTGTGCAAATCACCAGTTACTATAGGCTTTTTTTCTTTAATAATACCAGCTTTTTCCCTGGCAATATCTTGAATCGTCGGTCCAATCAACTTTTCGTGATCCAAATCAATTGATGTAATAACTGAAACAGTCGGTACAATCACATTTGTTTTATCATGCTTAGCTCCGATTCCAGCTTCAATTACAGCAACATCGACACGTCCACGGAAATAAAAATAACCCAAAATGGTTACAAATTCAAATTCTGCAAGAGGAATATCGCCAACTTTTTCCTTGATAAGGTTGACCTCATCCACTAAATCAGCATTAGAAATATATTTATGATTAATTTGAATTCTTTCATTAAATTCTTTTATAAACGGAGAAGTGAACATTCCAACACGTTGTCCAGTGCTCTCCAATAAATTAGCCAAAAAATTAGTAGTAGTTCCTTTACCATTCGTTCCAGTAATATGAATCGTCTCATAACTATTTTGTGGATCACCCAAACGATGCAACGCTTGTTTGATATTGTCCAAATTATTAGTCCGATGAAATTTTGGCAACGAATGAATATATTTAATTGCTGCTTGATAATCTTCTAACAAATTTAACGCTCCAATTTTTATTAAACAAAAAGGGCTGACGTTTGCCAACCCTTATCATTATATACTCAAATTTACTTGTTGTTCTTTAATTGTTGAATTCTTTGTTGAACTTTTTCTTGACGTGATTGATAATCAGCTAATTTTTCTTTCTGCTCGTTAACAACCTTTTCAGGAGCTTTTTTAACAAAGTTTTCATTTGATAATTTCTTATCTAAACGCGTGATTTCTTTATCCAATTTTGCGATTTCTTCATTTTGGCGAGAAATTTCTTCATCAATATCAATTAGTTCGGCTAATGGAACGTACAACTCAGCTGAATTAGTTACTGATGTCATAGCTAAAGCAGGTGCCGTTAAGTCAGTTGCCACTTGCAAATCCTTTGGATGCATGAAACGGTCGATATATTCCTTATTATTCAAAATAACAGCTTTAACTTTATCATCTTGAGGCTTAATCATAATATCAACAGCTTTAGACATTGGTGCATTGACTTCCAAACGAATCTTTCTAAGTGACTTGATCAATTCAATCAAGACATCCATTTGACTCATTGCATCATCATTATCAAGTGATTCTTGATATTCTGGATACTTAGCATGCATGATGGTATTTCCATTATGAGGCATCGTCAACCAAATCTTTTCAGTTACAAATGGCATGATTGGGTGCATTAAGCGCAACGTTTGATCAAGTACATAAGTCAAAAGCATCTTCTTTTGCTTCTTAGCAGCTTCGTCATCCCCTGTAAGAGTTGCCTTACTCATTTCAATATACCAATCACAGAAGTCATTCCAGATAAAGTTATAAAGCGTTCTTCCAACTTCACCAAATTCAAAATTATCCATTAAACGTGTAATTTCTTTAATAGTATGATTCAATTTGGCTAAAATCCACTTATCAGACAAATCGTATGTTGTAACAGCTGAAAGATCATCCATTGCAGGAGTGTCATCGTCGAGATTCATAATAACGTAACGCGAAGCATTCCAAATTTTATTGATGAAGTTCCAAGCTGAATCCATCTTGTCATAACTAAATCTAGTATCTTGTCCTGGAGTTGATCCATTCATCAAGAACCAACGTAAAGCATCAGCACCGTACTTTTTGATAACATCCATTGGATCAATTCCGTTACCCAATGACTTGCTCATCTTACGACCTTGCTCATCACGAATAAGTCCGTGAATAACAACGTGATCAAATGGTTTCTTACCAGTGAACTTCAAACTTTGGAAAATCATTCTTGAAACCCAGAAGAAAATAATATCATAGCCAGTAACTAAGGTATTAGTTGGGAAATAACGTTTAAAGTCATCAGCATCAGTATCAGGCCAGCCCATAGTTGAAAATGGCCAAAGAGCACTTGAGAACCATGTATCCAAAACATCTGACTCTTGATCCCAGTTTTCGATATCCTTTGGTGCTTCTTCACCAACATAAGTTTCACCAGTCTTCTTGTTATACCAAGCTGGAATTTGGTGACCCCACCATAATTGACGAGAAATTACCCAATCATGAACATTTTCCATCCATCGTGTAAAGGTATCTTCAAAACGATCAGGAACGAAGTTTACTTTATTATCAGTCTTTTGATTCTTCAAAGCCATTTCTGCTAATGGCTTCATCTTCACGAACCATTGTGTAGAAAGCCTTGGTTCAACTTGAACGCCGGAACGTTCGGAGTGTCCAACGCTGTGAACATATGGTTCGATATTTATCATATCGCCGTTATCTTGCAAGTCTTTGACCATGGCCTTACGAGCATCGAAACGGTCCATGCCATTATACTTGCCAGCATTTTCGTTCATTTTTCCATCAGGATTCATGGTATTGATTCTCTTCAAATCATGACGATTACCGACAGCAAAGTCGTTAGGATCATGAGCTGGAGTAATTTTAACCATACCAGTTCCAAATTCTTTATCAACATAGTGGTCAGTAATAATAGGAATCTTGCGGTTTACTAGAGGTACGATAACTTCCTTACCAACAATATCCTTGTAGCGTTCATCATCGGGAGCAACGGCTACGGCAACATCACCAAACATAGTTTCTGGACGAGTCGTAGCAATTTCGATATATCCTGAACCATCAGCATATGGATATTTGACATGGTAGAAAGCACCTTGGTCATCCTTGTGGATAACTTCAATATCTGACAAAGCTGTTTGTAGTTGTGGATCCCAGTTGATGATATATTCGCCACGATAGATCAAGCCCTCATTGTATAGTTTAACGAAAACTTTTCTAACTGCCTTTGACAATCCTTCATCGAGGGTGAAACGCTCACGTGAGTAATCAAGTGATAAACCTAATTTACCCCATTGCGATTTGATGATAGAAGCAAATTCATCTTTCCATTTCCAAACTTCATCGACGAACTTTTCACGGCCAAGATCATAACGGCTGATGCCTTGTTCGCGTAGTTTGGCTTCAACTTTAGCTTGAGTAGCAATTCCGGCGTGATCCATACCTGGAAGGTAAAGCGTATCAAAGCCCTGCATTCTCTTATAACGAATCAAAGTATCTTGAATCGTAGTGTCCCAAGCGTGACCCAAGTGCAACTTACCTGTGACATTTGGTGGTGGGATAACGATTGAATAAGGTTTTGCTTTCTTGTCGCCCGATGGTTTGAAGTCATCGTCGTCTAACCAAGTTTGGTAACGGCCATTTTCGACTTCTTTGGGATTATATTTAGTATCCATGTCGATTTCTCTCATGTGTTTTTCCTCCAGATTTAATAGTGCTTATTGTGTTAAAGATTAGGGTGTTACTTTGAATTTCGAATAAGAGTTTAAATAACTTATTCTCAAAACTTTTTGTTATTTTTCTTTCCTGCTTTATAGCTAAAACGAACTGCGAGTGGCAGACTCCTGTGCTTTGCTACACTTCACGAATCACTTGTTACACAAGCAATTGGTGAAGTTAGGCAAATGCTCGAAGTCTAGGTGGCCACTCTCCGTTCTCTTAAAATCATGGTATACGGACGTCCAAGACGTCCCCATAACAGTTTCTAAGTGGCTTCGCCACTAAGAAACTGTAAAAAAAGAAGCCTTCATCCCAAAAATAGGACGAAGACTTCGCGGTACCACCTAAATTAAGAGCCAATTGACTCTTCACTCAAACAACAGATAACGGTGGCCCGATCATTTTTCTCATGATAGCTCACAGGTAACAATTAATTAGCTCGGTTTGACAATTCTCAACAACATGTCTTCTCTGTAAGCCTGACTAATCAACCCTCCTCTTCAAAGCTGATAGATTGATAATAAATCATAAATTAAAAAACGTCAATTGATTTTATAGTAAACTACTGATGTTTTCTTGGTCACTTTCCATGAACTTGTCGCCATGTTCGATGGTTGTGATTTTAATTCCGTCCATGGCTCTTTGAATCAAGCCATCAATATCGAGTGAACTTTCAAATTTTCTAGTCTTTTCGATACTTGGACGTGTTTTTGGTGCTGGTGGCGCAAAGACTGTACAACAGTCTTCAAATGGTTGGATTGATAAATTGAAGGTATCAATTTTTTCAGCCAAGCGAATGATTTCTGTTTTATCCATTGTTGCAACTGGACGCAAGATTGGTGTCGTTGTAACATCGTTGATTGCAGCCATGCTTTCTAGTGTTTGGGAAGCTACTTGACCAACGGCTTCTCCATTAAAGATTGCCAAGCCATTTTCTTTTTCACGAATCAAATCAGTCAATCTCAACATGAAACGACGTTGAATCGTCATCAAGTATTCTTCAGGAACTCCTGCTTTGATTGTTTCTTGAATTTCAGCAAAAGGAACTTCAATAAATCTGATATTGCCACCAAAGGCAGTCAATTTAGAGGTTAATTCCTTGGCTTTATTCAAAGCTTGTTCAGATGTATAAGGAGGACTAAAGAAGTGAACCATTTCAATATCCACTCCACGCTTCATTGCCAAATAACCTGCAACTGGTGAATCGATTCCACCTGAAAGCATCAACATAGCTTTTCCGGCAGTACCAACTGGCAAACCACCTGATCCTTTAACAGTTAGATATGATAGATAGATTCCATCTTGTCTAACTTCCACAGAAATTTTAATATCAGGTTTTTTCATTTCAACATCAATTCCTGGGAACTCTTCGCAAATTGCATCCCCAAGTTGTAAATTGATTTGATTAGTATCTAATTCGTAAGTGTGATCTGCACGTTTAGTTCCCACTTTGAAGCTCATGCCTGGTTTATAAGCCTCATGCATCATTTCAACTGCTTTTTTCTTAACGTCTTCAAAATCACGTGAAACCTTAACACTTAATGAAAAAGTTTGAATCCCGAAAACATTCTTTAGCTTTTCCATAACGGGCTTAGCATCGGTACCATTTAATTGAATATGTAAACGGTCACGATGTGGCTTCATTCTTAAATCTGGATAATCTTTCAAAACTTTAGCAACATTGCCATGCAAGCGGTCGATAAAGCTCTTACGATTTTTCCCCTTTGTTGATAGTTCGCCATAACGAACCATAATTTCAGTATATTCCATGTAATTCTCCTAATTCAAAATTTGGAAATGGTCATGGATTTCATCAAGATTTTTGATAAATTCGTCCATTTCTTTTTCAGTATTGCTTTCATCCAAACTGACACGAACTGCACTTGTCGCAATATTTTCTTGAACATTCATTGCCTTTAATGTTCCAGCTTCAAGACCCTTTTTAGATGAACAAGCGCTAGTTGTTGAAATATAAATATCACGTTCCTCAAATGTGTGAACGATCGTTTCACCACGAACGCCATCAATCGTAAAACAAATAATGTGTGGAGCAAAATTATCTGCCACTTTTGAAAAGACGTGAACGTTATCTAAAGTCTGCAAATGCTTAATCAATTTATCCTTTAATTGTTCCATCTTCTTAGCCTTACCAGCTTCGTCATCTTTCAACAAACGAAGAGCTTTAGCCATAGCTGCAATTCCAGGAGTATTTTCGGTTCCACTACGCAAATTAGATTCTTGACCGCCACCAGCCATCAAAGGTTCTAATTGTTTGCCTTCCTTCATATAAATAAAGCCAGTACCACGAGGTGCATGGAATTTATGACCTGAGAAAGTATAGAAATCGACTCGAGGATCGATTATTTGTGATTCTAGACCTTTGCCGATAGCTTGAATTGCATCGACATGATAACTGATGCTTGGATAATCCTTTAAAACTTCAGCAATTTCATGAATTGGTTGAACTGCTCCAATTTCATTATTAACAGCCATTGTTGAAACTAGAATTGTATCCTTACGAATAGCTTTTTTCAAATCATCAGCACTGATATGTCCTGATTTATCAACTGGTAAATAGGTTACTTCAAAGCCTAATTCTTCAAGTTGATGCATCACATTTAGAACCGACGCATGTTCAATTTCGGTAGTGATAATATGTTTACCGAATTCACGCTTCTTAAAAGCTGTGCCCTTGATGACCCAGTTGTTCCCCTCGGTACCACCACTGGTAAAGACAATCTCGTCTTGTTTGACATGCATCAAGTTAGCAATCTGTTTTCGAGAAGTTTCTAGTAGTTCATATGCTTTCAATCCTAACTTATGCAAACTAGAAGGATTACCGAAATATTCCGTACTAGCAAGGTTGTAAGTTTTTAGAACTGAATCATTAATCTTAGTTGTTGCACTATTATCAAAATATATCATTTCTGCCTCACCAAAATAAAAAGGCCTCACGGCCTAAATTTTAATCTATTATAACTTAACACATTTTTACTGAATCATGAATTAATTGTTTCTTTTATTCGATCAACTGATCCTGTTTCTACATTTTCAAGTGCTTTAGAAATCACTTCAACTGATTCATCATAATTGTAATCATCATCAAACAATGCTCTTGCACGAATCAATTCGTCGGTAAATTCAGGATTCTTATTAGCATAGCGGTTCGCATATTGTAATAATTTTTCTGCCAATTGGACATTATATTTCAATTTGGTTGTTTTTTCTACTAAATTGTCTAAATCTTCTTGAGTCACGATGACTTGCTTGCTGATATCTTCCATATTAATCTTATCAGCATCTAATTCATCATAGAGCTTATTGATTTCATCGTAGACCATGTAGAAGTAGTCTAGATAGTCATCAGGCAATCCTTTCAGATTCAACTGTTCCATCATTTTCTTCTGCATTTCAAGACGTTTAGCATATTCTTCTACACTATTTCGAGCAATTTGTTCACTTGATATCATCTGATTCAAATCGTCATTGATTGATTTCTCACTGGTCTCAATTTCATCCATCTTTTTAACGATTTGTTTGAAATTGGACTTAACTTCAGAATAAATTGCTTTTTTATCAGCCATATTTTGAACATCAGCATCATACTCGCGACGAACGTCTTTTAAAGTGTCAAAATTTTCCCTAAATGTCTTCAAATTATTATCAGTTAAAATATATGATTCTTCCAGCTTTTGGATTCGGTTATCCAAACGATTATGTTGGAAGACCGCATGGTTGATATAATCTAAAACTGGTTTTTGATTTTTTAGAACTTCTTGTTTGCTATCGATTTCAAGTGTCAAAACTTCATATAAATTATCGATTCGTTGTTTAATATCTTCATTATTAGTGTTGACGGCATCAAAATTTAATTCCTTTAATTTGTCATTAGATTCATCAATTTCATGCTGAACATCAGAAAGCAATTGCACAATATCATCATTAAATTGGTAATGTTGTTTATCCAATTTTTGATAGACAGACTTAATTTCATCAATTTGACTTGGAAAGACTTCATTCAAATCATGATACAAAGGCTTAATCACCTTTAACTGATCATTGATCAAGCCTAATTTGATTTTAACTTCATCAAGACATTGACTGGCTTCGATGTGATCCCCTTTAGTCGTCAATTCTTTTTCTTGATCTAACAAATTAGCTACTTCAGTCAATTCGTTCTCTAATTGATCAGTTGCTGGACCATAAGTAAATGATTGCGTCACGACTTGTTTACGGATTTCTTGATATTGCTGTTGTAGCTGCTCACTGTGAGTCGCATTCAATTCATTACTATTCAACAACTTTTCAAAGCCTTGTGAAACCTCACCGATTTTACTTGCGAAGTCATTCATTTCAGTGTTTAACTTCTTTAAATCGCTAGCCGCACCAAAAACTTTGAATTCAGTATTTTTATATTCAGCTCGTCTGATCTGAGTTAAGATATCGGAAAAAATGTCATCAGTTTGCTTTTGGTATTCGGATTTCAATTGCTTGAATCGAACATCACTTGCACCAGACAATTTCATTTTCTCTAGTTTCTCAATTTTATCATCTAATTGAGCTTTCTTTAATTCATCGGTCCGATCCTTATAATCATTCAAAGTTGATGCATTTTTTCTCTGCAAAAACCACATATACCATAGAAGGATCAAGATAACTAAAATTATTCCTATAATAATTGCAAACACTTTTACACCCCTAATGACGATTCAGTCTTATCTTTAAGAAATTATACCAAATATTATTGTCTTTATTATCAGTATTGACGTTTCATAATAAAGTTTTAAACTATTGAATCATTTAACAGTCAGTATATGAAAATAGTTTTGACATTGAACATTAATCACGGTATACTAGCCTTCGTGTAAAATATGCAGCAAGGAGTGGCAAGAACGTCAACAGTTCTCGACGATTTAGTTCAATTAGTAACCGTGGCTGCACAAGGTGAAAATTGTAACGATAACTGCACGAATGCTAAACTCCGGTTAATTATTTTACTCCAGACAAACATTTTGGAGGAATTTATTTATGTCTAGATATACAGGACCACGTTGGAAATTATCACGTCGTTTAGGAATCTCACTTTCAGGTACAGGTAAGGAAATTGCCCGTAGAAACTATGCCCCTGGTCAACATGGACCAAACGGTGGCCGTCGTAAGGTTTCAGAATATGGTCAACAATTAACTGAAAAGCAAAAGTTACGTTTCATGTATGATGTTAACGAACGTCAATTCCGTAACTTGTTCAACCGTGCCGGTAAAATGGATGGTATCCACGGTATTAACTTGATGATCCTTCTTGAAACAAGATTGGATAACATGGTTTATCGTTTAGGTCTTGCAAGTTCACGTCCACAAGCTCGTCAACTTGTAAACCACGGTCACATCACAGTTGATGGCAAACGTGTTGATATCCCTTCATACGAAGTTCAAATTGGTCAAAAGATCAGCCTTCGTGAAAAGTCAAAGGATCTTGCAATCGTTAAAGATAACCTTGAAAACGTTGTTGGTCGTCCTGGTTTTGTTAACTACGACGAAAACACAATGACAGGTTCACTAGTACGTAACCCAGAACGTGACGAACTAGAACCAAATATTGATGAATCTCTAATCGTTGAATACTACAACCAAGTTCTTTAATATTTGTCAAAAATACATTCACTTATTGGTGGATGTATTTTTTTTACGCAAAAAAAGACGCCTATTTGGCGACTTCTTGATTGAACCAGACTAGATATTTGCTCAATTGGAGAAACTTATCCTGTAACAATCGATCATAATTTCCCTTTTGAACTATTTCGGCATCTTTTTTTAATTCAAAACCAATTACTAAATCACTCGATTTAACTTTTTCATATCTGGCAATGACTTTTTCAAAATCAATTGTAGCATTAAACATCTCGCTAGCAGTATGATTATTAGATACTTGCCAATTTTCTTGGGTGATTTGGGACTGGTGTTTTCTTAAAATCGGATAATAATTTGGCCTTTGGCGAATATCTGCCAATAAACTGAATGTTATGAAATATCGATCCGGCCAAAGACCAAATTCTAAATGGGGCGTCTTCTTATAACCCTTCTTATCTTGATTAATGGCTAACCAAGTATCGGGAGGTGGATTTTTAGTCCGTCGTTGATGCTTAGCAATTTTCATAAAGAACTCTTGTTGATATTCTTCTTCAAGTCGCTTTTGCAAATTGGAACCGAAAATTTCGAATTTTGGATCTAAATTTGTTTTAATTAAATCTAGGCGTCCTTTAAGGGTCATATCGTCAAAAACTTTAAAATCATTTTTATCAAACATGTTCTCAATCCTTTGTTGTAGAATATACATATCAATTATATAGGAGGAACTATGCAAAAACCATTAGCATATCGAATGCGCCCTACTAATATCGATGAAGTTGTCGGTCAACAGCATTTAGTTGGTCCTCACAAAATAATTCGTCGAATGGTGGAAGCAAAAATGCTATCTTCAATGATACTTTATGGTCCTCCTGGGATCGGTAAAACTAGTATTGCTAGTGCGATTGCCGGAAGTACCAAGTATGCATTCAGAATGTTGAATGCTGCGACTGATAGCAAAAAAGATCTTCAAATCGTCGCTGAAGAAGCCAAAATGAGTGGTACCGTCGTTTTATTGCTCGATGAAATCCATCGACTTGATAAAACCAAACAGGATTTTCTATTGCCTCTCCTAGAAAGTGGCTCAATTATTTTAATCGGTGCAACTACTGAAAATCCATATATCAATATAAGCCCTGCTATTCGTTCTAGAGTCCAAATATTTGAATTGAAGCCACTCAACAGTGATGACCTTAAAAAAGCTGTTAGACGTGCTTTAAAAGACGATAAGAATGGACTGGGCAAATACAACGTCAAATTAGACGACAATGCTTTGGATCTCCTGGTCAGTTCAACCAATGGTGATCTCAGAAGTATTTTAAATGGACTGGAATTATCAGTTCTTTCAACTGAAAAAAATTCAGATGATGTCATTCACATTGATTTGAAGTCGATTGAAGAGTCGGTTCAAAAAAAGGCCATTTCTGCTGACAAAAACGGTGACAGTCATTATGATGTCATTTCAGCATTTCAAAAATCGATTCGCGGCAGCGACCCAGATGCTGCCCTCTTGTACTTAGCTCGCCTTTTAGAAGCTGGTGAATTAACTTCTGCCATTAGACGACTGATGGTCTGTGCTTATGAGGATGTCGGTTTAGCCAATCCTCAAGCATGTGCAAGAGCCGTTCAAGCTGCTCAAGTCGCCCAAATGGTGGGACTCCCAGAAGCTCGCATCCCTCTAGCAGATGCTGTAATCGACTTATGCTTATGTCCAAAGTCAAACTCCGGTATGAACGCTATCGATTCAGCTTTAGATGATGTCAAAAATGGTAAAGCAAACTCAATCCCTGATGATCTCAAGGATGCTCACTACTCAGGCGCAAAGAAACTCGGCCATGGCGTTGGTTATAAATATCCACATGATTATCCTAACTCTTGGGTCAGCCAACAATATTTACCAAATAACTTGGTCAATCGAAAATATTATCAACTAAATAATACTGGTAAATATGAACAAGCCCTAAATTTACGGATACAGCAAATTCAAGAATGGAAAAAGAATTCAAAACGGAGTCGGAATAATTATGATAATTAAAATTTTAATGATATTGTTTATAATATTTTTGTTAGCCTTAGCTTACACGCTTTGGTCACACAGCAGCGGTAAATTCTTAATTTATTCACCAGATGAAAATCTTACTTTGAAAAAGGTTATGCGATTTACCGCTGGTTTACTGGTGCTTGTAGCGATACTTGGTATTGTAATCATGTTTGTCGGGACTAAGGAAACGAACTTTATCACGCTTCTTTTAGGCAGTTTGATTGCTGCCGGATTCTCAATTTATTTAGCAAATATTCGCTAAATCTTAACTGATGACTGTATTTATTTTCCTAAATAAACTAAAATAAAGATATAAAAGCAGTAATAATACATTAACGGGGTGATTACTTATGTTACAACAATATAAAAACATTCTCGTACCAATCGATGGTTCATTTGAAGCTGAACTAGCATTCAAGAAAGCGGTTGAAGTTGCCAAAAGAAATAATGCCGCTATTCACTTAGTTCACGTTATTGATACTAGAGCTTTCCAAAATGTTTCTAGTTTCGATTCAACAATGGTCGAACAAATTACTGAAAAAGCTAAAGAAACAGTTAAAAGTTATGTTAAAACAGCTAAAGACGATGGTCTCGATGAAATTGACTACAGCATTGAATATGGTGCTCCTAAAGCAATCATTGCTACTGACTTTCCTAAGAAATTAGGGGTCGATTTGATTATGATTGGGGCCACTGGTCTTAATGCAATGGAAAGATTGTTAATTGGATCAGTTACTGAATATGTAACTAGAACAGCGGCTTGCGATGTTTTGGTCGTTAGAACTGATTTGGATAACAAAACTATTAAGAAACAAAAGAAATAATAATTGAATGAAAAAAAGAGGTTCACCGATTTTTAAAATCGGTGAACCTCTTTTGCATTATTGGAATTTAATAAATTGTTTTTTATTAAAAGATGTTCAAGTGCATATCTTTTACTTTAGATTTTAACTTTTCGAAAACTTGTTTGTTTTCACTGATACTTGAGATTACATAAGCTTTAATATAATCTTCATCAGTTTTTTGACCTTCACGAGTGCCTGCTTCAGCTAAGTAGCAGTACATTTCGTCAAGTTTGAACAATGTTTGTTCTTTCCTAGCAATGATAATACCTTCATTAGCATATTCGATTGCTTTGTCGTTATCATCTAATTTCAATGACAAGTCAGCCATATTGGCATAAATCAAAATGCTATCGTGGTAATTCTCATCACCAATCTTGCCTAGACTAGATTTAATCAAGTCTTTAGCTTGATTATAATAAACTCTTGCTTCATCAACTGACTTTTTGTTGATATAAGCTTTTGCTGTAAAGACATCAATTAAAATGTCATACATATCAACATTAGCAATATTGACATTCATTGCACGATTAAAATCAAAAATTGCTTTGTCATAATTCTTGCTAGAAACATATTCAATCAAACCATTGAAGAAGTGAATCAACTTGATTTCTTGCTTATTATTGACATTGATGTTTTTAAGCTTACCCAGTTTGTCACTAATGTCATCGAAATCATCTTGATAGAATGACTTCTTAATATCGCTAATAATTGAATATATTTGACTATCGTCATTGACGATAACAAGGTTCATTGTGATACCCAGTCTTTCACAAATACGAACCAATATTTCCATGCTTGGAATCTTGTCTTTTTTTTCAATCAGGCTGACAGTTGCCTGTGTACATATGCCATCAGCTAACTCAGATTGAGAAATACCTCTGAGTTTTCTGTAATGGCGGATCTTTTCACCTAAGATTTTCATTCTAAACTATCCCCATTCATTTATTAATTCCAAGGATAATTTAAACAGTTATTAAAAAATGTTGCAAGAAATAAGTAGCGATAAAAAGATAAATTTTAAAAATTTAATTATTTACCTCAAAGAACCATGCATTTTTTTCACTACTATTTAATAACTCTGGATTATCATTTAATTTATCGTTAACTTTAACGATTTTCCCGCTAACTGGCGATTCTAGCTCAACTACAGCCTTTTGTGCTTCAATCTCGCCACTTGATTCACCTTTTTTAATTTCACTATCTAAATCAGGTAATTCAACATATTTGACATCGACTAAAGCCTCTTGAGCCTCTTTAGTCAAGCCTATACGTGTTGTCTTTTCACCTTTTTTTACCCAATAATAATTCTTATTACTCATATTATTTACCTGCCTTGTCCAAATGTACCGTTTTCAAACATATAGCTCTTGTGATGGAATCTCATTGACATTATCAATCCAATTCCAATCATGTTTCCTAACAACGCTGAACCACCTTGCGAGACAAAGGGCAACGGAATACCTGTCAGTGGCAATAATCCAACGCTCATACCGATATTTTCAAAAACATGGAACAAGATCATCATAATGACACCTGTTGATACATAAGCATAAAATTCATTCTTTGTATCAAAAGTCACTTGAACCATTTGATAAATTAATAAAAAGTACAACAAAATTAAAACACATGAACCGACAAAACCGAAATTCTCACCAATAACGGAAAAAATCATATCTGATTCACGAACTGGAACATACACATTCGAGACATTGAATCCTTTACCAAATAATTGTCCAGATCCAATAGCCTTCATATTTTGCCAAATCTGATAACCATTTTCAGAAGTATCAGCTGATGGATCGAGCCAACTATCGATTCGGGCAAATTGGTAAGATCTAAAACCGAAATTGCCTAAAATTTGTCGACCCCAATCAGTTGTCGCAAATAGTAAAGCTGTTCCACCTACAACTGCAACAATCAAGAAAGCTGGCAATAAAATCCGCCAATCAATTCCAGAAACTAGAATCATTCCACCCAAAATGGCGACGAAAACTAAGATTGTACCAAAGTCATTTTGCAACTTCAATAAAACCATGATTGGCAAAGTATAAAGCAACATCTTACCAATCAACAAAAAGTCGGTTCTAATCGTGTGTGAGCGATATTCGCTATTATGATTGGTAATTACTTTTCCCAGCATTAGAATAAACGCTGGCTTCATAACTTCAGATGGTTGGAATGTGAATGAACCGATGGCAAACCAACTCTTAGCACCAGTGTTTGCCGCATACGACCTACTATAAAAGATTAAGACTAAAAACAGCAACGCCAATCCCGCATAGTAAGCATAATTAGCCACTTGCCAAAGTTGCTCTGCATCAAACTGCATTATCACGGCGATGACTACAGCACCGATGACATACCAAACTATTTGGCTAGCTACATTTTTTAAAGGATTCTGCGAATCTTGAACTGTCGCAACGTAGATTGACATGATACCAATGAGCGCTAACATCATTACGGAAAAAATTATGCCGTAATCGATTCTTGAATCCACATCATTTTTTCTTCTATTTTCTCTTATTTGCATATTTACACCTGATTAATGATTATGTAAATTGTATTGCATTAGCAATTCATTGATTGCATCATCTAATTTAACTGACTTGAACGGAGTATCGTTGCTTTCAACAAATGATAAATAACGATCTCCGTCTTTTTTAATTGTACCAATGTATTTCTTACGATCCCAAAGTTCGTATGTTTCAGGATTATCACTGATATCTTTTAAACTTATTTCAACTGATTTTTTTCTACTAGACATTAAATCTTCCCTACTTTTTATTATGAAATTTTTTTGCGATAATTTCGTCCTCATATTTTTCCGGATGAGGATTTCTAAAAATAGTGAAATTATCTGGCACCGGATCAACTCCACCACGAACGAATGGATTGCACCTAAAAATTCGTGCTATTCCCATAATCGATCCTAAAATTCCACCGTGCTTTTTGACCGCATCTATAAAGTAAGTCGAACACGTTGGGTAATATCGACAACTGGGTGGCAATACTGGAGAGATAAAATTTTGATAGAATCTTACGATTCCAATTAATATTTTCTTTAGCATACTACCTTAGAAAATCGAACATATGCATCCAGGTTCCTGGCCATAGAACAGCCAGTGGATTCGAACCACCCAAAGCTGAACCTATCAGCATCCCTAAGACTAAGAAGATTAACATTAATAATAGTACCCAACCTATTTTTCTAAAAACATCATGACGATATTCTTTACCAAAGTCTTTTTTCATTTTTCATCCTAGTATTTCTTATGTTTTTCAATATTATCCAACAAAACACCAGTACCTAAAGCAACTGAATCTAATGGGCTATCTGTTAATAGAACTGGTACTTGAAGTTTTTCAGATAATAGCTTATCCAAGTTTCTCAATAATGCACCACCACCTGTAAGCATGATACCACGGTCAATAATATCACCAGATAGTTCTGGTGGTGTTTGCTCTAAAACGTTGCGAGCGGCGCTGACAATTTGCTCTACGCCATCTTCCAACGCACCTTGAATTTCAACTTCATTAGTAGTGATTTCTTTTGGCAAACCACTAACAATATCAATTCCGCTAGCTGAGAAAGTTTTGCTTTCGTCAGCATCCATTACGCAACCAATTTCAATCTTAATTTGCTCAGCAGTTCTTTCACCAATAATCAAACTGTGACGTTGCTTGATAAAACTTTGAATTGCAGTCGTCATCTTATCACCAGCAAAACGCAATGAACGGCTTGTGACGATATCTCCCATTGAAATAACAGCAATATCGCTAGTACCGCCACCAATATCGATTACCATATTTCCTTGTGGTTTAAAGATATCTAAACCAGCACCGACAGCGGCAACCTTAGGTTCAAGTTGTAAATAGACCTTGCCGCCACCAGCTTGTTCAGCAGCTTCAATAATCGATTTTTGTTCAACTGGCGTTACATTGGTTGGTGCACAAATCATAATAGTTGGTTTTGAAAAACGACCGCCAACATTTAATTTATCAATAAAGTATTGAAGCATTTTTTCAGTAATATCAAAATCTGCAATCACGCCATCTTTTAAGGGACGAATTGCTTTAATATTTGCTGGAGTCCTTCCAACCATCATGTAGGCATCTTTACCAACAGCCACTACATCATTATTCTTTGTATTAATTGCTACAACTGAAGGCTCGTTTAAAACGATACCTTCTCCTTTTACATCAATAAGTACATTTGCTGTACCCAAATCAATTCCTAGATATTTTGACATACCTTATCCTCCAAAATCTAAACACAAAAAGTATATCATAACCAGCCTAATCATTAAATTGCCAATAAAAAAAGAAAGTGGAATTTCCACTTCCTTAAGTCAGATTTAAGCCAATTTTGTAACACTTGGTATTGTATTTAATACTAATCTTTCTCGACCAGATTCATCAATTGAAACTCGTCTAATTTTAGCACCTAAATTTCTTAACTTTTCAGTGAAATTATAATATCCACGATCCAAATATTGAAGGTTTGAAACTCGAGTCTCTCCTTCAGCAACTAATCCTGCTAATACCAGTGCTGCAGCAGCACGTAAATCAGTAGCAGCAACATTAGCACCACTTAGTTGGGCTGGACCGAACATAATAACAGAATTACCTTCAATCTTATACTCGGCTTTCATCTTGCCGAATTCTGGGAAATGCATAAATCTGTTTTCAAAAACAGTTTCTGTCATAACAGTAGTTCCAACACTTAATAGTTGTGCGAGCGTCATTTGAGCTTGCATATCAGTTGGGAATCCAGGATGTGGCATCGTCTTAACATCAACAGGTTTTAAGCGACCATTTGAAACGACGTGAATGCCATCATCGCTTTCTTCAATAGAAACGCCCATTTCTCTTAATTTCGAAATTAAAGGACGGTTGTGAATTGCCACAGCATCCTTGATGAAAATATCTCCACCAGTAACAGCAGCGGCAATCATAAAGGTTCCAGCTTCTATTCTATCTTGCATAATTGAATGTTCACAACCATGTAAACTTGAAACACCTTCGATACGAACAGTATTCGTACCTGCTCCAGTGACATTTGCACCCATCTTGCTTAAAACGTTAGCAAGATCAACAATTCCTGGTTCTCTGGCGGCATTATCAATAACTGTTTCACCATCAGCTAAAGTTGCAGCCATCATAATATTTTGGGTTGCGCCAACGCTTGGGAAATCAAGATAAATGTTTGCACCATGCAAACCTTCCGTTGTAGCATCAATAAAGCCGCCATTTTGAGTAAAGTTTGCACCCATTGCTTCCAAGCCTTTGATATGCAAATCAATTGGTCTAGAACCGATTGCACAGCCACCAGGCATTGCTACATGTGCTGCCTTATTTCTGGCTAATAGAGGTCCTAAAACGACGATTGAAGCACGCATTTTATCGACTAACTCTTCAGGAGCAGTTGTCCCTACTCCTTTGCTTGTATCTACTGTTAATACTTCGTCAGATTCATCATAAGAAACTTTGGCATCCAAAGCCTTTAAAACTTTAGACATTGTTATTACATCCGATAACGGAGGGATATTAGTTAAAAGGGTCTTACCCTTTGATGCTAAAATAGTCGTTGCTAAGATAGGCAAAGCGGCATTTTTTGCACCTTCAATTCTGACAGTTCCTTTTAATTGCGTAGGTCCATTTACGATTATTTGTTGCACAATATTCTCCTCCAAAACCTGGAATCATTTAAAAAGCAAGGCTATATTTTGCGATAGACTAAAAATGCTCATAAAAAAAGAGCTTACTGTATAACCTAGAGCGATTGCAATAAACGCTACAAGTAATTGTAACATTTTAGGGTTGGTTTTGTTATATAACTTTTTCCAATCTACCACTTGCAAGACGTTAAAACTGATCCAAATAAAGATAATATGGCTCACAAGCGTAATTATGGCATTTACTCCAATGTTTGTCATTTTATAAACCTCACTTTTCTAAATACTAACATTTTTTTAAGATTTGACATCATTTAATGACAATACTTTAGATTTCTTTAAAACAAAAAAAGACCAAGCAAATGCTTGATCTTTTGATTTTACAATTTATTTGTGTGAACCTACGTTAATTCTATTTATAGCCTTACGTAGAGAAACTTGAGCACGGGCTAAATCATCAACATTGTGTTTTTGTTCAGCAACCTTGATTGTCTCTTCAGCCTTTTGCTTAGCATATTCAGCACGTCTTAAATCAATGTCTCTAGCTCTTTCGGCACTGTTAGCGACGATTGATACTAGATCATTGCTACACTCCAAGAACCCGCCATTTACCGCGATAGAATCTTCATGATGAGGTTTGTCGACACGACGGACACGAACTTCATCAATCACCAATGGGGCGATGATTGGAGCATGGTGAGCCATGACACCAATTTCACCATCAATGGTACTTAAAACAACGAGTTTTGCATGATGATCGTAAACAACACCATCAGGAGTAACAATATTGACCGTCATTATGTTTTCAGCCATATTATCTCCCCCTATCGTTAATTGGCGACTGCTTGTTCAGCATTATCGTCTTGACCATCAGCTGGCTTCCAGCCCATCTTTTTGGCTTTATCAATGACATCTTGAATTCCACCAACACCATTGAAGGCATCTTCAGGAATATCGTCATATTTACCATCTAAGATAGCACGGAAATCCTTAACTGTTTCTGAAACAGGAACATAAGAACCTGGAATACCAGTAAATTGTTGAGCAACACTGAAGTTTTGTGACAAGAAGAATTGAATTCTTCTGGCACGTGCAACGACAGTCTTTTCTTCGTCAGACAACTCATCCATACCTAAGATAGAAATGATATCTTGAAGTTCATGATATCTTTGAAGAACTTCTTGAACTTCAGTAGCAACATTATAGTGTTCTTGTCCGATAATATCAGGATCAAGAGCAGATGATGATGATGCCAATGGATCAACAGCTGGATAAATACCTTGTTGTGTCAACTTACGTTCCAGGTTAGTTGTAGCATCCAAGTGAGCGAAAGTTGTAGCAGGAGCAGGGTCAGTATAATCATCGGCAGGAACATAAACGGCTTGAATTGACGTGATAGAACCCTTCTTAGTAGAAGTGATTCTTTCTTGCAATTGACCCATTTCTGTAGCCAATGTTGGTTGATAACCAACGGCTGAAGGCATACGACCTAGCAAAGCTGAAACTTCAGAACCAGCTTGTGTAAATCTGAAGATGTTATCGATAAACAATAGAACATCTTGACCTTCAACATCACGGAAGTACTCAGCAATTGTCAAACCTGTTAAGGCAACACGCATACGAGCACCAGGTGATTCGTTCATTTGGCCATAAACCATGGCCGTCTTTTTAAGAACACCGGATTCCTTCATTTCATAATAAAGGTCATTACCTTCACGTGTTCTTTCACCAACACCAGTAAATACTGAGATACCACCATGCTCTTCAGCAATATTGTGGATTAACTCTTGAATCAAAACGGTTTTACCAACACCGGCACCACCGAACAAACCAACTTTACCACCACGAACGTAAGGTTCGAGTAAATCGATAACTTTGATACCTGTTTCAAGAATTTCTGTTGATGTATTTAATTGATCATAAGCAGGTGCTTCACGGTGAATACTCTTTCTTGGGAAGTCAGAAGGAAATTCCTTACCTCCATCCACTGGTTCACCTAAAACGTTAAACACACGACCTAAAGTTTCTTTACCAACTGGTACGGAAATTGGACCGCCTGAATTAACAACTTCAGCACCTCTTTGAAGTCCATCGGTAGAACTCATGGAAATAGCACGCAAGGCGCCATCACCTAATTCTAGGGCAACTTCAAGAGTGATAATTGATCCGTCGCTTTTCTTAATCTTTAAAGCATCATTAAGTTCTGGCAAGTCTCCATCCAAAGGAAACTCAACATCGACAACTGGACCGATTACCTGAATAACTTTACCTTTGCTACTCATTTAATTTGGCTCCTTTCTAAACTATTCAAGTGCAGCAGCACCACCGATAATTTCAGTGATCTCTGTAGTAATTTGAGCTTGACGGGCACGGTTATAATGCAATGACAAATCTGAAATAAGGTCGTTAGCATTATCAGTCGCACTCTTCATAGCTGTAACAGAAGCAGCATGCTCTGCTGTTTTTGCATCCATCATTGCTCCTAAAACCAAACACTCAATATATTGAGGTACAATTGCAGATAAAACTGCTTTAGGGTTAGGTTCTGTGATGTATTCAGTCGCAACCTGTTGTTCTTCTGCGGAAACATCGTCAGGTTCAGTCAAAGGCAACAATTTTTGATTAGAAAAATTAGAAACCAATGAGTTCACGTGATGGTTGTGACAAATATCAATTTCATCAAACAATTCTGCTTGATACATTTGAAGAATCGTCTTCATGATTGGTGTGATATCTTTAACTGTTGGAATATCTGGTAAACCAGTATATTCATAAGCAATATCATAGCCACGTGTCTTGAAGAATTCAGTACCAGTAGCACCAAGGGAAATAATCGTAAATTTACTTTGGTCACCATGATATTTCTTTTCAAAGAGATCCATCATAGCTTTCAAAATATTACTATTATATCCACCAACAAGTCCACGATCACTTGTGATAACAACATAAGCAGTCTTTTTAACTTCACGAACTTTAAGAAGACTGTTAAGACTTAGCGGATCAGTCGAATCATCAGCAATTGACAATTCCTTGAAAACATCAGCCGCTGTTAAATGTCTAACAATATCTTCAACCTTTTTTTCATACAATTGATAAGCAATAGATTTCTTTTCAATACGAGAGAGTTTAGCACCAGAGACCATTTGCATGGCTCTTGTAATTTGACCAGTTTTCTTAGTAGAAGAAATTCTTCTTTTAATATCCATAAGTGACTCAGCCATTATTTAAACCTCCTGTATTATTTATCTTGCTTACTGTCATCATCTGACTTAGATGCTAAAAAGTTTTCTGTAAATTCCTTTACATCAGCATTAAATTTATCTTCGTCAGGTAATTTACCTGTATCTTTGATTGTCTTTAGAAGGTCAGCATGGTTAGCATCGAAATATTCAGAAAGTGAAGCTTCATATTCTTTAATATCGTCAACTTTGACCTTATCTAAGAATCCTCTTGTCAAGGCAAACAAAATCAAAACTTGTTTTTCAACAGGAACTGGAGAGTGTACGGGTTGTTTTAGAACTTCCTCAGTACGACGACCACGATCTAGTTTTGCTTTTGTTGCTTCATCAAGATCAGAACCGAATTGAGCAAATGATTCCAATTCGTGATATGAAGAAAGATCTAGACGTAATGTACCAGCAACCTTCTTCATAGCCTTAATTTGGGCATCCCCACCAACACGAGAAACAGATGTACCAGCATCGATAGCTGGACGTGTACCTGAGTGGAACATATCACTACTCAAGAAAATCTGTCCATCAGTGATAGAAATAACGTTAGTTGGAATATAAGCAGACACATCACCGGCTTGTGTTTCAACAATAGGTAGAGCAGTCATTGAACCGCCACCCAATTTGTCGCTCAACTTAGCAGCACGTTCTAGCAAACGTGAGTGCAAGTAGAAAACATCACCGGGATATGCTTCACGCCCTGGTGGTCTACGAAGCAATAGCGAAATTTCACGATAGGCATTAGCTTGCTTGCTTAAATCATCATAGACAATCAAAACATGCTTGCCGTTATACATGAAATATTCACCCATTGCGGCACCAGCATATGGTGCGAAGTAAAGCATAGGTGCTGGTTGACTAGGACCAGCTTCAACAACGATTGTGTAATCCATTGCGCCGTGCTTTCTTAAGGTTTCAACTTGGGCTCTAATTGTTGATTCCTTTTGTCCAATTGCAACATAGATACAAATCATATCTTCATCTTTTTGATTAAGAATTGTATCAATAGCAATTGATGTTTTACCAGTTTTACGGTCACCAATGATCAACTCACGTTGACCACGACCAATAGGAACAAGTGAGTCAACTGATTTCAAACCTGTTTGTAAAGGTTCGAAAACTGACTTACGTTGCATAACACCAGGTGCAGGTGATTCAATAGGTCTTGTCTTATCTGTCTTAATTTCTCCCTGACCATCTACTGGTTGACCCAAAGAGTTTACGACACGTCCGATCATCTTGTCCCCAACAGGAACTTCCATAATACGACCTGTTCTTTTAACAGTATCGCCTTCACGAATTTTATCGTAACTACCTAAAATAATGATACCAACATCATCACTTTCAAGGTTTTGAGCCACACCAAAAGTACCGTCTTGGAATTCAAGCAATTCACTCGCCATGGCATTCTCAAGGCCATTAGCACGAGCGATACCATCACCGACGTATGTAACTGTACCTACTTCATCAACTGAGAGTTCATTTTTATAGTTCTTTAACTGTTCTTTGATCAGTGAACTAATCTCTTCAGTTTTGATGCTCATTCTTTTCACCTCGACTTAATTAATTAACCAATAGCGTCTTCTTAATATCATTAAATCTCTTAATAACACTGCCATCGATAACTTCGTCTCCTACACGGATTATAACGCCACCGATGATTTTTGAATCAACTATTTTCGTTAAATTTACTTTATTTACTGAAAATCTCTTTTTAATCACAGATTCAAGATTTTGAGCTTGAGCATCGCCTAAATCAATACTCGTAGTGACTGTAGCTTCTACAATGCCATTTTCTTCATCATACTTATTAATGAAAGCGTCTGCAATTTCGATGATACAATCCATACGATTATTGTTAAAAACTAAACCAAGAAAATCTTGCATTAAAGAACCAAATTGGCTCTTCAAAGTATCCAAAATTTTTAGCTTTTCAGTGCGAGAAATAGAACGTCCAGCAAGAGCAAAACTCAAACTGGGATTTTCTTCATAGACCTGCTTTAACGACTTTAAATCTTCAAGCATCTCTTCAATAGAATCCTGTTCTTGGGCCACTTCAAAAAGTGCCTTACTATAACGCTTTCCCACTTGAACTTTACTTAGACTCATTTACCGTCAACTCCTTAATATAAGAGTCGATTAGTGACTTTTGATCATCTGCGTTAAGTTCTTTAGAAATAACCTTCGAAGCAATTTCCAAAGATAGATTAGCTATGTCTTTTTGTGCACCAGCCATAGCATCTTCTTTAGCCTTAGCTGCATCTGATTTTGCTCTTTGTCTTACTTCTTCAGCTTCGCTATGAGCATCGGAGACGATAGACTTCTTTTGAGTCTCACCGCTCTCCTTAGCTTTATTTACAATTCCCACTGCTTCAGCACGTGAATTTTTAAGAGCATCTTCACGTTCTTTTGCCAACTTTTCAGCACGTGAGCGTTCCTGATCCGCATAATCAAGATCGCCAGTAATCTTTTCAGATCTGGCATCCATCATCTTTGTAACAGGGCCCCAAGCAAAATGCTTGACCAACAATGCCAAAATGATGAAAGAAACAAGAATGAAAAGCATGTCACCCAAAGCTACTTGATTAGCTCCGAGAACTAATAAACCTGCCAATATTCTTCACTCCTTCCTCTCAAATAAAATACATAAATATAAAAAGGCGATTTAATTATTTTATCGCCAAATTTTGGTTTCTATATGTATTAAACGAAAAGAATAACGAACGCAATAGCAATAGCGATGATAGGAACAGCTTCAATAAGACCAACACCAATGAACATTGTTCCTCTTAATTTGTCAGCTACTTCTGGTTGACGGGCCATTCCTTCAAGAGTCTTAGAAATAACAAGTCCGTTACCGATTGATGCTCCAAGAGCAGCGATACCAGCTGCAAGAGCTGCCGCAATATCTTTCATAATTAAAAATCCTCCAATAAAAGTTATTCTTGTTCCATTTTACGTGAAATATAAACCATTGATAAGGTGGTAAATACATACGCTTGGATGGCTCCAATAAATACAGAAAAGCCTTGCCATACCATAGCTAATGGTATTGCTGCTACAAAGGTAACAGCTCCAACACTTTTTGCAACAGTTCCAATAAGTGCAAGAAGTACTTCACCGGCAAATATATTACCGTAAAGACGCAATGATAATGTTAGGAAGTTTGTAAACTCTTCCAGAAGGTTAATTGGTAGTAAGAACTTTACCGGTCTCGCATAATTGGATAAATAGCCACCAAATCCAAATTTCTTCACAGCATAATAGTGTGAAAGCAGCAATGAAATTGTTGCAAGTCCCATTGTAATCAATGGATTGGTTGTTGGTGACTTAATATATGTGAATCCGCCGACCTTTAGCTGGAATATTAATCCCAATTGATTAGCTACAAAAACAAATAGGAATAATACAAATGCATAAAGATTAAAGCGTCTACCTGACCCATCTGGCATTGTCGACTTTACAATACCGTTAGTAAAATCAATCATCCATTCGAGTACATTCTGTGCTTTACCAGGTCTCATTGTGATTTTGCGAGATAATGCAAATACCAAAATGAAAACGAGGATTGCAGAGACAAGAACTGACAAGTCATTTGCAACATTGAATCTTAAGCCTAAGAAATCAATAAACTTATACTTATCATCCAATAATAACCCTCCTTTCTTCGCTTATTGAAAACAATTGATACCACAAAATAATAACACTAAATAAAATATAATAAAACAATGAAATCTTTATTTTGTCCCAAACAAACGATCACCTGCATCGCCTAGTCCTGGGAAGATATAGCCACTATCGGTAATCTTCTCATCAAGCGATGCTGCATAGATATCAACGTCTGGATGGGCATCTTGAACAGCTTTAACACCCTCTGGAGCTGCAACCAAAACAACCAAGCGCATGTGCTTTGCTCCACGTTTCTTCAAAGCATCGATAGCCATGTTAGCTGACCCACCAGTAGCAAGCATTGGGTCAACGATAAATAGTTCACGTTGATCGATATCGCTTGGAAGTTTCACAAAATATTCATGTGGTTTCAAAGTTTTTTCATCACGGTACATACCAATGTGACCGACTTTAGCAGCTGGAATCAATTCCAAGACACCATCAACCATACCAAGTCCAGCACGCAAGATTGGAATTACAGCTAATTTCTTACCTGCAAGGACCTTTTGTGTAGATTTACCCATTGGTGTTTCTACTTCAACATCCTTAAGTGGCAAGTCACGTGTGATTTCATAAACCATCAACTCACCAATTTCATTGGCAACTTCACGGAATACCTTTGTACCTGTGTGCTTGTTTCGGATAATTGTAAGTTTGTGTTGGATCAATGGATGGTTCAATACTGTAAATTTAGACATTATATGTCTCCCTTATTTTTTATAGTGTGCATTTCCAGCTGATTTGTTAAGCCGATTACTGTAGGCTGCTCCATGACCTGTGTCTGGGAAGCCCTGGGCCAAAATATATTGCACATGGTCCGAGTCTAATTGACGTAATCCGGCAAATAAATCTCTTGAAGCACTAATTACATCTTCACCAAGTGAAAATGTTTTAATCCCTGATGGTACTTCTTTTAAAATTTGTTCGGTTGCCATAACTCCTAATGGAACATTTTTAGCAACATACTCAGAAATAGCCTGTTTAAAATCATTGACATCGTCGACAATAATCACTTGTGCGCTAGGTGCGTAATGCTTATATTTCATTCCTGGTGCCTTTGGAACTTCACCAGCTGAAACTTTATGGTGATCACTATTGACATTATCAATAACTTTTAACAAGTCATCTGAGTCGACCATACCTGGTCTAAGAATAGTTGGTACATCAACGGATAAATCAATAACAGTTGATTCGACCCCAAGCTTTGTTGGACCATCGTCCAAAATAGCTGCAATTTTACCATGCAAATCATGATAAACATGCTTAGCTAACGTTGGACTTGGTTTACCAGAAGTATTAGCTGAAGGACCAACGATAGGTTTACCAAATGTCTTGATTAAATCCAGAGTTGCCTTATTATTGGGCATTCTAAAAGCAGCCGTCGTCAACCCCCCAGTGACCGCCTTAGAAAGTTTACCTGGCTGAATTGGCATGATAATCGTTAATGGACCGGGCCAAAAAGCCTTCATGAGCTTTTGTGCTAATGGCTTATAACTGTTATCAGCGTACTCCCAGACCATATCTGGACCAGATACATGCACGATTAAAGGATTGTCGCTAGGACGTCCTTTAGCAGCGTAGACATCTTTGACTACATCAGGTCTAGTGGCATCAGCTCCTAAGCCATAAACAGTCTCAGTTGGAAAAGCAACTAACTGTCCTTTGGCTAAGAAATCTGCAGCTTCTTTGATCTGTGTATTCTTAAGTATTTCAGTATCCAATACTACATCTCCTTTTTAGCTTTTAGATATCGGTAATTCCCACTTATATCTTTATGAAATTCTACAACATATTCGGGTAAATTATCACAAAAAATTTGTTTTATCGCATTTTTTTGTCGAAAACCGAACTCCATATACAAAATACCACCATTAGAAAGATAATTATCAACTTTCTTTGAGATACTCTCATAGAATTCTAAACCATTATTCTTTCCATATAAAGCTAAATCCGGTTCATATTTAATTACGCTAGTATCCATATCAACTTTTTCAGATTCTGCAATATACGGAGGATTAGAAACGATTACGTCAAATTTCTGTGGTTTGATCTCTTCAAATAGGTCGCTTTCTTTAAAGAAAATATTATTTGTTTGGTAATTATCAGCATTTTGCTTTGCTACTTTCAAAGCTGAATTGGAAATATCTGTCGCCAGAATATCATCATTAGGAAATTCTAATCCAAGAGTCACGGCAATGACACCGGCACCAGTTCCGATATCCAGAATACTTTCTTGTTCTTTTCCATGCTCGTCGATAATTTTTTGCACCATCTCTTCAGTATCTTGGCGTGGAATAAGTACACTATCATTAACTGAAAAGTTTCGATTCATGAAATATGCGTATCCCAAAATATACTGTACAGGAACATCCATTTGCAATTTGACTAATCCCTGACGAAATTTTCGTAAAATATCAGCTGGAATTTCTTCATTACGATGCAATTGTAATTGAGTGTAATTGAATCCCGACAACTCTTCTAATAAATACTGGGCGTCTTCAGGAAATTTTCCTCGATCTTTTAACATAGAAAAAGCCCTTTTCAGGGCGTTAGAATAGCTTAGCTTCTCCACTTTGAATCTGCTCCAACTTCTCTGCTTGATCATGAACAATCAAAGCATCAATTATTTCTTCTAATTCGCCGTTCATGATTCGATCCAACTTGTTCAATGACAAGCCGATACGGTGATCAGTGACACGGTTTTGTGGATAATTGTAAGTTCTAATACGTTCCGAACGATCACCAGTACCAACGGCTGATTTACGTTTTTCATCGTATTCATTTTGATTTTGTGATTCATAGTAATCATAAACACGTGACTTCAAAATTTGCATAGCCTTTTGACGGTTTTGTTGTTGTGAACGTTGATCTTGCATAGCAACAACGATTCCTGTTGGCAAGTGAGTCATACGAACAGCTGATGAAGTCTTATTGATATGTTGGCCACCAGCACCAGATGAACGGTAAACATCAGTTCTAATATCTTTAGGATCGATATCGATATCTACTTCATCGTACTCTGGCATGACAGCAACAGTTGCTGTAGAAGTGTGAACTCTACCTTGTGATTCAGTAGCAGGTACACGTTGAACACGGTGTGCCCCATTTTCATACTTCAACTTAGAATAAACGCTGTCACCTGTAATCATGACAGCAACATCTTTGTAGCCACCAACTTCGGTATCAGTTTCATCAATAATGTCAAAAGTCCAACCTTGTTTTTCAGCATACTTGCTATACATCGTCAACAAGTCAGCGGCAAACAAACTGGCTTCATCGCCACCGGCAGCTCCACGGATTTCCATAATAATATTCTTATCATCATTAGGGTCTTTAGGAAGCATCAAAAGAGTAATCTTGTGTTCAATTTCATCAAGCTCTTTTTTGGAAGTTTCCTTCTCATCCTTTGCCATTGCTTCCATTTCGGAATCGTCAGTTTCACGCAAAATCTCATCGCTATCACTGATACTTTTTTTCAATTCTTTGTAACGCTTGAAGGCAGCTACGACATCACGCATGTCAGCTTCTTCTTTAGAATAAGCCATGTAGCGTTTAGTGTCGTTGATAACTTCAGGATCGCTCATTAATTCTTGAAGTTCGCTATATCTTTCAAGTAGCGTTTCTAGTTGTTCAAATATTTTATCCAACTTAACTATCCTTTCTTCTATTATTAATCTTTATTAAGCATTGGAGGATGGTTATAGTGTCGACGGCATACTGGGTAGTACATTTCATTACCACCGATTGCAATCTGATCTCCGTCATAAACTGGTTTACCATTTGCCATACGCATATTCATTGTAGCTTTTTTTGTACAGAACCAACAAATTGTCTTCATTTCTTCTAATTTATCAGCATACAACAACAAATATTTAGTTCCTTCGAACAATTCATTTCGAAAATCGTTCTTCAAGCCAAAAGCCATAACTGGGATTCCTAAATCATCAACGACTTTTGTTGCTTGCAAAACCTGATCTTTGGTCATGAATTCACATTCATCGATCAAAACGCAAGATGCGTTTGGATTCTCTTCTTTGACAATTTCAAAAACATTTGAATCATCCTTAAGAGCAATTGCATCACGAGTTAACCCCATTCGACTCTCTATCTTACCTGCACCGGAACGGGTGTCTAAAATACTAGTCATTAAGATAACTGACTTACCTTGTTCTTCATAGTTATGCGCTACTTTCAAAATCTCAATCGATTTTCCACTATTCATAGCACCGTATTTAAAAAATAATTGAGCCAAATTTACGCCTCCAAAAATATGTCCTAAAAGATTATAACGAAAAAAGACGCTCTTGAACACATCAAACATTTTCAAATCGAACAAAATCAACTAAAATGTAGCTCAGGTGTGATAATATTATTTTAATTAATTCAATTTGGGGTTTTTATTAATGACATTTAAATCAGGAATCGCAACATTAACAGGAAAGACATCCTACTTTATTTTAAACAAGCTTTTTAATGGTGGATCTTCTTATCCAGGAAAAATTGCTTACAAAATTGATCCAGATATTTTAAGAAGTCTCGGCAAGGATTACGACCTTATCGTTGTTACTGGTACTAATGGTAAGACTTTGACAACATCATTGATCAACAAAATGTTGATTCAAAAATATGATGACGTTTTGACCAATCCAACCGGTTCTAATATGATTCAAGGTATCGTTACAAGTTTTGTGACGCATCACAAAAAAAGCAAAAAGCCATTGGCTGTTTTAGAAGTCGATGAAGCTAACGTGCCTATCATCTGTAAATATATCAAACCAAAGTATTTTGTCTTAACAAATATTTTCCGTGACCAAATGGATCGTTACGGTGAAATCTATACAACTTATCAAAAAATTGTCGATGGTATCAAAATGGCACCAGATGCAACTATCATTGCTAATGGCGATGCCGCTATCTTTTCTTCAAAAGAATTGCCTAACAAATTTGTTTACTATGGCTTTTCTGACAAAGGCGATGAAAATGAAGATTTTAAAGCACCAACTAATACTGACGGCGTTCTTTGTCCTAAATGTAATCACATTATGCACTATCATATGATTTCTTATGCCAATCTTGGCAGTTACTTCTGCCCTAATTGTGGTTTCAAGCGAAATGATTTGAAGTATCAAGTAACAAAAATTTCTACTCTCCTACCTAATAAGACTGAGTTCGAAATCGATGGCAATAAGTTCAAGATGAATATCGGTGGAAAATACAATGTTTACAATGCTTTGGCTGCTTTCGCGATTGCTTCAGAAATGGGTATCAGCACCGACCAAATGCAAAAAGCCTTTGCCTATGATGAAAAAGTTTTTGGACGTCAAGAGACAATCAACGTCGATGGCAAAGATGTCAACATCATCTTAGTTAAGAATCCCGTTGGTCTAAATCAAGTCATCGAAACAGTTCTCAGCGACAAAGATCCATATACATTAGCCTTTTTGTTGAATTCTAACTACGCTGATGGAATCGATACAAGCTGGATTTGGGACGGAAACTTTGAAGATTTTGATTTCGGCAAACTACCACTAGTTATTACTGGTGGGAAACGTGTTAAAGATGTAACTTATCGATTCAAGATTGCCGGTCTCGATATGAAGAAAAATCTGGAAACAGTTGAAATTGAAGATTTCGTCAAAGAGATACCAAAGATTCCAACTGAAAAATTATATGTTCTAGCAACTTATACCGCTATGTTGGGACTTCGTAAAGCCCTTGGCGATAAAGGCTATATCAAACAAAAATAATATATATTTAAAAGACTACTTATTACTATTCGTATTTGAATAGTTACAAGTAGTCTTTTTTTATTATTTACTTTCTTTTAAAAATGAATTTAAAATTGTTTCTCTTCTTTCCAAAAATAATTGATTAACTTGTCTTGGATGAACACGGTTAGTCAAAACAACCATCGCATTTTGATGGGCATAATCTAAAGCAATAAAATGTCCCGTATAGCCAGTGTGGAATAAAACATGGCCAGAGCCATCTGGTTTAACATCCCAACCTAAAGAGCGACCAGGGTTTAACTCCGTATAGTTATGATAAAGAAATTTTTTATCAGGTAACAACATGTCTTGTGCAAATTTCAAAACATCATTTAAAGTTGAAAACATTCCAGCAGATCCACAATGCTTGCCTAATTGTTGAGCCTTAGGGTCATTAACGACTCCCTGCAACATTTTTCCTGCTACTTTATAAGTCGGCACGCACAATTTTTTGTCTGGCTCAAAAGTGGTTTCCTTTAGACCTTCGGGTTCAATAATGTATTTCATAATAGCATCTTGAACTGGCATCTTATAAAACTTTTCAATCACTAGACCTAAAAAGATCAAACCAGTATCCGTATAAACTACTTTCTTATTAAAAGTATCAGTTACAGGTAGCTTCAGCATGGCTTGAAGCAATTCTTCACCATTCATCTCATCACGATCAGGAATAAATCCATGAATACCAGAAGTATGAGTAATTAAATGAAATAATTCGATTCGACTATCGGTAAATTCAGGGAGATATTTTTTGATTGGGTCGTGTAAGTTGATCAATTTCTCATCTAACATTTTTAGAATCAACGGAACTGTCCCCATCACTTTAGTTAATGAGGCCAAATCGTGCAATTCATCGCCTTTGAGCGGTAAAATTTCAGGAAACCATGCCTTATTGCCGTATGTATATTTTTTCGTCTGAGACGAGCTGATGAAGCCGAAACTAGCCCCAGGAACAATTTGTCGATTAACTAAATCAATTATTTGAGCTTTAGTTTCTGTAAAATCTGCCATAAATCCTACCCTTTCTTTTGAAGATAAAAAAAGAACGTGCCCTAGCACGCTCTAATTATATACTTTTGTAAATTACATTGTGACATTTCCAGCGAATTGTGAATTATAAAGATCCGCATAGAATCCATTCTTAGCCATCAATTCATCATGATTACCAGTTTCAACAATTGAACCATGATTCATAACGATAATCTTATCGGCATCTTGAATGGTTGATAATCTGTGAGCAACGACGAAACTAGTTCTATTCTTCAATAGACGTTCCATCGCATGTTGAATATGTAATTCAGTTCTTGTATCAACTGAAGATGTAGCTTCATCAAGAATCAAGATTTCAGGGTTGGCCACAAAAGCCCGAGCAATTGTAATCAATTGTCTTTGACCTTGAGAAATATTTGAAGCCTCTTCATTCAAGACTGTGTCATATCCTTTAGGAAGTTGACGGACGAAGTTATCTACATGGGCTGCCTTAGCTGCATTGATGATTTCTTCTTTAGTAGCATCTTCACGACTGTATTTCAAGTTATCATAAATACTACCAGTAAAGAGCCAAGTATCTTGTAGAACCATTGCATAATGACTTCTAACATCTTCACGAGTCATATTGCGGACATCTCTGCCACCAATCTTAATGGAACCGCCAGATACATCATAAAAGCGTTCCAACAAATTGATAATTGTAGTTTTACCAGCACCAGTAGGTCCAACGATAGCAACCATTTCACCCGGTTTAACTTTTAGATTGTAATCTTCAAGCAAGATAGGACTACCTTCGTAACCAAATTTAACATGATCCAAGGTAACTTTATCGTCAGTTTCAACATCAGGAACATCGACTTTTTCATTCTTCATTTCTGGTTCATCAAGAATTTCAAAGACACGTTCAGCAGAAGCTACCGTTGCTTGAATCGTGTTAGTTAAGTTAGCTAGTTGCGCAATTGGCTGTGAAAATTGATTCATGTATTGCAAGAAAGCTTGGATATTACCTAAAGAAATACCACCATTAGCAACTTGAATACCACCATAAATGGCAACGAAGACATAACCTAAGTTATTAATGAACGTCATCAAAGGCATAACGATACCAGAAATCAATTGCGCTTTCCAAGAAGCCTTATACAATTTAGCATTTTCTTCTTCAAAAGCATCGATTGATTCTTCCTCGTGGTTGAAACTTTTAACAACGACGTGGCCGGCATAATTTTCTTCAACTTGATTATTCAAGAGACCTAATGAAGTCTGTTGACGTTTAAAGAATTTTTGCGATTGTGGAGCAATGACGCCCACGACAACTAAACTCAGTGGAACTGTGATCATAGCAATCAAAGTCATTTTCCAACTGATTGTCAGCATCATCCAGATAACACCCACGAAAGTAACGGAACTAGTTACCAACTGCGTCAAACTTTGTTGCAAAGTTCCGGCGATGTTATCCATATCGTTGATAGCACGTGACATAATATCACCATTAGAGTGCGAATCATAATATGAAATAGGTAAACGTTGCATCTTCGACTTCAAATCACGTCTTAATTTATAAACTGTTCTTTGTGAGATTCTTGTCATCACAAATTGTTGAATAAAACTAAATAGCGCTGAAGCAAGATACATTAAAATTACAATGAAAATTATTTGTTCAATTTTACCAAAGTTGATTGGGAGCCCATTAATTTCGATACCAGCCTTTTGTTGAGCTATCCCTTTCATCATCCCTTTGTAAATTTCAGTTGTTGCTTGTCCTAAAATCTTTGGAGTCTTAATTTGGAAAACGGCTGAAGCAATCGCTAAAGCTAATACGATGATTAGACCAACGATATAAGTCGACATATATTTAGCTAGGCGACCACTGGTCTTCCAAAAATTCTTAGGCTTCACAACTACTGCTGGGCCACGATTTCCTGGACCATGTCCAACAGAAGGTGAATCTTGAGATTTCTTTTCAGCCATTACTAATCCTCCTTCAATTGAGACTCAATTATCTCTTGATAAGTCTTATTATTTTCTTTTAATTCTTGGTGAGTTCCAAGACCGACCATCTTACCGTTATCCAAGACAACGATTTGGTCAGCATCAGCAACAGTTGAGATACGTTGTCCAACAATGACAACCACTGCTTGACTGATTTTCTCATCATTTTTCAAAGCTGTCCGCAAATTAAGGTCAGTCTTGAAATCAAGTGCAGAGAAGGAATCATCGAAAACATAAATTGAAGCATCTTTAACTAAGGCACGAGCGACAGCCAAACGTTGTTTTTGACCACCTGAGAAGTTATCTCCGCCTTGTTCAACAATACCATCCAATTGTCCATCGAGTTCCTTAACAAAATCAGCAGCCTGAGCAATCTCTAAAGCATGCCAAATTTCATCATCAGTTGCATTATCTTTACCATAGGCCATATTCTCACGAATTGTACCTTTGAAAAGAATAGCAGTTTGAGGAACCATTGATACCTTGCTGTTGATATCTTCAGTGCTCAAAGCCTTAACATCAGTTCCATTTAAACTGACGACACCAGTTTCAGCATCATAAAATCTTGGAATCAAATTGATCAAAGTACTTTTACCAGAACCAGTACCACCAATAATGGCTAAAGTTTGGCCTTTCGTAACTTTGAAATTCAAGTTTGCCAAAGCTAGATTTTCAGCACCATGATATCTAAAATTGACATCATTAAAACTAAGTGATGGTTCTTTTGCCACTTCAGCAGGCTTTGCTACAACATCGATTCGGCTCTTAGTTTCAAAAACTTCTTGAATACGAGCTGCAGAAGCGGAAGCACGTGGAACGAAGACGAACACCATCGAAAGAATCATGAAACTCATTAAGATTTGCATAGCATAGGTCATGAAAGCAATCATATTACCAATTTGCATTGATTGATTAGCAATATAATGAGCGCCTAACCAAGTAATTCCAACATTGGTACCACTCATAACTAAGGTTACGACTGGAAACATTACCGCTACGATCGTGAATACTTTAACAGCATTGTTAGTGTAATCAGCATTGGCATTTTTGAAACGATCTTGTTCAAATTTATCTTGTCTGAAAGCTCTGATAACACGAACACCCGTCAAACCTTCACGAAAGACTAAGTTCAAACGGTCAGTTTTCTTTTGCATTGCTTTAAACAATGGCACCGCAAAAAACATAACCAGTGCGACAACAATAACTAAGATAGGAATAGAGATTAAGAAAATTTTGGTCATTTCAGCATTTTTTTGATAGGCCATAAAACTTGCCCCAATCAACATGATTGGAGCCATAATCATCATTCTCAACATCATAATCATCACATTTTGGATTTGAACAACATCATTAGTAGTTCTAGTCGTTAATGATGAAGTCTCGAACTTGTCGAACTCATCGTGAGTAAAGTATAATATTTTCTTAAATAAATCGGATCTTAATTTACGACCTAATCCTTGAGAGGCCTGTGCTGCCATAAAGACATTACCAAAGGCAGCAATAACAGCGATAAGTGCCACAATCGCCATTTCCATACCGGCATGCATGATATAATCAATATCACCAGTAATAACACCTTTATTAACAATGTCTGATGTAAGATTAGGAATATAAAGCGTCGCAACAACTTGGAAAACCATAAAAATGACCGCTGCAAGTACTTGCACTTTATTAATCCTACCTCGAGCAATCTTGAACATTTATTCACTCCCTTTAAAAAAACTCATTATAGTATTAAAGCACTAATCATCAAAGATTTCTAACGATTATCTCAAAAAAATAAGGTGAATTATCAATGAATAAATCAAAAAATACTTATCATCCTATAAAAGTCATACTTCTTATTATAACCTTTTTATTCTTATTTTTAATGGAACAGCTTCCATTAAGTATATTAACTTTAACTAAAAAGGAACTCGGAGCAAATTATAGCTCATATATCAGCTATGCTCCACTCCTAACACTCATTTTGTTAGCGATTTCAACAATAATTCTCATTTTTGTTTTCAAACATGCTCAAAAATTCCCTACGCAAAAATTTACTAAAGGTACTTGGATGATCGTTGTCATCGCAACCGTTTTAACCATGGTGATAAATTTTGCTACCGTACCGTTTATGAGGAGCTCCAATGAAAACGTCGATGCTTTGAAATTAGTGGCAAACAATAATATGGTAATTTTAATTCTTTTCACAATATTTGTTGCACCAATTTTGGAAGAAATTCTTTTCCGTGGAATACTTATGAACTGGTTTTTCGTTGATCGACCCTTTTTAGCAATTTTGTTAAGCGGAATAGTCTTTGGTTACGTTCACGCACCTTTTAGTGCCAATACCGACTGGATTTACGCCCTTTCGAAAATTTTGTTGGGAGTGGTTTTAGCTGGAGTTTACTATCGAACTAAAAATATTAAAGCTGATATCACCGTACACTTTTTAAACAACATCTTAGCAATCTTAGGTGGTACCATCATTTCGGGGGCTGTCTTACTATGAAAAATAGACAAAAGAAATTTAATGAGATTTATCAAAACCTCTTACGAAAAGTTGTAATGTTTGGAGTTTTATCAATGCTTCTAATTGCTAGTGCCAGAATCACCGGTTGGGTAATTATGGAATATGCTGGTTTTGCCAGTGCCATCTATACTATCTTTTTGATTGGAACTATGATTTATGTACTCTTTATTAAGTCAAAAGATAAGGATGATGAAAATAATTCTTAATTAATTGAGGAATTATATTGACATAAGCCCTACTTTACAGTTAAAATTATGAATGTTGTTTAATTGCCCGTTGGTCAAATGGTTTAAGACGCCACCCTCTCAAGGTGGAGTTATGGGTTCGATTCCCATACGGGTGATAATTGAGTTTTACAGGTTGTCATGGGTCGTCAAAACCCTTGATAAATCAACGTTTTATAAATTGAGTTCTTCACTGGTTATCACTTATTTACAATAAAGCGGAGCCACGACGGAGCCACGAAAAAACATTTAAGTTTGTACGGCGCTTGAACATCGACTTGATCGGTGTTCTTTTTTTTGTGCATAAAAAAAGCCTGGTATCTCTACCAGACTAGAAAATTAAATATTGTATAGCACTAAGGAGTGCTACTAGATTAAAGAATTTCTTACTAACAAGAAAAAAACTCACTGTATTGCAATAATTCGATAAAACGAGACCTACAAAGCTTGAATTATTTTATTTGATAGATATTTCTTATATCTACCATAAGTATATTATATCACTTTTTTCATTGTTGTAACTACTGTATCATAGGCTTTATACGTATTATCTTTAAGAATATTATCAATTGTATAGGTCTTACTGTTCCATTTAATAATCATAGATGTATCAATTTCTTTCGGTTGATCGTGACGGATAACAAAAGAAGTCTTGCCACGCATTAATGTACCAGCATCAGACTTGTAGTCTTTGAGTAAATCGCTTAAAACTTTACACCAGGTAGTAAATACTTTACCTTCACTAGGAACCATTACACCATCGTCATTTTGTTCATAAGTCTTGCCATAGAAATCTATTACATCTGTTAATTCACTAGGGTTATTAACCATTATTTACTTGAACATTTGCATCATCGTACGCTGGAATTGCCACAACTGATACATCAAATAATGATTTAACTTGCTTGATAGTTCTAATCACATTGCCATCATCATCTTTGGTAAATGTATCGCCATCATCTGCAACGGCAAAAGTAAAACTCATATTTGAAATATTGCCATCTTTTACATTTTCGTATGTATCATCAGCGACTGTTGTCTTTGGTAGTTGTGCTTCAAAATGTAAACCTTTATCGTCTACATCAAGTTTTAACGTACCAGCTTTGGTACTTGCTAATACCTTTCCAAAATCATGGTTTGAAACCATAAGAACATCTGATAAGTCCACACCGTCGAAAGCGTTCTTATCAATAACTTCTTTAAAATTTCCTAAACTTTTGCTTGGTGTATCAAATACCACGGCGTAACCAGTTAGGGACTTGCCGTCTTGTTGGTCGTCCTTTGTGTTATCATCGTTATTGGCGTTTGAATCAGTGCTATTTTTTCCTTCTACTTTGGTCGGTTGGGGAATGTGGCTTTTTTGTTTTGTCTTATTTTAATTTAACTTGTATGTCATTGATCCAAGACTTTTACCAGTAACAATATTTTCAGCAGTTAATTTAACCGGTGTGGTTGTATCATCTAATTCATATGAAACAGCCATTTCAACGGTTCCACCAACTTTAATTTCTTCAGATTGTGAATCTAAAAATCTATCATCAGGAAGTGAACCAACATCCAATTCATTGACTGAATCTTTATTATTATCCTGAATTGCCTTGAAAATACTTATCCAAGCACCGTTTGGATCTAAGTCTTTAGCTTTCTTATTATGAACTTTGAACCAAAATGCCAATACAGGTTTTTCACCATATTCGTTTCCAGTTTTGCCAACTTGGATTACTTTTGTTTGAGTAATATCAATATCGTAATCCTTGGTTACTAACTTATTATCCTTGAAATAAGTTGATGCTTTCTTTTTAACCTTCACGGTTTTATCAGCTGTATCAGATTTTGAAGACGATTCGTTGCCACCGGAACAAGCTACCAATGTTGAAGCTAAAAGAATAGTTAATCCCGTTAATGCTAAACTTTTGGTTTTCATTTTCTTTTTCCCCCGAAACAAATTTCAGCTTTTAAAGTCAGTCAGATTTTGGACATAGAAAGACCGTTATTTAAATTGAATTTATAGCCCTTATACGTGAAGTCAATTCCACGTTTAATACGATAAGTGTCAATGGCTTTCCACATGTAAGATTCAGACACTTCAAAGAAGTCTGACATTTCCCAAGGCGTTCTAATTCCGGCTTGATAGCAAGCTATAATGCTATCCAAATCAACTATTAGACAATACCCTAGTGGCCGTTTTTGATCCATTATCAATGGCTTTTTAAATTAGGGCCTAGTACTTTTGGAATGGAAATACTTTCCAACACCAAAAATTCTAGACCCGTTTAAGTTGCTACGTTTTGCATCCAATAAAAGCCCCAAGTAGGGGCTTCGATTATTACTTAGTTGCTTGTTTACGTAGTGCAATAAAGTGCCAAACGAAGAAGCCAACACCAATGACGAATGAAACCCAACCCCAGATTTGCAAGTCTGAATATACATGCGCGTTGCTGATCGCGAATAACCATGAAATGATCATCAAGACAAGACCGGCAATGTCACCACCAAGCTTTTCTGATTTGCGAGTGGCAATATAAATAATTCCAGAAACGATGAACAGGATTGCTACCACAAAGCCAGCACTTCCACCCACGTCCTTTGACTTATCAATAGCATTACCAACACCCACGGCGAATGATTGTAGCAAGATAAACAAGGACAAAACAATCTGCAAAATTCCAACAACTAATTTTGTTGTTTTCAATATATGATGCCTCCAAAATATTCAGCTTTTATAGTCGTCAGTATTTGGACTGATTTTGAGTCACAGAAAGTGATTTTACAGGTTATAACCCTAAGAACGTATTTAGAATCTTTTCAAGAGTATTCGCAGGAAGGCTAAGCTAATCATCATCTTACTGGTGTTCAGCTTTCGCTCACAATTGCGCCAGAGGCGCCGATATTTTCCTAGCCAGCTAAAACTGCGTTCGATAACCCAGCGTTGCGGGGTCACTTGACCGTGCCTAAGGTCACTCTGTTTAGCAATAATGACTTCAGCGTTAATCATTGCCTGAACTGATTGAGCAAAGTTGTTACCAGTATAACCACCATCGGCCATTACTCGTTGAACCAGGTCAAACTGTGATTTGTTTAACGCCAGTAGCGCATTGGCGCCATCACGCTCAGAAACATTGGCGGTTGTCACATGGACTGCCATCGGCAGCCCATTGATATCTACAGCAAGATGGCGCTTAATCCCACTCACCTTTTTACCACCATCGTAGCCGCTACTTTCAGCAGGATCGGTATTCTTGACACTTTGAGCATCTAGAATGATGAACGATGTATAAACTGAACGCTTCTGAGCCAACCGATGTTGGCTGACAATTTTTTTAAAACCTTATCCAGAGGAGTGATACCAGCAGGAGATGGCGTTTTAGTCCAAAGTAACCAGTAATAATAGACGGTTTCCCATTTAGGAAAATCGCTGGGTAAACCGCGCCAAACGCACCCATTTTTCAAGGTATAAAGCAGGGCACAAAAGATATCATATAAATCAACCTTTCTTGGCTTAGTCCGCTTACGTATACCCAAGTTGACGTGCTTTACGTTCTTGATTTAGCTCATCAGCAGTTTTGTATTTGCTAATATTACCAACGGTGGTTTGAAAGTAAACAAGTCAGACCTAGATGCAGAGGCTAAAGGTAATATCAGAAGTGAGTTTGAAAAATCTAATGCTGGAGCTGGTAACAGTTCAAGAACTCTAGTAATGGATAGTTCAATGGACTATACCCCACTAGAAGTAAATACCGATATATTGAAGCTAGTTAATTCTAACGACTGGAGCAGTAAACAAATTGCGAAAGTATTTGGGCTTTCAACTTATCAATTAGGTGTAGAAGAAAATCATTCCAGTGTTTCCCAAACTAATATGAACTATATCAATGGTACTTTGAGTCATTACTTCAATGTATTTACAGCAGAGCTAGACTTTAAACTTTTAAGTCATGCTGACAAGCAAAGTTTCCGATTCAATACCGATAGATTGTTTAGTGTTGATCCCGAAACGACCACACAGAACGTAATTAAAGCAGTTCAAGGTGGCATTTTAACTATCAATGAAGGAAGAAAGAGAATGAACCTTCCAGCCGTAGATGGTGGCGATAGTTTACTTGTAAGTTTGAATTATGTTCATCTGGATAACATGGATAATTATCAAAATAATAAAGATAAAAAAGGAGAAAATTCAGTTAATGAATAACGATGAAAAAGAAAAATGCTTGAACACAGATGCTAGCTTATCCGCTCAACCGACCAAAGTTCAGGATGTGACTTAAACGAAATCTATACTAAATGGGCTAAAACTCCCCCTATTTAACTCCTTTAGTATACCATACTGGAGGAATACTCATGGAAGTATATAAACGTGGTAAAGCTTGGACTTATCGTATCAGATACAAGGATACTAATGGTAAACGTAAATCTTTATCTAAGAGCGGATTTAAGACTAAAAAAGAAGCTTATACCGTTGGTTCCATTCCACATGGTTTACTTTCTAAAGTAAACGTAAAACCAGAACCATCATCTAGTATCTTGGCTTTAAGCTGTTCTATATTCATAATACTTCCCCCTACTTTCCATAAAAACTAAATGAAATCTAATTCAACTGTATCAATCAATTCAGTAAGTGATTTACCAGAATAAAACTTATCTGTCATTAACTCATCAATATCGGTATAATCTTTATTCTTATCTCCAGACCAGGCTCCAAAAGTAAATACTCCACTTTCAACAATTGGTTCCATACCACAAGGCTCACCTTTATAAGTAAAAGTGTACCCACACATTTCATCAATTATTTTGAATTTAAGTTGTTCTATATTCATTGACATCACTACCATAGATACCCCCCTAATCAAATTCATGATAAAAAATGTACAATGACGGCGTGAACCACGGCTATAACGGGGAGGGGGTGGGTACGCCCCCCCATTACCAGGCACGTTACAATTTACCAAGCAACATCAATAAACGCCGTACACGGCTTAATAGGGACTTTTAAAAATAAATTATTTTTTATTTAATCACCAACAAATAATAAAAATAATTTATTTTTTTATTTTATTTTTAATTTAAATCTTGTCAGCATCAGACTAGCTCCACCCATCCACCCCAGTACCCAAGTGAGTGGGGCGAGGGAGTGACGGATACAACTCTGCGACTCAGAAATTTATTTTAAAAATATATTTCAAACTAAATCAAGTAACTACAAACTATTGTAGCAACCTATTAACGGCTCCTTATGCCATTTGATTACCTTTAATGCCAATACTATTGTTCTATTCATTAACCCAACCAGGCACAAGGTACACGGGCTAGTGAGGTTGTTATCCCAACTATATGGCGGGTATCAATATAAACCAGGGTTCTAATCAATCATTTGAATCCAAGCCATCTAACAAATTATTGTAACCCTTATCCATAGAAGTTCGTTTTTCTGATTTTATTATTGAATTATTATCATACTTATCTTCAACTTCTTTGGATGCCTTTGAAACAGCCTCTTCAAGTTCACGGGACTTCTGTTCTTCTTGTTCGGTTTTAATGCTTTCCGCCATGCCTTTATAAAGTTTTTGCATTTCAGCATTCTCCGCATCTTGTATAGCTTTACGTTTTGCATCTACTTTGGCGTTATGCTCTCTTACTTCCTTTTCAAATTTTTCATCTACTTCTTTTTGCATTTTATCTATACTAATATATTTATTTTCATCCATAGTTTTAATACTCCTTTTTTATAACCAATAATTATTGAATTTCTATTTTTCTTCACCCGCTAATTTTGATAGTGATGTTCCCTTAACTTTAGCATTGTAAAAACCACTTACTGAAATTTTACTTCTATATTCCTTATCACTTGACCAGGTTGTACCCCCATCACTTTTCAAAATACGTCCCTCGGGTTCTTTATAAACTTTTCGTTGTAAAACGTTCATTAATTTATTAGCTTTATTTGTAACTCCACTCGATTCATTAGCAAGTGAACGAATGTCTGCAATAAGTTTTATCGCTTTTTCGTTTAATGCCTCTTGTTCATTATCAGCGCCTTCAGTAATTTCTTTTAACAATGAACTATATTCTGCTTTACTAATTAGTGGGGTATTTTGAACCTTATTTTTAGTTTTCGTATAAAGTTCTTTGGCGTGATCTGCTGACCAAATTGCATTTTTCGCCTTATTATAATCATCTACATTTACGGTATCTTCGGCGTTCTTCAATTTTTTGTTTGCATCCTGGATAGCTTTATCAGCGGTTTCAATCTTCTTTTGATAGCTATCAATTTTGCTTTGGTTATCTGTCACTAAGTTAGTTAATTTTGATTCAATTTCTTTTAAAGTTGTCATTTTTTTATATTCTCCTCTGTTTAAATTAGATCAATCAATTAATTTAATATTTAATTTTCTTATCAATAATATTTGCCTTCGTACGATATAGGTTGGTGGTACTGGACGGCTTAATATTGAAGCACCAGTTCTTACTCTGCTTGTCCGCAACCTTGAAACCAGTAACCAACATTGCACCTTTAAACATTCCATTCATAATGTAAAAGCCACAACCTGAATCACTGAAATAGTGTTTAAGACTGTAAGAATCATCAGCGTAATTAATTCCTTTACTGGGTGCCAATGTATTGAGTACCCACGTAACCAGTACGACCTGCTCTAATGGTGATAGGTCTAAAAATCTAATGGGATCATCGTAACCATCGGGGTCTAATACCCCGATAGTGGGGGGTAATTTATTCTTAACCAAGTGGTGTCGTTGTTTTATCCACCTGTATAGTCGGGTGTAATTATCTTGTAGTTCCATTTATTTATTCCTTTCATTTAATTGAGACATGATATAGTAGCATGTCTCACACATGTATCATCTATGTAACCCTTGTGCCACTTGGTATAGGGACTATTATCATTCAACGTGTGACGTGAGACATGTATGTTTTAAAACTTCAAATAAAGCACTGTTACACACTTAGTAATACTTTTTTTAATACTTTGGTATTTACATGTCTCATGTCTCATTATTCTTGTAAGCCTTGATACTATTGGGATAAGAGATGATACATGTCATGTCTCTATCATGTCTCATGTCTCATCTTCGTTTATATCCACGTCCGCGTTTGTTCTTGCTAATTCTTACGTTGTGACTTCTTTGCCAGGTATCTTGTAAGCTATTCATAACATCAGAAATCTGTTTACCAACATTTCCACGTGATGCAGAAATCAGCTGATCGTTACTAATATGAAAAGCAACTTGTAGAATTTCATTTGTGGTTACCTGGTCAATGGTTGTAGTTTCCTTAACTGGCTTTTTGTCCATGTCAACACAAGTACGATCGTTCATATAATCGTTAAAATAATAACGTTTGTTTTCAGTAGGATATTCATTCCAATTGATTGGTACTGGCATATCAAGATAAGATAATATTTGTTCCTCACTAGGATCTTGAATCATAGCATCTTTTTGATATTTCTCTGCAATCTTCTGTAAGGAATCTGTTATAAAGATTTGTCCACCATTGTTATATAAAACTTTGGCTTCTGCCAAAACTTGCAGAATATCAGCATCATCTATATTGAACGGATCTTTCTTCTTTTCTTGAACATTACATTCAATAGGAAAAAAACGTCTGTTTCCTGTCTTATCCTTCAAGAACTCTGGTGGATTCGAAGTACCAATAAAAGCAATCTTACGTGGGTGATCTGTCGTGTAGCGTCCGTACGACGGTCTGTAATTGTCAAACTGTGCTGATATAAAAGACTTGACGTGATCTACATCAGTTCTACGCATGGCTGACAATTCACCAATTTCTACAATCCATTTACCTTTTAGTTGCTGGAAGTCGTCCTTAGTTTTACCCATGGACTCTAGCTCATCTAAAAAGTAATCACGGTATATAGAACCTACTAGGGTACTTTTACCAATACCTTGACCGCCAAATAAGATAGGAACAATTTCAAACTTAACACCAGGGTTATAAACTCTAGCGACTGCACCTGTTAACCAACGTTTACATATCTCACGTGTATATTCGGTATCTTCTGCACCTAAGTAGTCTATGAAAAAAGTTTCAACTCGTTTCACACCGTCCCATGTGACCGATTCAATACGTCGCTTGACGGGATTAAAAGAGTGATCCATAGCAAACTTTACAATTGCATCACTGATAGCATCTTTAGTAGGAACGTAATTGTAATTATCCTCAATAAACAACTTGAGTTTAGAATCATCACTATCTAGCCAGTCACCTGGTTTAGTATCAAGTGAGTAGTTAGGCTTCAATTTTTGAAGCTGTTCTGAAAACTCGTTGTATTGAAGTAGGTCTTTCAATCTGGCATCATTTTGAAGTATTAAGAATACATTTTTGCTTGAACTAGATCGCATCGTACCTTTATCAGTCTTAAGGAATTGTTCCTTCCATAGATCAATAACGTTATCCGTATTAGTTTGCACTTGTGACAGTTCTTTAATTTTGTTTTTAAGTCCTTCTTCCATTAATTCACCTTCAATCTACGCAACTCCCTTGAAACAACCGAACTGTAAACAGTGTCCAGCTCTTTCTGTGGTAAAGGTGGGGATATAAAATTTTGATTAATAACCGACAATAATTCATAAACATTACTAGCACTGGTACCAACTGCTAGCATTGAACCTGCAATACTTGTAATGAAATTGTTGCGTTGTCCCTTGGTGGCTCCTTTAACAATCTTGTCTAGTAATCTACCTGTGTACTTCTTAAATCGTGGCGTACCAGAGCTAACATTATTAGCTGGCTTATCCTGGGCAAACTCTAGTAACCAGGTGGGGGCTTGTTTGATATCATCAAAAGTCCCGCTTCCATTAGAGTAGCTAACTCCGTCAATACTGCTTGGAGCTATTAAGACGTTGCTTGTCATTAGATCAATACCAGAACCATCAAAAAAGGCATTGACGTTGTTTGTTAAGTCTAAATTTGCAGGCACTTTAAAAAACCAGTGAGTTCCGTTCCTTGGAGTTTTTTCAACTAGAGTATCGTTAGGGAGCGCCCCATATTTTTCCACAATAGTGGCAAGACTGTGGAGCCCGTTGCCATTGCCATGCATATCAACGTCTACCACCATTAAGCCCGACTTCTTTAAATTAATACCGATATTATTGTTAGTCCCATCGAACCATTCTCGCGCCATCGATTCATCATTTACTGCATCATTAAAACCGTGGGTATCTTTCATACCCGACTTACTACCAGGTGCGGTAGGATAGTAATATATATTTCTTTTGGCTAGTTCTAAAGCCATTTCATAAGTGGTCAATTTATCACTTCCTTATTATTGTTGTGTACACAAACAAATTTATTTATCCTCATTGGGGAGTTTTTCAATTAAATCACCTAATCGATTATCTACTGCATTAATTGAAGTTGACACGGTTTGAACCGCATCTATAAATGCTGTCGCTAGATCAATCGTTTGTTTATTGTTCAAATTCATACAAATAATATCTTCTAATTCATTTTCCATTATTTAAAAACTCCTTAATTTTTGGTATAATTAAGGCAAGTATTAATTGCTATGTGTAGGACTTATTAACTTTTGTCGGTTAGAATAAGTCCTTTTTTTATACCCTTTTTTTTGTAATTCATTACTGTAATAAAATAGCATCACTGATAGCTTTAGCATCTTGAGCAATTTCATCTGCTAATACGATAGCTGGCACAACTACTTTCTTTTCACCATCGTTCACTGTGATCGTGCTATTTCCTTTTAAAGCATCTAGGTTTGTTTCAATATTGCGAATGTGTGCTTGAATATTTTCATCTTGTGCTTCAAGGAAATTCATTTCTTCTTCGTCACTTTCAAACATAATTATTTCTCCCTTATTAGTTAGTAAACTTATAACTGTGCGCCGTGCAAAGCTACTGTTATATTTTTTTAGATTCTAAGAATTTATCACAATCTACTTGATCTATTCTTTTAACACCACCAACAATTGAAACTTTAAGACCCTGGTCAATGTATTTGTATAAAGTGTTGTAACTTCCAATATTCAAATACTTTAAGGCTTGACCAAGTTTCATATATCTTGGTAAATCAGTCATAATTTTTCATCTCCTTCTATCTATTGTTCTTAAAGGTTTCACTTTCATCTCTTTATGACTATCATTATACTCAATTGTCATGTTCTTGCAACCTTTACTAGCCATTTTATTAAATAAATGATACTCTTAGTGCATTGGAGGTAATTAAAAGTGCTTAAATTCAGCCTTGATAAAATACTAAAAGATAAGAATGAAAACATTAGCGAGTTATCTCGCCAAACTGGACTATCAAGAAAAACTCTTACACAACTTGCAAATAATGATAGTAAAGGTATTCAATTAAATACTCTTCAAAAACTTATGGAACATTTTGATTTACCAGTCGAAAGTTTTTTTGTGAACCACTTGCAGGACGTGTATGCTTCAATAATCGACTTTGATACAAAGAAAATCACACTTCCGTTTAAGATAGATAGTATTGATGGAAGATTGAAAATATTACAAATAGTAATAAGAAATGATGACACAGAAAAAAATTCATATTATGGATATCCAATTATATTGGTTCCACTTAATTCAGATGATAAAAATAGCAATCTAAAAAAAGAACAAGAAAACGAAATTTGGGGGTTCACCGTTCTGGACTTAGATTCCGACTCATTTAATAATCAAAAAAAACTCCCCAACGATTTAATAAAGATTGTTGATTATCAGAATGCCAAAGTTAATAATGTTCTTTCTCATCTTAACGATAAGCAAATATTTACGCTATTCTTTACTGCATTACTTACTGAAAAAGTAACGTATAAAGTTAGCGATCGTTTCAAAGAATCTGGAAGTATGCCTTTCATGATTGACTGTTTTGGCATAAAGAAAATTGACTTTTTAAATATTAAGAAATTAAATAATGGAGAGTACACAGTTACTCTTCCTGAAAAGCTATTATTTAACAACGATGATTCAACTAACCAAAAATTACTTTTACATATTTTAAAAAACACAGATTTGACTACCTGGTTTAAATAACTAATCAATCTCCCCATAACGCGCCGTGCAAAGCTAGAAATGGGGAAACTAAACTATGGCAAGTTTTACACAATACAAAACAAAAGATGGTAGTAAATTTTGGCGTTGCCAGTACACCATTGCAACTGATCCATTAACTGGCAAAAGAACTAAACGTCAAAAGCGTGGTTTTAAGACACGCAAAGAATGTGAAATTTATGTAGCTCATCAATTGGCTGACTTAGATAATCACGGATTTAAGGAAGACACTAACGCAACGTACAAAGACGTGTACGATAGTTTCATTGAGTCTTATAGGAAGACGGTCAAAGAAAGCACGCTAAACCACGTCTTAGGAATGTTTAGAATACATATCTTGCCAGCTTTCGGGAAATATAAGATAAAAAAAATAACCGTTACTACCTGTCAAAAGATAGTAAACGGTTGGTATGATGATTTTTCAGACTATAAAAAGATTAAGAATTATGCCAATCTTGTTTTTAAAGAAGCCAGACGTTTGAGTATCATATATGAAAACCCTATGGATCTTGTAATTATGCCAAAAAAGAAGGCTAAAATACAAAATGCTGATGATAATAAATTTTGGGATAAAAACGAATTACAGGCTTTCATAAATCAAACTAATAAATACTATGGTGGTAGAAATGAGAAAGCCGTAGCATTGTTTAGACTACTAGCCTTCACAGGTGCCAGGAAAGCTGAAATATTGGCTTTACAGGTTGCTGACTTTGACTATAAAGATAAGACATTATTAATTAATAAAACTGTTACAAGGGATATTGATAACCACCAGGTTATTGGTACACCTAAAACTATTAATGGCTATCGTACTTTACACTTAGATCAAAATACTGCGGATATTTTGAACCATTGGATAAGTACAATGCACAAAGAAATGTTTATGCTTGGATATAATACTGGTTCACGGAACCAATGGATATTTCCTAATACTCACAACCAACTATTATCTATGATGAAACCAAACAAGTGGATGGATGCAGTTATTGACTCATACAATAATGATAACAAAAAGAGATTGAAACGTATTACACCACACGGTTTACGTCACACTTGGATAACACTTGCTATTGAATCTAATCAACTAACAATCAAACAAATTCAAAAGCAAGCTGGGGATAGTGATGTGAGCGTAATCCTATCGACCTATGCTCATGTTACCAAACAAGCCACCGAGGAAACAATAGATAAATTCACCAGTTATGTAGGCTTCTAAATTTCGGAGCCACGAGCGGAGCCATTAGATGTTTAAGCGCTATTAAGCCCTTGTAAGCACTGGTATTATAGGATTTCATCATGTGGGGATATAACCCCCATACGGGTGATAACGGGGGTTCAATGAGTTTTAATAGCCTCCAAAACCGTTGATATAAAAGCATTTTGAAATTTACAATTTTGATAAGTTTCGATATGGCTCAAAAAAAGTGAGCCACAAAAATATTTTGTGGACTGCAAAAATATGATCGTTAGTCTTAATTGACTAGCGATTTTTTTGTACAAAAAACTCACGATAATTTTCGTGAGCTAATTAATAATCATTTCAAAGCAATCATTTGTTGAGCTGTACTTATTGTCTACTTTTTTGAATATTATTATTCTTTACACTTATTTTTTTTGGTATTATTTTAAAAAAAGGAATTAATATTATAAATGAGACTGAATAATGAATGTATTCGTAATTCTTTGCTAGAGATTGAAAGTAAATTAGAATTTGATGAAAATCTTGAATCAGAAGAATTATTAAAGTTTGAAACTTGTAAGAAATTTGGTAATGAAGAATTTTTATATACATTATCAAAATTGAATGAAGCTGGATTTATAGTGTTTAATACTACTAAGGCAGATAATAATTCATACTACTGGTTTAACGTTTCAGAAATAACTTGGAACGGACATCAATATCTTGATAATGTTCGAGACCCAATTGTTTGGAAAGAAACAAAAAAAGTCCTTAAAAACTTTGAAAGTGTTTCAATCAGTTTTGTATCAAACGTAGCTGCAGAGATACTTTCAAATTTAATTAAACAATACATGAATTAAATTGATAAAAGTTCCATATATCAGTCAAACCTTAATTGATTTGACTGTTTTTTATTTATCTAATTAAACAAACCCATCATTTAATAAATATTATATGGATTATTTTAAACAACGTAAAAAAATGAGAAATAGTTCTATCCCAATTTGATATTTTTATACAAAACATAATCGATACAATAAATATAATTGTATTTGTTGTCCAAAGTTCATTGACAAAAAAACTGAACACTTTAACTGAATGCAACAAAAGTGAAAATCAAAAAGATATCAGCACCAAAACGATTAATAAAAAAAATTATCAAAACGAATTGAATGTAAAAGGATTAACTAACAATTCAAATGTTGATTTGAATCCAGGTACAGTTGCTTTAGATGAAAATGGAAATAGTCCCACTCAAGAATATGAAGATAACTTGCAAAATAGCCTACTACCAAGTAAAACCGTGACTGGCGTTTTAATATTCGATATTGGAAAAGATAATGCCAATCCAATCAACCTAGAATTCTCCAATTCAGATTTTGAAACAATTGGCACTAAAACTTACAATATTAAATAATTTTTAAAAATCCATTCAAATTTCACTTGTAGCTTCTGATTGCTTTAATATACAATTACATTTTTATAACTTTAAACTACTCCATACAAAATCACAGCCGGAGGAGGGTTTTACTTTGAGTATACTTAGCGGACTAATGGGAAATGCTTCTAATTTCAGTAAAGAAGCTGTAAGAAAGGAACTTGGTTCTGTCTTAATTCCTGATGAAGAAATCGATTTAGCTTTCAAATGGGTTAGAAACATGGTGATTTTTACTAATTACCGCCTTATCGTCGTTGACAAACAAGGTGTTACTGGTAAGAAAACTGATTACAGAACACTCCCTTATAAGAGCATCTCTCGATTTAGTGTGGAAACTTCCGGTCACTTCGATTTGGATGCGGAATTAAAAATCTGGATTTCTAGCGCTACTGAACCAACGGAATCTTTACAATTTACTAAGGATAATAGTATTGACGCAATTCAACAGGCATTAGCGATTGCAATTTTGAAATAGACGCTTCGAAAAATTAGTCTTAATTACTACCCTATTTGGAACCATTGGAACTATACTTTATTATTCCAAAGGCAAAGACTGGAGGTAATTATTATGGCAGCACCTATCGAAGATAAAACTTTTAGAGGTCAAGAATTGATGATTATGAAAAACGCCATTGTCGATATTTTGACTATAAATTCTGTTAATATGATTATTAATTATCAAGTTGATCCAGACAAAGACAAACGTCCGATTCAACCGGGATTGGTAAACAAATTAAATTTTTAAACGTTAATAATAATGGAGCACAGTTCAATAAAAGAACATTGTGCTCCACTTTTTTGTCTCAAGGGTTATTACATTAAATTACGTTTCGTAAATGTTATGATAACAAAATGAGTTTTTAATTTTTGCAAAATGAGGTATAAATATGAATCAAACAATTGAAAATTTAATGAATCACGTCTCAGTCAGAGACTTTAAAGACCAAGCAATCAGTTCAGAAGCAAAAAGTAATTTAATTGCAGCCGCTCAAAGTGGCTCAACATCGGAATTCGTTCAAGCTTTCTCTATCATTGAAATAACGGATCCAAAACTTCGTAGTGAATTATCAGATATTACTATCAGCTCCCCACATGTTAAAAAGGCCGATACTTTTTACGTTTTCGTAGCCGATTTGCATCGTCAAGCAACAATGTTAGAAAAGCACCATCAAAATCTAGACAGTCTAAAGAATATGGAATCCTTACTTGTAGCTACAATTGATACAGCTATTGCTGCTGAAAATATGGCTGTGGCTGCTGAATCAATGGATTTAGGGATTTGCTTTATCGGAAGCATCCGCAACAACATTGAACAAGTTGCCAAACTATTGAATCTACCTGAATTGACCGTTCCCCTATTTGGAATGACGATTGGCGTTCCAAATCACAAGAACCAGCATAAGCCAAGAATGCCTAAGCAAAACCAAGTTGCTACTAATAGCTATGATGACCAAAGTTTCACTGATTTAAGTCAATACGACCAAACGGTCCATGATTATTACGCTGCTCGTGAAACTAACGCCAGTGACACTAACTGGACTGAAAAGAATTTAGCCATTTTCAAACAGATTCGTCGACCAGAAGTTGGCCCATTCTTGAAGAAACAAGGATTTAATCTCGATTAGTCTAAAATTTATTTTGCACAATAAATCAGTTCTTTACAAAAAGTTTAATAACAGGAATAGGCTAGTTTAGTTAGGTCCCCGGCCGTTTTCAATGGATTATCCAGATAACTTTACTGAAAGTTTACATAGTAATATACAAAAACTTTACATTAATTGAACACAAAATACACACTACTTCTATACCATTTACTTATAAAAACATTATATAAGAACAGTAGGTGTGAATAATATGGATAATTTAGGGGACATTTTGAAGGAGACTCGCCAGCAACGACAACTTTCTCAGTTAGAAATTGCGACGGATATCTGCTCTCAATCTACTCTTTCAGAAATTGAACATAATAAATACATTCCGAACATGCAATTATTGATCAACATTTGCCAACGGCTCTCTATAGATTTGTACGACTTATCTTTGGTAAACAGTTTTAAAATTTGTAAAGACAATTACTCGAATGCTAAAATCAATCGTCTTTATAGTAGTAGAAACTATCAAGCTCTTCAGAATTTTTTGAATCGACCAACAGTTATCGAATTAGTACAAACTAGCAAGCAAACCCAAGCATATTACTATTATTTAGCAATTTGTGCCCTACACTTGGAAAACAAGTTTGACAATGCTAAAGAACTTCTGAAACTATCGCTTGCCAGCACTGAACACAATCGCAAACAAACAGTTTTATCAAGAATTGGCAATATTACTTTGGCTTATGTTTATTCAAGACAAGGGTTGAAGAATGCAGCTTATCGGCAAATTTCTTTGGCTTTTAAAAAATTTGATAGAGCTACTTATGATGAAAATCTTAACGTTGTCTTTTACCTGGCATCCCTTTCCTACTACGAGTTATCTAAGTATGATTTAGCTATTAAGATGATTGAGAATGGCATTGATTTTATTCAAGAAAATGAGTCTCATTCCATGTTATTGAATAGTTTCCTTTTAATGGCAAATATTGCCGAAGCTATTAAAAATGAACCAAAAAATGTTCCCATCACAAAAGAATATCATTTCTTTAATAATTTCTTGCACGAGCGCAATGCTTATCGTTCAAATGAATTAGTTCAATAAACTAGTTTGCGTAACCCGGTTCTCAGTGACCCCGCCATCGTGATACAATCGTTTTAAAGGATGGTGTCAAACATGGAAGATACAGAACTCCTGCTTGAACAGTTGCAAGCAATCGCCCAGACTGGCAAACATTATAGTAAAGACGTTTTTGATCGCGAAAGATATGATCAACTTGAGTCTGTGGCTAAGAAATTAACTTCTCAGCTAGTCCAAAATTCGAGTAAAAAACAATGGAATATTTATTTCGACTCCGATACAGGGTACGTCACTCCTAAAGTTGATGTGCGAGCTGCCACTTTTAAAAATGATAAAATCCTTTTGGTGCGTGAAAAAAGCAGTGGTCAATGGTCAATACCTGGCGGTTGGGCTGACATTGGTTATTCAGCTGGAGAAATTGCTGAAAAAGAAACTTTTGAAGAAGCCGGAATCAAAGTGATTCCCAAGAAATTAATTGCTGTTAAAGATATGCAAAAAAATCATTACCCTAAAAAGAATTTAAATTATATTTATAAAATGTTCTTCGAATGCCAACCAACAGAAGATGACATTCACAGTGGCGTTGAAACTTCCGACGTTAAATATTTTAGTTTGGAAGAGGCCTTAGACTTGAATTTGTCATTAGCACGGAATTTACCTGCTGATTTTAAAATGGCCTTTGATTGTCACCTTAGTGATGACTGGCAAACATATTTGACTAAAATAATTTCTTAATAAAACTACAAAAGCGTAACAGCCATGATTAATAAATTGACTGATACGCTTTTTAATTTTTAAAATTCTTCATAAACTGCTGGATCTTGATCGTTAGTCCGACCATCTGGTTTAGTTAAATCATTGATTTTCTTCATATCATCGGAACTGATTTCAAAATCAAAAATATCTAAATTCTCACGTTGTCTTACTGGAGAAGCTGACTTAGGGATTGGAATCGTATCTAATTGATGTTCCCATCTAAAAATAATTTGACCAACTGTCTTGTGATACTTCTTTCCCAATTCAATTAGAACAGGATCTTTAAGAACTGAACTTGCACGCCCTAAAGGACTCCAGTCCATGGTAACTATGCCGTTGTCATGATCATATTTACGCATTGGAGCTTGATTGAAATATGGGTGCAATTCAATTTGATTGATAGCTGGTAAAATACCGGTTTCTGCCTTCAATTTATCCAAATGCTCTGGCAAGAAGTTGCAAACACCGATTGATTTTACCAATCCAAATTTTTGAGCATCAATCAAAGCTTGCCAAGCTTCCACATACATTCCACGTTTTGGATTAGGCCAGTGCAAAAGATAAAGGTCAAAATGGTCTAAATGTGCGCGATAAAGAGATTCTTGCAACGCTGTGATTGCATCTTGATGCGCATAGTAACGACCAGGCAATTTAGAGGTAATCGTCAATTCATCGCGATTAACTCCGCTTTCTTCGATGGCTTTACCAACTGTTCCTTCATTTTCATAATTATAAGCTGTATCAAGCATTTTATATCCATTATTAATGGCAGAAACAATACTTTGAACACCAGCATGACCGTTTAATTTATAAGTTCCAAAACCAAAATTTGGAATATTACGTCCATCATTTAATTTATACATAGATATGTTCCTCCTCAATTAACTATTATAAACGTACAATAGTTTTGATTCATAAACAAACAACTTAACCTTTTAGACATAGAAAAAGACCTACATCAATCCGTGATGTAGGTCTTTAGGCCACTTTACAGTAAATCTTTGGAATGTATAAAGCAGTCATTTTTAAATCACAGGTAGGCTACCTGCATTCCTTATCATACAGTAATTATTCATCAATTACTACACTTAAATGAATTCTTCTATGATTTATTGATTGGCCATTCCGTAAATCTGTTTGGCAATTGGTTTTACATCTGCTGCAAGACGTTGATAATTTTCTAAAACGACTACAGCATTTTGCCCATTATCTGAAATATGCATGACTGTTTGAAATCCGTATCCCCAGCCATTAGCAAAATTATCATTCTTCGCATGGTACAAACCGCCACCATAAGTACTGATGCTTCCTGACTTAAATAGTGTCTGACGTGAAGCTTTTGTCAACATGGGACCTGACATAATATAATGTTCTACTTTAAATAGATCATGTGTACTCATATAAACTTGTCCAGTTCCAAGTTCATCATATTCAAATGAACGTGGCGTAACCATTGGTTGTTTATAATTCAATGTTGCATTGAGCGGATCAGAATTATTATACCCTAAGGCTTTTTGAATGTTTGAAGAATCGTTGTAAGCAAAAATGGTTTTCTTTAAATGCAATTTCTTTACGTAATTATCAATAAAGAGTTTCCGATATGACTTACCCGTTAATTGTTCCAAAATACCACTGAGCAAATTATAATTTATCGCTTGATAATTCCACTTATTATAAAGCAAATTCGAAAATTTAATATTTTTCATATCAGCAGCAATTATTCCTGAGTCTGACAAAACTGAGCTTGGTCCGATATTACCCTTCAATGAAAGACCTGATGTCATATCTAACATCTGTCTAATCGTAATCCGGTCGCTACCAGGAACTTGTGGATAAAAGCGAGATAATTTAGTTTTTAAAGTCAATTTGCCCTTTTGGACTTCTTTCATAACTAGAGCTGCTGTCATCGATTTTTGGACCGAATCGATTTCATAGGCTGTATTCTTTTTATTATCGAGATTATTAGCATTGTCAGCATAGCCACGACTAGTGCGATAAATTGGTTTGCCATCTCTAATAACTAAGATGCTGCCTGAAAAGCCCTTTTGATCCAACAGTTGGTCCACTTTTTTTCCAAATTCATCATTAACTGAGGTGTCGATTTCACTGCTTGCCAAAACAGTTGGTGACGTAAAATTGGAAAAGAGCGCAAAGAGCATAAAAATAGATAAAATGATTTTCTTCATAATATTCACCTGGGGAAACCTGTGAATAAATGACCTTCCTTATTCACTGATTATAATTTATTTTTTAACAGAGTAATAATAATTTAACTCGATTTTATCGATAGTTGACATTCTGGATAGTTTCATTTAATACTCACTGATGAGCCATATGGTAAAATGGAAATAATTAAGAATAGAGGAGATTTAAATGACAACACTAATAATAAATGCAATAATCGTAATACTTGTTATTGCTTATGCTGGTATGTATAACAATCTTGTTAAATACCGCAATCGTGCTCGCGAATTTAGCTCACAAATCGACGTTCAATTAAAACGTCGGACAGACTTGATTCCTAACCTTGTCGAAACAGTTAAAGGTTACGCCAAGCATGAAAGAGAAACATTATCTAACGTTGTTGAATTAAGAAATAACGTAACTAATGCAAGTTCTTTACAAGATAAAGTAAAAGCTGATAGTGCCTTAACAGGTGCTTTAAGACAAGTCTTTGCACTTGCAGAAAACTATCCAGACTTAAAAGCTAATCAAGAATTCTCCCAGCTTATGGAAGAATTAACGAATACTGAAAATAAAGTTTCATATGCTCGTCAAGCTTATAATAGCCAAGTACAAGCATACGATACGGCAATTCAAACTTTCCCACGTAACATGATTGCTAAAATTCACGGATTTACAGAAATGCAGTTCCTTGAAATTCCTGACGTTGAAAAAGAAGCTCCAAAAGTTAAGTTTTAATCGAGGTAGACTATGATCTACGAACAAATTGATCGTAATAAAAGAAAGACCTATCTGATATTCTTCGTCTTCTTTTTGCTACTAGTTGCCTTAGGAAGTTTTATCGGTGAGTATTTTGCAGGTAATATTTACTCAGGAATTATTATTGCCTTAGTCATCGCGATTGTCTATACCCTAATTACTTATTTTCAATCCACCAGCATCGTTATGCAGATGAATGGCGCCAAAAAATTAGATTCTGCAAAGGATGCACCTGATCTTTTCCATATTGTTGAAGATCTTTCAATGGTCGCAAATATTCCTTTGCCAGATATTTATATTATCAATGACCCAAGTCCTAACGCCTTTGCAACTGGACGAGACCCAAAGCATTCAGCTGTAGCTGTTACTTCTGGATTATATGAAATGATGAATCGTGAAGAACTTGAAGGCGTCTTAGCCCATGAAATCTCTCACGTAAGAAATTACGACATCAGAGTTTCCACAATTTCAGTTGCATTATCTTCAGCCATCATCCTCATTTGTTCAATTATTGGCAACGCCTATCGATTTTGGATTCCGATGAATGACGATGACCGCGATAATAACAATTCTGGAATCATCAGACTCGTATTATGGTTAGTAGGTTTAATTTTTATTATCATTGGACCACTAATTGCCAGTCTCGTTCAAATGGCTATTTCAAGAAATCGAGAATATCTTGCAGATGTATCTGGTGCTGAACTTACTCGTAATCCCCAGGGATTGATCAATGCTTTAGAGAAATTAAAGCAGAGTACTAAGCCAATGCAAAAAGTAGACGATGCTAGTGCATCCCTTTATATTGATGATCCTACAAAGAAAAAACACTTTTCAGGATTATTCGATACTCACCCACCATTGGATAAACGAATAGCAGCTTTAAAGAAGTCTTTTCAATAATAAGAATATAATGTTTTTATTTAAAATAATCTCGGCTGATTCAATTTAATTGGTCGAGATTTTTATAGTTAATTTAAGAATCATACTTCAGATTTTGTAGTTTCCGAACGAATTTTTTATTATTGTAAATATTGTTCAACATTTCTGAAAAGTTATGATAAAATCATATTTGAAGATTTAATAAATCTTCGTAGTGAGGGAAAAAGAATTATGTATATGTTATTGCTCGTTTTATTGGGCGCAATTATTTTATTTACTACTTTCATGGTCAAACCGAAGCGTCGCATTCATCGACGACTAGTTTCATTAGGAATTGTCTTGGTCATTGCCGGTGGTTCAGGTATTTATGAATCATTTCAAGGTAATCCTCCAAACCAAAGCAATCAATCTAATCAAACTGAAACGACCACTAGTTCCAACACAGATTTAGCGAACTTGAATTACCAAAGCAGTCAAGAAATTGAGGTCAATAATAATACCCCTACCTTCACAAAATCCGAACTAACCACTTCAAACGGTGCTTGGCAAAAATTTAGCGACTTAGATAATTTGAACCGAGCTATTGAAGCTGATGCATTATTAAACAAAAGCCTGATGCCTACTGCTAAGCGTGAAAGCTTGTACGTTAATCCGACAGGTTGGCACAACAAGCGAATCAAAGGTGGCTGGCTTTATAATCGCTCGCACTTGATTGGTTATCAATTAACAGGACAAAATAATAATCCTAAAAATTTGATGACTGGAACTCGTTCTCTAAATTCACCGGAGATGCTCAAACACGAAAATGATATTGCTTATTATTTGAAACAAAATCCAAATAATTATATCAGGTATCGTGTTAAGCCAATTTATCGTGGCGACGAATTAGTTGCTCGCGGCGTTCAAATGATGGCTGAATCAATGAATTCTTCAGGTCAACCAGACAAACAAGTTTCCTTCAACGTGTATATTTTTAACATTGAAAAAGGTGTTAAGATTAATTACAGCGATGGTACCAGTGTAGTTAATAATAATTATTAGGAGATGGTCGTAGTGCAATATAGTACAGGTGATAAAGAAATTTTTGATCTAATTAAAAAGGAAGAAGACCGACAAAATAGAAATATTGAGTTGATTGCTTCTGAAAATATTGTTTCCGACAACGTTAGAAAAGCTCAAGGTTCAGTTCTAACTAATAAATATGCCGAAGGTTATCCTGGTCGTCGTTACTATGGTGGTTGCGAATATATTGACCAAATCGAACAAATTGCAATTGATCGTGCTAAAAAGCTTTTCAATGCCGAATACGTTAACGTCCAACCCCACTCAGGTTCACAAGCCAATGCTGCCGCTTATCAAGCCGTTTTAAAGCCTGGTGATTCCGTGCTTGGAATGAGCTTAAATGCTGGTGGTCACTTAACTCACGGTTCAAAAGTTAATTTCTCTGGTAAAGTTTACAAGTTTCACTCATACGGAGTTAATGCGCAAGGTTTAATTGACTACGATGACGTTTTAAAAATTGCTGAAGAAGTAAAACCAAAACTAATTGTCGCTGGTGCTTCAGCATACAGTCGTATCATTGACTTCAAAAAATTCCGTGAAATTGCTGATGAAGTTGGTGCTTACTTGATGGTCGACATGGCTCACATTGCGGGACTTGTTGCCGTTGGCTTGCACCCTACTCCAGTTGGCGTAGCTGACATCGTTACAACAACTACACATAAAACTCTTCGTGGTCCACGTGGTGGAATGATCCTAGCTAACGAAGAACTTGGTAAGAAACTTAATTCTGCTGTCTTCCCAGGAACACAAGGTGGTCCTTTGGAACACGTTATTGCTGGTAAAGCCGTTGCTTTTGGTGAAGACCTCCAACCAGAATTCAAGACTTATATGGAACAAGTTGTAAAAAATGCTGCCGCAATGGCAAAAGTAATCAATGATTCTGACAATCTATCAGTTTTAACTGGTGGTACTGACAATCACTTGCTTAACGTTGTCTTAACTGAAAGTGGCATGAACGGTATGGAAGTTCAAGACTTACTTGATTCAATCCATATCACAACTAATAAGGAATCTATTCCAAATGACCCCTTGCCACCTAAGTTCACATCTGGCTTGCGTTTAGGATCACCTGCCATCACTTCAAGAGGATTTGACGAAGAAGATTGTAAAGAAGTAGCTCAAATTATCGTTGATGCTATCAAATATCACGATAACCCTGATGAATTAAAGAATTTGGATGCACGTACAAAAGCATTGACTGACAAACATCCAGTTGAAACAAACTAAGACTATCCAAAAAGACCAATCCTTATTCTGAAATGAATAAGAACTGGTCTTTTTTATATTTTATATTAGTTTAATTTTTGAACATCTGATGAAATGACAAACTCATTAGTAGCCACTCGATAATATAATTTTCCATTTATTACTGTTGTTCTATCGCTGTACCAATCTGTCAATGGAGCTAATCCTCGATTACTTTTAGTCCCTTCTGCTTTTAACAATGTCTTATTTGTACCGTGAATTGTTTCAATATTGATGAAATTATCTTTATAAATATATACTTTATTAGCTTTAACCCATTCATTAGTAGCAATCCGATAGTAAGTATTATTACCAATCTTTAGTTTTTTATCACTATACCAATCAGTATTTTTATTTAAAGCCCGATTGGTTACTTGTATCATCTTATTGTTGGAATTGAATGAATAAAGAGATACTGGTGGTTGATCACTAAATGTAGCCAACAAATTATTTTCAGTACTCAAATTAAATTGAGGAGCTTTATCATTATTGGATTCGTGTGTAGTTGGAATATTTATATTCTTAATTTTTTTGTAAATCACTTTTTCTTCTGTAGTAATTGTTCCATTAGCATTAACTTTGGCCTTAACTGTTTTTTTAACGTGAGTATAGCCAGATACATCGGGCACTTTTACTTCAACAATTTGACCAATAGCTCCTTTAACGTTTTTAACAACTTTATTTCCAAGGTTAGATTTAATTGAAACATCCGAAATAACATTTTTATCAATTTGTTTGGAATATTTTACCGATTCATCCGTTGTGATTGTACCATTTTCATTTACAACTGCTTCAACAGTTTCTTTATCAGCAGTATAACCAGATTTGATAGGTACCTTTATATTTAAAACATCCCCAATATTACCAGATACATCAGTAACTGTCTGTGGTCCTAAGTTTGATTGAATAACCAAATTTGCAGTTCTCTTAGGATCTGGTACAAAAGTATCAACAAAATACTTATCTTTTTCTTCTTTGGAATATGGATAACGAATTACTCTTGAATTATCGTAATAATCAGAGATACTAGCAGTAGAAAAAGACTTATTACCTTGAGGATCTTTGGCAGTACCATTTCCAATATTGACCCAGCGTTTAACATTTTTAGCTGGTAAAACAGTATTTTTAGTAAATTGATTTAATGTACTTAACTTAATTGACTGTAAATGAGTACCTACAAACATTGTCGAGGTATCCGTTACTTTACCCGCTGTATATAATCCCCAGCTAGATAAATCAATTGTCTTCAGAGCTGAATCATTTTCAAACATATTTTTTACATTTTTTAAAGATGCTAAGTTGCTGTACGGATCATCAACAACAAAATTAACATTAACACTTTCCAACCCTATATCATTAGCAAACATTTTTTCCAAAGTCATCGCATTATTTAAATCCCACTGAGATAAATCAATCGATTTTAATGACGGATCATTTTCAAACATATGTGACAAATCCAAAAACCCTCTTGTAGTCATTCCCTTTAAATCAGGCAAATCTATACTTGTTAATGAAGTATCGCCACTAAATGTACCTGTCCAATAACTAAGATTTGTCGCATCAATCTTATCCCAATTTTTAAAATCAGTTAAATTGGTCAAATTTGCAAAAAGGTAATTAGCATATTTGGGCATTTTAACAATTCCATCAAATGAAATAACTTTAATATTCGACGAATATTTAGCCCATGGTGAGGTCTTAGTTTTATTATCATTATTTGAAATTGTACCTTCCTCTAAGTGTAATGTACTATCATTTTTTGTTATATACCACTGTGTATCTTCAGTTTCTCCGGTACCATAATCCCCACTTGCAATAATATTACTTGGTTCTTCTGTTCCATTTTTTGAATTTGCAACATTATTTGAATCACCATCTTGAACATTTTGAACTTGATCTGTTGATATTCCTTGTGCTTTAACTATATTGGATGGTGATAATAAAAATCCTAATCCACTAATTATTGATATACCAGAAGCAATAATCAATTTCTTTTTCAATCCAAACCTTTGAAACTGCATAATATCCCCTTACCTTCATATAATATTAAACAATTACCGCCTCGATTATAGATGGTAAGAAGTCCAAGTTCAATTGTTAAGTATAATTATTTTTATTAAGGAATAAATAATACATTCAAAAAATCATAACTATGATAGATACGACTATTCAAGCTCTCCGAAAGTATATAAATTGTGTATTATTACATATTCCAATAATTTTCTAGAGCATACCGTTGGAAAAATAACGAAACTCAAAAAGGGTTCTTATGACATTTAAGTGCAGTCTAAGCCCTGCTTTTTATTTTCCTCAAAAACAAAAATCCCAATTCATACAAAATAATTGTACGAATTGAGATTTTTTAATTAATTGAAACTTAGAAAAACAAATTTTTATTCATTATTTCACAGCATCTTTCGATATGTACTTTGTATCTGAACTTAGGCCCAAAACACCATTAGTAAGTAACTTACTATTCTAATTATAAAGTCTAGTAAGGCTATTGCTAAAGATGCGACATATGCAATTTATTATATTTTATTTTTCCCCTTTTTTTAAAAAAATTAAATTCGAAAATTACAAGAACAAGTTAGCCACTTGTCCAAAAATAAATACGAAATATATCAGTACCAGAAAAGTACATTTCTAAACTCCACAGAAACTAGTGAATAGTTCCCGTGGAGTTTTGTAGTTTAAC
>NZ_VDFP01000010.1 GCF_009600985.1 Companilactobacillus halodurans
AAACTACAAAACTCCACGGGAACTATTCACTAGTTTCTGTGGAGTTTAGAAATGTACTTTTCTGGTACTGATATATTTCGTATTTATTTTTGGACAAGTGGCTAACTTGTTCTTGTAATTTTCGAATGGAATATTCCAAATGAATCTATTTTTTTATAAATTGTCAATCACTGAATAAAAAAATTGATTTTTTTAATAAAAATAGGTAATACTTCCTTTTAAAAATAATTTTTAAGGTTTCTCTAAGAAACTTCTGATACTATCTTTTTTAAGAAAGATTAATGAAAACACCTTAATAAGGAAAATAATTTCATTTGGTATATTTCTTACTGGAGGGAATGCTATATTAAGTTCTGAGGTTATCTTTCGAGCTTAAAATATCATATATGAAAGGTATAGGTTATATTTGACGCATGACAATAGGAAGATATTTACGTACTAAAAGATTTTTTAAAGAATTAACCTTGCAACAAGTTGTTGACACTGTCAAAACTGATTATAATTTTTCAACATCAACTTCAGTTTTAAGTGCCATCGAAACAGACAAGAATAAGATTTTAGATGGTGAATTATTATTTGTTTTGTCAGATTTGTATAATTTGATTTGAATGAATTGCGTGATTTGATTTTGAAAAATCTCAAGGAAAATAATAATAGAGTATAAACAAAAATCTCGTATCGTTATCGATATGAGATTTTTTATTTATATTAGAAGACTTTTTATCGTAAAGCGATTACAATATTTTTGAGGACATTTATGTTATCGACATTACCGGTATTGAGGCAAAATAATTCGAAATAACTGATTTCGAAAGAACGGATGATGAGAAATGAAATTTTGCGTAGATACAGATAACAAGAACAGTTGGTATATTGGTACGAATAATTTTGATGCTGAAATGGCTAATAAAATGGAAACCTTGATGTTTCAAGGCAATGGCTATTTTGGTATTCGAGCTACATCTGAGGAGCGTCAGCTCAATGAACGGCGGAATATGTTCGTCAGCGGAACATTTGATGAATTTCCTAGCGAAGTGACTGAATTACCTAATTTACCTGACCTTTTGAATATGGAATTTAAGATTGATGGCGAAACTCTATCTTTAGCCAAAGGTCAAATAAAGGGCTATCACAAATATTTGAATTTGAAGAATGGTGAATTAGTTCGGAAATTCAGTTGGCTGATCAATGGTAAGAGAGTTGACTTCAAGTATTCCCGATTTATTTCGATGTCTGATAAGCATTTATTGGTTTCAAAAGTTGAAATTGCTTCAGACCAAGATAATCTGAACATTCAAGTACGTTCGGGTATTGATGGACAACAATCTAACAGTGAAACTCAGCATTTGATGGAAGGCGACAAACGACTTTATGAGGACAAATACTTACAGTTGATGGAAGAGACGCAACAGTCACACATCAAATTTGTCTTTAATGCCAGACATAATGTCTACATTGACGAAGTATTGTTAAGCGAGAAGCCTTTTATCAATATGGGTCGCCGGCAGATTTTTGCGAACTACGATATCCATTTGAACCAGGGTCAACATTTTTCAATGACAAAGTATGCCAGTGTTTATACTAGTATCGATCGAGATGTTGATCAAAAGACAATGGCTGAAAAATCAGTTTCAAGATTAAAGCAAAACTGTGCCTTTAATTATGATGAACAATTACGAAAATCGACTAAAGTATGGGAAAAAGATATTTGGCAAAAGAATACTGTTAAGATTTCGGCTAAAGATATTCGTCCTCAAGTGGCTATTAATTTTGCTAGATATCAATTGGCTGCTAATACTCCTCGTGATACCAGAATGAATATTGGTGCTAAAGGAATTACTGGCGAAGGCTACAAAGGCCATACTTTCTGGGATACAGAAGTCTTTATGTTGCCATATTATATTTTCACGATGCCAAACGTAGCTCACGATTTACTAAGGTATCGTTATCATGGTTTAGCAGGTGCTCATAAAAAAGCTCAGTTCAATAATTATCGCGGAGCCCAATTCCCTTGGGAAGCAGCTTGGCCAGATGATGGCGAAAGTGCTCCATTGTGGGGTAGCGCTGATATTGTCACTGGCGAACCAATGAAAATTTGGTCAGGTTTTATCGAACAGCACGTCACAAGCGATGTCGTTATTGCAATAATGGATTATATCAATGCAACAAATGATCAAAATTTTGCTCAAAAAATGGGCTATGAAATGATTCTTGATGCAGCCATATTTTGGAGCAGTCGTTTAGAATATAATCGTAATCAAGATCGTTATGAAATCAATGATGTGATTGGACCAGATGAATATAAAGAACATGTTGATAATAATGCATATACTAACTACACAGCACGTTGGTGTCTGCAAAAAGCCATCAAAGTCTACAATCTAATAAAGACAGATTATCCAAATCTTTATGAAAAATTGGATACTAAATTAGATTTGACCAAAAATTATGCTGATTGGTTAGTTAAGGTCAACAAGATTTATCTGCCACAGCCAAATGCAGATGGTGTAATTCCTGAAAATGATCAATATTTGGATAAAAAAATAATCGATGTATCTCGTTATCAGGTCAACAATCAACTAAGCAGCATTTTTAAAGATTATAATTTATCACAAATCAATGAGATGCAAATCACTAAACAAGCTGATGTTTTGCTATTGATTTATTTGTTTGGCGATCTTTTCAGCGATGAGGTCAAACAAAGCAATTGGGATTACTACGAACCAAAGACGACGCATGATTCATCGTTATCATTGTCGACACATTCAATCTTAGCGAGTGATTTGAATCTTGATGATTCGGCTTATAAATTTTATGAAAGAGCTTGTGAGACCGATTTAGGCATTCACGCTGGCAAAGCTGCTCAAGGATTGCATATGGCAGCTTGCGGTGGAGTTTGGAACATGACTGTCGAAGGTTTCGGTGGCGTTAGAATCGAAAATGGCAAACTGAAGATTGAACCACATTTGCCTCTTGCTTGGGATGGTTTGGAGTATCAAATAACTTGGCATGGCAGCGCTTTAAAAGTAAAAATAAATAATGACAAACTAGCAGTCGAAGTAATTGGTAAAGGAATCAATTTTATTAGTTTTGGTGAGGAATACCAGATTCCGGCTAACTCAGAAATAGAAATCACGCTACCAGTTATCGCTGAAGTTTAGTTTTTGGAGGAATTTTATGACTAAAGTTGCAATAATTACCGGAATATCATCGGGAATGGGTAAGGCCAGCGCTAAATATTTCAAAGAAAAAGGCTTTGAAGTATATGGTGGAGCTAGACGTGTTGAACGCTTGCAAGACTTGCAAGAGTTAGGCATCCACACTCAAAAGCTAGATGTGACTGATAAAATTTCGGTTCGTGCTTTAGTGGATCGAACAGTGAAAGAACAAGGTCGAATCGATGTTTTAGTTAACAATGCTGGTTATGGAGAATTTGGCCCAATCGAAGAAGTCCCTGTACAAAAAGCTAAGCAGCAATTTGATGTGAATGTTTTTGCGGCCAGTCATTTGACACAATTAGTTTTACCTGTCATGCGTCGTCAAAAAAGCGGTCGTATCGTGAATATTTCTTCAATTGGCGCTAATGTTTACAGTCCATTAGGTGGTTGGTATTATGCAACTAAAGCTAGTCTCAATATGTGGAGCGATGTCTTGGATTCAGAAGTTCGTCGCTTTGGGATTCGTTCAGTCATCGTCCAACCTGGGATGACTAAATCTGAATGGAGTAAAATCGCTCTAGAGAATGCACGTCAAAATCTAGCCGACAATTCGCCATATTCTGATATGGTCGACAAGTTGGATAGTCTGTTTGGAAAATTAAAAACGAGCGCTAGTTCAGAAGATTTGGCAAAAGTCTTTTATAGAGCAGCAACGGATGTTAAACCAAAACGTCGTTATTTCAATTCAATAGTCGATCATGGCATGGTTATGATTGCAAAAGCAATGCCACATACATATCGCAGCATTTTGAATCAATTAATGAAATAAAAGTAAATTTATAAAACAGTAATAGCATCTATTAGGATAATTTCAATGATTATCTTGATAGATGCTATTTTTTTGCGGACAAAAAGGATTGCTGAACGAGATTCTTTTAATTGTTTTTTATAAATCAGGCGACTATATTTAATGTACAAAATATTATATGTTTAAACAAATAATACAGACAAAAGGGGTGAGTAAGATGTTATTCGGAATAGATACAAGAAATGATGATGATTGGTGGATTGGTGTCAAGGCTCCGGATATACGTCATCTGAGTAAATACGAATCCTTAATGTTTCAAGGCAATGGTTATTTAGGAATCCGTGGTGCTCTAGAGGAACGTTACTTGAATGAAAAGCGCGACATGTTCGTCATGGGTTCTTTTGACAAGTTCCAAGATGAAGCCACAGAATTGCCTAATTTACCTGATATCGTCAATATGGAGATTCAAGTCGATGGTAAATTATTGAGTTTGAATCACGGAATAGTTACTAATTATTCTCGGGGATTAAATTTAAAAAATGGTGAAATTGTAAGATCTTTTGATTGGCAAATTGAAGATATCAAATTACATTTTAAGTTTCGTCGCTTTGTCTCGATGGCTGATTGCCACCTCTTTGTCTCAAAAGTAGAAGTAACGCCATTAAATAGAAATATTCGTCTCCAAATAAAATCAGGCATCGATGGACAGCAGACTAATTTTGGTACGCAACATTTTGTTGAAAGTACTAAACGGCTCTTCAATGCTCGGTTTGTCCAGATGCAGACACACACGCAACAGTCACAAGTTAAATTTGCTTTGACGGAATATCATCGACTTTTTTTGGATGAAGAAGAATTGTCCTTAAATCCGCATTTGGAAATTAACCGGCGTCAGATTTTTGCTAATTATTCAGTCGATTTGGTCAAGAATCAAGAATTAGTCTTCATCAAATATGCGACGGTTTTTTCTAGCACCGATAAGGATTTGCAAAAAAATGTTTCTGAAGACTCGTTGATAGAATTGAAACAGGTTGGACGCATGGATTATCAGGAATTGTTGAGACAATCGAGTCAAGTTTGGGATGAAACTATTTGGAATGATTGTCTAGTTGAAATTTCAGCTCACAATAATAAGCCACAAATTGCGGTGAACTTTGCTCGTTATCAATTGCTAGCTAATATGCCTCATGATTTTGGGATGAATATTGGTGCTAAAGGGATGACTGGAGAAGGTTATAAAGGCCATGCCTTTTGGGATACAGAAATTTTTATGTTGCCATTTTTTATGTTCAATATCCCTCAGTTTGCTCAAAATCTTTTGATCTATCGATATTTGGGCTTGATTGGTGCTAAAAGAAAGGCTCATCAAGGTGGCTATCAAGGTGCTCAATATCCTTGGGAAGCTGCAATGCCAACTGATGCTGAATCGGCTCCTTTGTGGGGCAATGCGGATATCATCACGGGCGAGCCAATGAAGATATTATCCGGTTCGACAGAACAACATGTAACTGGAGATGTTGCGTTTGGCGTGACACAATATTTGAAAGCAACGAATGATCAAACTTTTGCTAAACGAATGGGTTATGAGATTATTTTGCAATGTGCCAAATTTTGGGCTAGTCGCATTACTTGGAACAATGAGAAGAACCGTTATGAAATTACTGACGTGATTGGACCAGATGAGTATAAGGAACACGCTTCAAATGATGCGTTCACAAATTATATGGCACATTGGTGCATGAAACAGGGTGCTGAGATTATCTCGGATTTGCGACAAAATGACTTGAGAACTTATGAAAAGTTGAATAAAAAAATTAATTTAGAAAAATTATTTAGAAGTCTAATTTTGAAATCGGCCATGCTTTATGTGCCAGCTCCTAATGCTGATTCGGTCATTCCCCAAGATGATGACTATTTGTCTTATAAGAAAATCAATATCGACAAGTATAAGAAGACTAACAAGAATTTTGACATATTTAAGGACTTTGACCTCAAGCAATTGGATAAGCTGCAAGTAACTAAGCAAGCAGATGTTCTATTACTGCTGTTGCTTTTTGAAGATGATTTTTCCAAAGAAGTGTTGGATAAGAATTGGGATTATTATGAGCCTAAGACAACCCACGATTCTTCGTTATCATTTTCCAGTCATGCTATTTTGGCAAATGACTTAGGATTATACAACCGTGCCTTTGATTACTTTGAAAATAGTTGTCAAATAGATTTAGGCAAGAATATGGATTCTTCTATTATGGGACTGCATATGGCTGGACTTGCCGGGGTCTGGAAGGTAGTGGTTGAAGGATTTGGCGGCGTTAGAATCGACCATGATAATTTAAGGATTCAACCACACATTCCTAAGACTTGGAATTATTTACGTTATTCTATAATTTGGCAAACTAAGAAATTAAATATTTTAGTAACTCATCGGCACTTTTCAATCGTCGCTGATGGTCGGGTCAAATTTATTCATCAAAAAAGAATTTATCAACTAGAACCTGATGAAAGACTGACAATTGAACTTTAGTAAAACCTACCTTTATTAAAAATGATTAAAACATTTAATTTTATTCTAATTTAATGGTTGAAAAATAAAATATAAGGTGCTATTATCATTTCCATACATTAATTTTTTTCTAATAAAGGGAGAACAATATTATGACAGAGACAAAAAAAGTAGTACTAGCATATTCAGGCGGATTGGACACATCAGTTGCCATTCCGTGGTTAAAAAATAAAGGTTATGACGTAATTGCTTGTTGCATTAACGTTGGCGAAGGAAAAGATTTAGATTTTATTAAGTCTAAGGCAATCGATGCCGGTGCAGTTGATGCTATCGCGATTGATGCACTTGATGAATTCGCTGACGATTACGCTTTAGTAGCTTTACAAGGACATACCCTCTATGAAGGTATTTATCCTCTTCTCTCTGCTCTCTCCCGACCTCTTATTAGTAAAAAATTAGTTGAAATTGCCAAAGAAAATGATGCAGTTGCCATTGCCCATGGCTGTACCGGAAAAGGCAACGATCAAGTTCGTTTTGAAGTTGCTATCCACGCTTTGGCACCAGAAATGAAGGTTCTTGGACCAGTTCGTGATTGGCACTGGTCACGTGAAGAAGAAATCGAGTACGCTAAGGAACACAATATTCCTATTCCAATTGATTTGGATTCTCCATATTCCATCGATGCCAATATTTGGGGTCGTGCTAATGAATGTGGCGTGCTGGAAGATCCTTGGAATGAAGCTCCAGAAGATGCCTTTGATATCACCAAGCCTATCGAATTGACGCCAGACAACCAACTAGCGTTGAGATTGCTTTTGAAAAAGGCGTTCCCGTTTCATTAGATGGCGAAAAAATGAAATTTTCAGATATGATTCAAGAATTGAATGTCATTGCCGGTGATAACGGAATTGGACGTATCGACCATATCGAAAATCGTTTGGTTGGAATCAAGTCCCGTGAAGTTTATGAAACACCAGCTGCAGCGGTTTTGTTGAAGGCTCACCAAGAGTTGGAAGATTTGACTTTGGAACGTGATTTGGCGCATTTCAAGCCTTATATTGAAAAAGAATTGAGCGACACGATTTACAATGGCTTGTGGTTCTCACCACTGATGGATTCATTGCTGGCTTTCTTGCATGAAAGTCAAAAGACCGTCAATGGAGTTATTAAATTGAAATTATTTAAAGGTAGCGTCTTAGTTCAAGGACGTAAATCACCAAATTCACTTTATGATAAAGATTTGGCAACTTATACTTCAGCCGATTCATTCGACCAAGAAGCTGCTCAAGGATTCATCAAACTTTGGGGCTTGCCAACACAAGTTTCAGCTCAAGTAACTCAAAAAGCTAAGAGTAAAAAAACAGTCAGTCATCAAACTGGAGTAAACCAATGAGTACCGAAAAACTTTGGGGTGGCAGATTTTCCCAACAAGCCGATGCTTGGGTAGATGAGTTTGGAGCTTCGATTCATTTTGATCAGTTGATGGCTGATGAAGATATCGAAGGTTCCTTAGCCCATGTCAAAATGCTTAAGAAAACTAAGATTCTCAATCAAACTGATAGCGACCAAATCATTGCCGGATTGCTAGATATTCAAAAGGATCTTCATCAACAAAAGCTGCATTTCACTGTCGAAAATGAAGATATCCACATGAATATTGAAAGCATTCTGACAGAGAAGATTGGCCCGGTGGCTGGAAAATTGCATACAGGTCGTTCAAGAAATGACCAGGTAGCGACTGATTTTCACCTGTATGTCAAAAAAAGGTTGCCTAAGATTATTGAAGAAATCAAAACGATTCAAAAAACACTTGTTAAACTAGCTGATGAAAATGTCGAAACGATTATGCCGGGATACACTCATTTGCAACACGCCCAGCCAATTTCATATGGTCATTACTTGATGGCTTATTATTCGATGTTGAAACGGGATGTTGAGCGCTTCATGTTCAACCAAAAGCATACCGATATTTCGCCTTTAGGTGCAGCTGCCTTAGCTGGAACGACCTTTCCAATCGATCGAGAATTTACGGCTAAAGAATTAGGGTTTAAGGATGTTTATACGAATTCACTCGATGCAGTGTCAGACCGAGACTTTGCATTAGAGTTTTTGAGCAATGCTTCAATTTTGATGCTCCATTTGTCACGATTCTGTGAGGAATTGAGTATGTGGGTCAGTTATGAATTTGATTATCTTGAGTTAAGCGATAAGTATACGACCGGTAGTTCAATCATGCCGCAGAAGAAAAACCCGGATATGGCTGAATTGATTCGTGGAAAAAGTGGACGGGTCTTTGGACATTTAATGGGACTGCTTTCAACAATGAAATCTTTGCCATTAGCTTATAATAAAGATTTGCAAGAAGATAAAGAGGGCGTCTTCGATACCGTCAAAACAATCTTGCCAGCTTTAAAAGTCTTTAATGGAATGATTTCAACGATTGAAGTTCATAAAGATAAAATGTATAAAGCAACAACGCATGACTTTTCCAATGCAACTGAATTAGCTGATTACTTGGCAACTAAAGGGATACCTTTTCGTGAAGCGCACGGAATCGTTGGTCAGTTAGTTTTAAAGGGGCTGCAAAATGGTAAAAATCTTCAAGATATTCCAATGGAAGAATTTAAAGAAATTTCACCATTGATTGAAGAAGATGTTTATCAGGTTTTGAAACCAGAAGTAGCTGTCGAAAGAAGAAATTCTTATGGCGGTACAGGTTTTAAGCAAGTTCGAGAACAAATTGAGCAGGCTAAAAAAGAATTGGAAATTTGATGCCGTCCTCCATAGCAAAGAAAATTTGGCTGGAACGATGTGGGCACGACTTTAAGCCTTTGCCAAGTTCGGGCAAAGTCTTAAAGCTCGGCCTTATTCTAAGCAATAAATTGCTAAGAATAATTTCACATCTGAGCCAATTTTCTTTGCTATTCCGGACTGGATAGTGGTTTTATTTTTTACAAGTAATTAAGAGGGAATCCTATATTATAGGGTTCTCTTTTTTGATAGTTGGATATAGAAAAAACCAAAAGGTTCTGAATATTAGGGACTATAGAATAAAGTAAACTCAATAAATCTCGTACATTATGGTTTTTATGGAATGACATATGGAAGATATAATAATCATCTTAATCTCTTTGGAATTTAAAAATTGTTTTATTATGGAATAAACTAAAAATGTAGTTAGCGTCAAAAAGCATCCCATGCAGATAGCAGCTTATCGACTGTATATCTACATTGAATGCTTTTTTGATTTGAATTTTCTTGAAATAAACAATAAAAGACGTTATTCAGTCGGGAGTGGCAGCTTTGTGGATGCTCAGTACTGAAATTTCACTTAGCGATTTATCGCTTAGTGAAAGACCAATCTTTGAGACAATTCCTGGTTCTGGAATTGGCTTAAAGTTGCGTCCAGTACGTTCCAGCATCCACAAAGCAGAACGGACGACGACATCTAACATTAACCTAACTAAAAAAACAATGATATTTTTAGAATTTTATTTTGCTTTCTAAAGATGTATCTAAGAATTTCTTATTTTAACCTTAGCTATTCATCAAGACCTAGCGGTGTCAGGATGCTATAACTTATATATGATTTAGAAAAGTAAGAAAAGTAACAGAGGTGGCCTTTTGTCAGAAGTAAAAAAGAAAAAGAAATATTTATATGAGGTCGACCTGATGCGTGTTCTTTTTATCGGTGGTGTGCTGTTGAACCATACAACTACTGCTTTTAAAAACAATGTTGGCAGTGGGTCGGGAAGTGAATTGTTCTTAGAAGCAAGTCACTTGATGCTTCACTTTACTAGAATGGGCTTCATGTTTATTACAGGTCTAGTTTTAGTGCTTAATTATTACAATAGAAAACATCAATGGTTCAAATTTTGGAGAAAACGTTATATCAATGTCGGAATTCCCTATATTGGTTGGAACGCCATCATGATGTGGTTTACGACCATTACGGCTGGAGTCGCGTTAAATTGGCCTAATTATTTTCAGAACTTATGGGATGCCATAATTCATGGTAATAAATATTACATGTACTATATTTTGGTAACTTTCCAGTTATATCTGATTTTCCCATTACTGATCTACATGTTTAAGAAACTTAAGAACCATCATATGGCTATTTTAGTAACTAGTGCCATCATACATTTGTTATTAGTTATTGGAATCAAGTATTGGTTACCAGGTGTCGATCGTGACAATTGGTGGTACTTGTTTAGAGCCTATGGATTAAATGTTTTAGTTTATGAATTCTACTTCATTGCTGGAGCTTTCGTAGCAATTCACTACAACGAAGTCGATAAATTCATCGAAAAGAATCACCGAGTTATCGGTTGGTCAACTCTAGCTTTAGCAATTGGTACAGTTGGCTTGTTCTTTGGAAATATCAATATATTACATTTGAGCATGTCAGCAACTGAATCGATTCACCAACCATTTATCTTTATCTATGACACATTCATGATTGTTTTTGTTTTTTGGATTGGACGTCAATACGCTCATGCTAGACATCATGGATTGCCAGCTTGGGCAGATCGAATGGTCAAGAACATGTCGAGAGTCTCATTTGGAATCTATTTAGTTCAAACGATTCCTATCACATTCTTGTATGGAATCCTTAGTGTCGTTAAGTTGCCTTCAATCGTGACACTACTATTGCTTCCATTAGGATATGCCTTTGTACTCGGCGGATCATTTTTGATTTCGTGGTTCTGTTACAAGATTCCACCATTTGGAGTATTGATTGGACGTCCACAGTGGCACATCAATAAAGGAGTAAGAAAAAATGTCAAAAATAACGAAGCAATTAAACAAGCAGTTAGAGAATAATATTAATGAAAAAGTTATTAAAGATGAAACTTTAGGTCGTTGGTTTAACGGCAATGAAATTACTCAAGATGTTAAAAAGGTCCGCGACGAATTAGTCGATTTACACGTTGGGTCAAGTGATGTGGTGTTGGTCTGTTTACCTAATACCGCAGCTTATCCTGTAATTACGCAAGCTATCTGGGAAGTTGGAGCAATCATGCATCCAATTTCTGCAACGACTCCTAAAGAGGAATTGAAGCAAGCCTTAAATGAACATGATTATGTTTTATCGATTGTCAGCGATGATTTAGTTGATGCCGTTTTAGAAGACCGTTTAGCCAGTGTTACGACATTAGATTTACAAACTTATCCCATGTTAAAACTTATTAGAGACCGTAATTTAGTTGGCCATGATGAACAAATTCCTGCGGAAGACGATTTGGCCTTGATTATGAATACTTCCGGGACGACCGGTAAGCCTAAACGTGTCGGTATTACGCATCGCTTGCTTTTAAATGGTTTTGAACATGATATCGAAAGTCACAAGATGACGCCAGAAGATACAACTTTGGTAGTTATGCCAATGTTTCATATCAATGCTCAAGCTGTATCGATTCTTTCAACTCGCTTATCTGGTGGAAAAATCGTTATTTCAAAGAAATTCAGTGCTTCCAGATTTTGGAATCAAGTACGTAATAATGGCGTTACTTGGGTCTCAGTTGTCCCAACCATCGTTAATATTTTACTGATCAATAAAAAAGCTAATGAAAGTTATAGCGATGATATCAACTTACGTTTCGTTAGAAGTTCATCGTTTGCCTTGCCATTAGATAAGTTGACCGCCTTTCAAACTCGTTTCCACACACAAATTTTGGAAGGTTATGGCATGACTGAAACTGCTAGTCAATGCACGATTAATCCATTTGACGCTCCAAAGGTTGGTTCCGCAGGTAAGCCATTTAAGACCGATGTCAAAATCATGGTCGATGGAAAAATTGCTCAAGAAAGCAACATTACGGGTGAAATTGTCGTTCGTGGCGATCACGTCATCAGCGACTACTTAGATCCACATCCTGATTCATTTCAAGATGGCTGGTTTCTCACTGGTGATTTAGGATATTTCGATGAAGATGGTTACTTATTCGTCAAAGGTCGTAAGAAGGACATCATCAGTCGTGGCGGTGAAAAAGTTGCACCAGCACAAGTTGAAAATGCTTTGAGCCAGTTGAATGCTGTTAAAGAGGTTTCTGTTATTGGAACGCCGGATGATTTATATGGTGAAGCTGTAACAGCTGTTATTATTCCTCGCGGACAACAAGATGATGATTTATTACGTCAAAAAATCCAAGATCACGCTAAAAAAACGTTGGCAAAATACGAACAACCAACAAGAATTTTCTTTGTTGACGATTATCCTCGTAATGCAACTGGAAAGGTTATCCGTTTAAAATTACGTGAACAAGTTATGACAACAATGGTAGGTAGAGGTGCATGAGAAAAAAACAACGCAGACTAAAAAAATTATTAATCAGTGTCGTCTTAATTTTCTGGGCCGCAGTCGCTATCTATGGCTTTACGCAAACTGATGCTGGAGCTTCAGTTTCTGGTTCTGATACGCAGAAAGTCACAATCGGTTATCAAAAGGGCGATCCTTTCGATATCGCGAAAGAACGTGGCGAATTTGCTAAAAAGATGAAGGCTAAAGGCTACACTGTCAATTGGAAACAATTCCAAGATGGAAGTTCCTTGATGCAAGCCCTAAAGGCCGGCAGTATCGACTATGCTAGAACAGGTGATACTCCACCAGTTTCTGCTTTATCAACTGGTACGAAATTAACTTATGTCGCTGCTGGTTATTCGAAGGCTAAAGGTTCAGGAATCCTAGTTAAAAAGAATTCTGGAATCGACTCAATTAAGGCTTTGAAGGGTAAGAAAGTTGCTTATACTAAAGGAACTAGTTCTCAGTACATGCTATTATCAGCTCTAGAAAATGCTGGTATGAGTGCTGATGACATCACTTGGGTCAACATGGATCAATCTGGTGCCAGTGCTGCCTTTTCTAAAGGTAAAGTCGATGCCTGGGCAACTTGGGATCCATACACAGCTCAAGATCAGTTGACACAAAATGGTAAGATGCTGACTGATGGAACAGGTATTACTAATAACCGTGATTACATCTTAGCTTTACAAAGTTACGCTAAATCAAATACGAAGGTTTCGAAATATTTGATTAAATATCTCGAAGAAGATATGAAATGGGCTAATAATAATCACAGTGAATTAATCGATATGATGAGTAAATCGCTGAAAGTTTCTAAATCAGTTGTTAAGAAAATGGTTAATAGAAGAACTTATGGAATTTCGAAGATGAGCAGTAAGTATGCTAAAGAAGAGCAAAAAATTGCTGATTTATTCTATAGTGAAAATCTGATTGATAATAAAGTAAAAATTGATGATACAGGCGATTACAAGTAAAAATAAAGGAGTTCTATTTGGTAGTTTTTAACTAACCAGATAGAACTCCTTTTTAGTTTGAAAAATATTTTTTGGCAAAAGCTGTGACATTGTCGATATAAGTTTGTCTGCTTTGAGTAAGAGATCCCGCATGTCCCGCATGTTTAACAATCCAAAGTTTCTTAGGACCTTTATTGTAGTTGAAATTTTGATAAGCATTTTTAGTAGGAACAAATTTATCTTCAGCTCCATGGATAATGTATAAGGGAACCAGATTATTTTTTAAAAATTTTTTCGTGTCAGCTTGATAAAAGTTATAATCAGCTAAAAGTTTACTCAAGAGGCTTGTCGTAGGGATGATGGGAAAACTTGGCAAGTGAAACATATCCTTTAATTGGTAAGACAATTCTCCAGAAATTGAAGAATAGCCACAGTCAGCTATCGCAAATTTAACATTTGGCAGAGGTTTTTCTAAAGCATACATGACAGTGGAAGCTCCCATACTGATGCCATACAAGCCAATTTCTGATTTATTGCCAAATTTTTGATTGATCAGTTTAATCCAATTGACCATATCAGGTCGGTCTTGAAATCCGTAACCAGAATATTGGCCTTGACTTAGTCCAAAGGAACGTAAATCTGGAGTTAAAACGTTATAACCGGCGTCGTGAAACATCCGCACATATGAACCCATGTATTTACTGGAACTGCCAAAGCCGTGCACTACGATTACTGTCTTAAAGGATTTGTCGTCAGCTGGCAAGAAGCGAGCACGAATTTTAAGACCGTTTGGCAAAGTTTGTTCCCAGATAGTTTGTTTTTGGTCCATGAACCAACGACTGTTAGGACTTAAAGTGTTTTTGACTCGAATACTAAAGCCGTTTCTGTTGAAAGCATAATTGAATAACAGATCACTTATGATGACGTCAGAAATTACTGCACCAGCAGCAATCGAGAGTGTAATTTTCGTAAATTTTTTCACAGTTGAATTATCCCTAACTGAAATTATTATTGCCCCGTAATAATAAGCCAGTTGGTAATTTGATTGCAACTAAAAAGAGCAATAATTGCAGTTAGTCACGAATCAGCATTTCCAAACGAATAATATTTTGAGCATCGGGTAGGGATGAATTCTTGCCTAAATTGAGATGCCAGAGCTTTTTCTCAACTGCTAGGTTTCTGTCTTCAATCAACTGTTCTAAAATAGAGAGACCCTTTTTGAGATTGTGACAGCTATCTCCAGAGTGACTGGGGATATCAATTGCTAAATAGTTGCCAGCAGGGCGAGTGATAGTCGTGATAAAGTTGTCGTTTATCGGAATCGTGGCTTCTTTGATGAGATTGAAATTAGTGTTCTCTAAAGTTTTATCTTCGCCTGCTTTAGGCAAATCAATGATAAAACCGGAGTAATTTCCATTAATACCCATGAATTGTTCCAAATGACTGTGAAATTCAGAAAAGATTTTGGCAATTTGTCGCGAAGAACAATTGTCTGAGATATTGGAACGCCAGAAAAAAGATTCTTGATGAATGACTTCAAAGGGTTGATAGAAGTCTTTTTTAGGAGCACTTGTTTTAAGCAATTTGCGGTCGATAAAAGTATTGACCTTTAACAAATCGCTGATTTGGTCGTTGACTTGAGATTTTAATTTTAACAACAAGTCATTAGAAATATCAGATTGTTGCTTGATATTTTTAATCTCTGCAATCGATAATCCTAATTTTTTCAAAGTTAGAATTGTCGCTAACTCATTAACTTGCTCGTATTCATAGAAGCGATAACCTTCTTTATTGACCATGGCAGGCTTAAATAATTCGTTTTTATCGTAGAGAATCAAAGAACGTCTAGTGATGTGAGCAAGTTTAGCAAATTCGCTGATTTTTAACATTAAAGAATTTCTCCTTAGCGTGGCAATTTCGATAGCTCATAGTTTACCATAGCTTTTATTAGAAAAGTCTCTTAATCGATAATTAAAACATTAAAGTTTACATTAGAAAATAATAATAATTTAAATAAAAAAATACCAAAAAAAGCAAGCCCATTAAGACTTGTTCTTTGATTCTTAAGTTAGTACAGGATTCCGTCGTCCGTTCTGCTTTGTGGACGCTGGAACGTACTGGACGCAACTTTAAGCCAATTCCAAAACCGGGAATTGTCTCAAAGATTGGTCTTTCACTAAGCGATAAATCGCTAAGTGAAATTTCAGTACTGAGCATCCACAAAGCTGCCACTCCCGACTGGATAACGTCATTTATTGTTTATTTCAAGCAATTCAAAAGCAAAAAAATATCTATCTAGATATAGTCGATAAACTGTTATCCAAATAGATATTTTTGTTGTTTGTTATCAAAATAAAACCACTATCCAGTCCGGAATAGCAAAGAAAATTGGCTCAGATGTGAAATTATTCTTAACAATTTATTGTTTAGAATAAGGCCGAGCTTTAAGACTTTGCCCGATTTTGGCAAAGGCTTAAAGTCGTGCCCACATCGCTTTTGCCAAATTTTCTTTGCTATGGAGGACGGAATCTTATACTAATCGAAGTTTAAGAAGAAACTATTAAGCAGATTCTTTTTGGGTTTTCTTTTCGTCTAAAATCTCACCTAGGACACGATCGGCTACAATACCGATTTGACCAGCATTGCGATTCTTAGGACAATCTTCTTCATAAGAATTAGTTGAGTTCTTCATTACAATGATACGATCGGCCATGCGGGCAGCTTCTTCAACATCGTGAGTGACTAAGATGGTAGTCAATGCTTGTTTCTTGCAGATGTTTAAAATAAGATCTTGCATCTTACGTCTAGTCAAAGCATCCAAGGCACCTAAAGGTTCATCCAATAGCAGAATCTTAGGATTAGTCATCAAAGCTCTGGCTAAGGCGACACGTTGTTTTTGACCACCAGATAGTTGATTAGGGAAGTGATCTGCGTAATCTTCCAATTCAACTAGCTTCAATAATTCTTCGGCATGCGCTTTAGTATTTTTATCCTTTGAACCAAAGGATAAATTGTCTAAAACGGACATCCAGGGAAGCAATCTATCTTCTTGAAACATAACTCGTGTCAATGATTTTGAATCATCAGCGTTGATAGAAACTGAACCGGAAGTAGGTTTTTCTAGTCCGGCAATCAACCGCAAGAGGGTACTTTTACCCCCACCACTCATACCAACTAAGGCTACGAATTCACCTTGGTTGATAGTTAGATCAATATCGTGTAATGCGGTTAAATTATCATACATTTTATTTAAATTTTTTACAGTAATCATTGGTTCACTCGTTAAACATTGCTCCTTCCAGTATTTTGCCAATCTAATAAGAGACTTTCAAAACCTTTAGCGACTAAATCAGAAATTTTTCCGAGGATAGCATAGACGACGATACATAAGACAACTGTCTCCATATCCATGAAGTCTTCGGCATTATTAGCCATATAACCGATACCTGAATCAGCAGAAATTGTTTCAGCAACAATCAATGTGGTCCACATCACGCCTAGAGCGTAGCGGATACCAACTAAAATCTGTGGTAAAGCCGCTGGAAAGATAATTTTGAAAAATAATTGTTTTTTCGATAATTCATAAGATTTTCCCATTTCAATCAAATCTGAATCAACAGAACGAATTCCGTGGAAAGTGTTGATATAAATTGGGAACATCGTACCAATGGCAACTAAAGAAATCTTAGCTGATTCATTGATTCCTAACCAAAGGATGATTAAGGGGATAAGGGCTAAATGAGGGATATTACGAAACATTTGAATCGATGAATCAAATAGTAAACGGCAAGTGTGAGACATTCCGTTAACAAATCCTAGAATAAAGCCAACTCCACCACCAATCAAAAGACCAACTGTGGCCCGATATAAACTGATACTTAAGTTTTTAGGTAGTTCGCCTGAAATCGTCAATTTGATGCCATCTTGAACTACTGCAATTGGTGAAGGCAAGACAGAACTGGATAACCAGCCTAAATTGCTGCTGATTTGCCATAATAAAAGAACAAGTATCGGTATCAAAAATGGTAAGAGTTTATTGATTGGAAGGTGAAAAGATTTTTTCCTATCTAAAGTGACAGATTTTTGCATTTTTAAGCCTCCTTAAGTTGTTGAGTCACTTCTTGAGCTAGAAGCGTACGTTGAATTTTCCCAGTAGCATTCTTAGGTAATTTCATATCAAAAATGTATTTTGTGGGACGTTCAACAGGTAATAATTGCTCATTTGCTAATTCATTCAACAAAGCAAGTTGGTGCTGATGTTCTTTAGTCTGTTCTTTAGGAACAATAACGGCGGTAACAGTTTCACCGTAAATCAAATCAGGAGTTCCAACAACGGCGACTTCCTTAACAAATTTCAAATTGACTAAGCAGTTTTCAACGGCAAGAGGATTAACATTTTCACCGCCACGGATAATCATTTCCTTGCTACGACCAGCAATCGTTAAGTAACCATTGATATCAAGTGAACCTAAGTCTCCGGTCAAAAGGAATCCATTGTCAAAGGCCTCAGGTTGAGGGTCGAGATAGTGAGTAATGATGTTGTCGCCCTTTAAGGCAATTTCACCAACAGAACCAATAGGAAGTTCCTTTAAATCTTTATCTAAAATCTTAATTTCAATCTTATGGATTGTTCCAACAGTATTTTGAATAGGCTTTTCGAGTGGATTTTGTGCAATCTGACCCGCAGCTTCAGTCATACCGTAACTTTCAATTAAGGGAATGTTAAATCTTTCGTGGAACTTTTTGTGAATACTTGGTAAGAGAGGGGCTGAAGCAGTTCTGAGAAATCGCAAGTTGTTTTCAGCCGGCTTTTCTTCACGTTGCAAAAGAATCGCAACGATTGCTGGAGTGAGTGACACCCATGTAACCATTTCATCGCCAACTTCTTTCCAAAAGAGGTGAGCACTGAACTTTGGTCTAAAGAGCAATTGTCCATGAGATAAACGTGTTGCTAAATTGGAGATGACCATGGCATTGATGTGGAACATTGGCATTAAGATGAAAGTACTGTCTTTTTCAGTCAACTCCTCACTATCGATGACATTAAAAGCACCAGCCAACAATTGACGATGCGTCAAACCAACACGTTTGGGCTTACCAGTAGTTCCAGAAGTGTGCATGATAAGACCGATTTGGTCATCATCTGGATCATCAATTAAATGAGCCACATGTTTGTTACGAACATAAATTTGAACCTCAGGTTCATGCAAAGTAGTCAAACGAGGTTGACTGGAGAAAGTAGGCTCCAAAAACTTCATCTGTGAAACATCGCTGTTAACGACAATAGCAGAATAGTGATATTGATTTTCCAATTCGCTAATTTGAATTTCAGTAGTCTTAGGATTGATAGGTTGAACAATCGCACCAATCTCCCACAAACTTTGAGTGACCAAAGTGTAAGAAACTGAATTAGTCAAAGCAATCAAAACAATATCATTGTGACCAATACCCTTGTTCTTCCAGTAATTCTTCCAAACATTTTTTTCTAAGTTAAGCTCGTTACCAGAGTACCAGTGCGCCTTTGCATCCTGCATCAAAGGACGAGAAGCACCAGCAAGCAATTGTTGGTTTAATCTTTCAGTAAGTTCTGACATAAGTAGTACCATGTCCTTTCATTTCATTACGATAAATCATTATTTTTTATTAGTTTATTTATTTCATTGAATAAACATAGTTTACAAGGATTTATGAGAAGGAACTACTTAGGTTTGATAAGGTTTATATAAGAAAAACTTAGAAAGCAAGAGAGCGCAACAAGCCCGGGAGCTACCGAGGATTAAGACAATTTTCCAAAGTGTTCGCGTACTATGCGAACAGTTTGGGAAATAGGCTTAACCGGAAGTAGCTGGCTTGTGGAGCTCGTTTCCACTATGCAGCAGAAAGGGTATGGTTATGCAGCATGGGAGCAATTGTTATCCATCAAAAAATCATAGTAAAAAAAATAAGCCCCCAAAAAGGAGACTCATAAATAATAATAAGCAATCCTAAAACCAAACCCGAAAAATAGAACCACAAGGCTGATTATCCAAAACCTCAATCGTTCCATTATTCAACTTAACCAACTGCGAAACAATCGACAATCCCAAACCACTACCTTTAATTTCAGTAGAATGAGAAACATCGACCCGATAAAATCTTTGGAAAATCAAACTCTTTTGATCATCAGGAATACCGATTCCCAAATCAGCAATATCCAAACGAGCTTTGCCATCGACTTCCTTTAAACTCAAAGTAATCGGCTTATCTTCCGAAGAATATTTATTAGCGTTGTCCAATAAAGCGACGATGATTTGCTTCAAAGTATCGTCGTTTCCAGAAATATGTAAATTTGGTTCGATTTCTAATTTCAAGTGCTGAGCAATCGTCTTTTGATATTGCGTACCAATATTTTGAGCTAATTTAGAGAAATCAACATCCTTTAAAATCAGCTCAGCTCGGTCAGCTCTTGATAAATCTAAGAGGTTCTTAATTAGATTTTGCATCCGCAATGATTCTTCATCAATAAAACCAAGCGATTCAGGGATAACATCGGGATGCTTATCGCCGTGACGCTTAATTAAATTAATATTTCCACGAATGGCAGCGATTGGCGTCTTCAATTCGTGAGAAGCATTGGAAACGAAGTCCCGTTCTCGTTGCAGACGTTTATTTTGCGTCTTTAACAATTCATTGAAGACATGACCAAGTTCACTGATTTCTTGAGGACTCTTAGGAACTTGCAAAGTTGGCTGGTCAGCATCAGTATCTTTAATTTTCTTTCTCGTTTCATTTACTAAAGCAATTGTTGGCGAACTTAACTTAGCAGATAATTGTGCTGCCCACCAGGTTCCAAAGCCTAAAGTAATGAAGGTGATGATGCTAATGATTATCAAAAGCAAAATCATACTACTGATTAAATTATTTAAACTAGCCCAAAGTTGATAAGTCGTACCATCTTCAGAATTTTTGTAGAATAAGAATAATCCGTAGCCTTGGACATAAACGATATGTTGACCAGGTAAAATTTTAAACTTATGTTGATTGATAAATTTTTTAGAAGCTGAAGTCGTGATGATATCAGGCCCCATGCGACTAGAAGATGCCGTGATAGAGGACTGCTTCGTCTTAACACGAATGACCGTATTTTGGCGCGTGTGACGGTTATTCTGATTGTTCCAATGGATAAAACTTGGAATATCATCGATGTTAGCTCGATAAAGACTCATCATCTGACCTTGCGCATCCCTGACAGTTTGTGAATAGCGCTGAATACCTACGACGACTAAAATCAATATGCTGATTGACACAGTAATGATAATAACTAGTTTTCTGATGGCATTGTTAATCAGTTCTTGATAAGTAGGCGCTACTTTTTTGTTCATTCGATAACATCCTCAAGTGAGTAGCCAACGCCGCGAATCGTTTGAATCAGCGGTTTATTTTTTTTGCCATCAATTTTTCCACGAAGGTAACCGACATAAACATCAACAACATTTTGTTGACCAAGGAAATCTTTTCCCCAGACGTTGTCGAGTAACTCATCACGCGTGAAGACTTGTCCAGTATGCTGCAAGAAAAAGAGCAAGAGGTCGTATTCACGTCTAGTTAATTGAACATTCTCGCCATTTCGTGTAACTTGATGCGATTTGGTATTTAAAGTCAGATCAGCTACTTGATAGGTTTGTTCAGGTTCTGTCATGTGTTCAACGTGTCGTTGGATTACACGAATCCGAGCTAAGAGCTCCTCGATTTCAAAAGGCTTTGTGATGTAATCGTCAGCACCGTTATCTAAACCAGCAACTTTATCGCCAACATAATCTCGAGCGGTCATGACAATAACTGGGACTTGGTCGTTCTTTCTGATTCTTCTGAGAACTTCCATACCATCTAATTTTGGTAACATCCAGTCCAAAAGGATCAACAAGAGTTTGTTTTGATTTTTTTCATACAAATCTAAGGCTTCAACGCCATCGTTAGCGATAATGACATTGAAATCCTCAAATTCTAATTCTTTCCCGACATAACTTGAAAGACTACGTTCATCTTCAACGATTAAAATTGTATTTTTCATTAACAACAAATCTCCCAACCAATAGTTTCTACTATATATACTAGCAAATAGTAGCAAATTTACCTTAATTATAACTAAAAACATTTCTAATGCGTAATAATTACTAATTATGGTACACTACAAATGATTAGAAAAAAGGAATGAGACTCGTGGAAAAAGCAATAGAAATTCTCAAAAAAAATAATTATAAAGTAACTAAACAACGGACAGATTTGTTGGATTACTTAGGCAAATTTACCGTTCAATACGTTTCCATCAATGATATCGTCAATTATATGCGCAAACTTTACCCAGGGATGAGCAATAACACCATCTATCGAAATCTCAAAGAGTTCTCTGAAATCGGTTTGGTCGAGTATCAAGAAAAAGATCATACGCTAGTTAAATATCAGTGTGATTTCAGACACCGTCATCACCACCATTTCGTTTGTAAAAATTGTGGCAAGGTAACTGAACTTAAGGCTTGTCCAATGGAGTTCTTCACTGATCAATTGCCAGGATATACAGTTGAGGGTCACGCAATTGAGGTTTATGGTTTATGCCCAGAATGCACGAAGAAATTAGCTGTCGAAAATTAATAAGCAATTTAAAAAGTTCCAAGTCGAATTCAATTTTGACTTGGAACTTTTTTTTGGATTATCTATTCTTGAAATTCTTGACATAAAGAGAATGGGGGGACACTAAAATATAGGATTGTAAATAAGCCTTAACATGTGTCTTTAATAGCATATATGCTATAATAACTATATGAAAAAATATAAGTTGAAATTTGAAGAATATATACGTCCAGATGGCAAAAATGAAGTTAGAGAATTTTATGGTAGTTTACCACTAAAAGATTTAGCTAAGTTAAAGGCAACAATATACAATATCGAAGAACATGGTCTCTATATTTCCGAAAGGATGGAATGGGTTAAAAAGATTGATAATGACTTATATGAAGTGAGATCAAAACTTGGAAGTAATATTCAAAGAGTCTTATATTTTCATATTATTAACAATAAATACATGCTTACCAATGGATTTACTAAAAAAACAGGAAAAACACCGCCTCGAGTTATTGAACATGCTAAATTGCTGAGGAGAGAATATAAAGAGATTGTCGAAAGAGAGAATATTAATGAAAAATAATATTAGTTTTGATTCAGAATTAAAAAAAGATTTAAAGAATCCAGAATTTAAAAAAGAATTTGATAAATATAATGATCAAATGAATAGTGCTGTTGCATTGTTGACAGCAAGAGAAGAGCTCGGTTGGACTCAAAGTGAACTTGCTCAAAAAGCTCATATGCCACAATCAACGATAGCTCGAATTGAAACTGGTCATAATATTAGTGTAGATAAACTATCAATACTCGCATCAGTAATGGGCAAAAAATTAAAAATTAGTATTTCTTAAGTTGAGATAGACCTTCCTAATTGTTGTGATTCAGAGGGAGGTTTTTTATTTCTTCAAATATTAATTAAAAAGAGTTTGAGATATAACTATTTCTGCTCCTAAACTTGAAACGCGGAACATAATATAGCTTTTTGTGCTTAAAACAAATGTCTCCTAGTAATAAAGTTCAATTACCAGGAGACATTTTACTTAATGTTTTAAAACTGACCATGTTATGACCAGCCTTCTTTATTAATGATTGAGTTTCCAATTCTTATAAGTCAAACCTAAGAAGTAGGCGATAACTTCAAAGGCTGAAATGAAGAAAGTAACGGGCCAATTAGTGATGAAGGCTAGATAAAGTCCTAACCAAACGCCTGCTAAAGATAATCCAACTGACACCATAATGAGTTTTGGAATCGAGTGAACTAAATATTTTGCTGTGGCACCGGGAAGTGTTAGTAAAACGAAGACTAACAAAGAACCAACGATTTGGGCACCGATACTGACGCTCAAAGCTAAAGTTACTAAAAAGGCAATCGAAAGCAAACGCGTTTTTAATCCTGAAGCTTGAGCCCCGATGTGGTCGAAGGAATCAAAAGTTAATGGTTTGTAAAAAATTACGAAAATAAAAATTACAAACAAAGCTAAAATCAATAATTGTTGAACTTCTTTAGCACTGATACCGACGATGCTTCCAAAGAGAATGTTTGTTGCATAACTGCTTGATTCAGAAGAAAGCGATAGGAAAAGAATCCCTAAACCAATGAAGAGTGAAGAAATGGCACTGATTGAGGCCTCTCTTCTGGAAGATTCGCTACTTAGACTTCCGACCGCGACTGAACTGACTAAAGTGAACAGAATCATTCCAGCTAAAGGAGAGATGCCCACTAAAATACCAAACGATGCTCCCGCAAAGCCAATTTCTGAAAGAGTGTGCGATAAAAAGGACATATTTCTAGAAACAACGAAGACGCCGACGATACCGGCTGTAATTGCGATAAAGGTACTAGCAATGAAGGCTTGACGCATAAATTCATATTCAAACATTTTTAAGCCTCCATCCCAAACATGTCTTCTGAAATATCTTGAGCTGAAATTTCAGTCAATGTTTTATTTTTAAATAACAAAGCTCGTTTAGTATACTTTTTAGTTAAATCATAATCGTGGCTGATGAAAATAACTGTTAAATGATATTTTCGATTTAACTCTTGAACTAGGTCCATCAGCTGTAACTTCACTTCTACGTCAAGGCTGGCTGTTGACTCGTCGAGAATTAAAACTTTGGGGTCATTTAAAAGTGCTTGGGCTAAATAAGCTTTTTGTTTCTCGCCACCAGAAGCTAAACCTAAAGGACGATTCTTTAAGTTAGTCAAACCAGTTTTTTCTAAGATTGTCTTGATCATTTCATTGCCATTTTTTCTTTTAGCAGGACTGAGCGTAAATTTTAGATTGAGACGAATAAATTGTTCAATATCTAAAGGATAGTCTAAGTCGATGTTGCGAAATTGGGGGACGTAGCCAATCGTTTGTTTGGAATCGATTAATAATTCGCCACTTGATTTCTTTTCCAGTCCCATGAGGATTTTAACTAGCGTTGTTTTACCAGAACCATTTGGTCCAATTAAACTGATGAATTCGCCATCGTTGATTTGAAAATTTAAGTCATGAAAAACTAATTGATTACCAAATCGTTTAGTTAAGTTTTGTGCTCTAATCAATTTGTTCACTCTCTTTGTAAAATTTTAGATAATTGTTGATATTGCGATAACATCCATTCTTGATAAGTTTTGTCTTTAGGCAAAGTTTCAGTCACTTTGAGAACGGGGATGTTATTTTTCTTTGCCATTTTTACTAAGTTATTAACAAGTTTGCTGTCAGTTTGACTGTTGAGAACGAAGAAGGCAATTTTTTTGTCTTTGATGCCTTGATGCATTTTTTTGATTTCAGACGGTGTTGGATCAGTACCATTTTCAACTGCCTTTTCAAAACTCTTGTTAGTGACTTTGAAGCCTAAAGCAGAAATTGAATAGTCAAAAACAGGTTCACTGACATAAACATTTTTGTTAGGCAATTTTTCTGACAGTTGCTTGAGTTTAGTTAATTCGTTTTGCACAGGCTTTAACGAGTTGATATATTTTTGAGCGTTCTTTTCATAATATTGTTTATTCTTAGGATCTTTCTTGGCTAATTTTTTAGCTAAGAGGCGCGTATATTTAGGCATAGTTTGAGGATTGTACCAAATATGAGGATTGTCGCCAGTTTTTTTGTGCATGACGTCTTCACCTATTTTAATGAAGGAATCATCAGATTTTTTGTTCAATTTGTTCATCCAAGAATCATAACCTAAACCGTTAGCAACCGTGATGTCAGCTTTACTAACTTTTTTAGCAGTATCAGTCGTTGGTTCGTAGTCGTGAGGGTCGATAGCGGGGTTGTTGATCAATGAAGTAACAGTTCCCTTATTACCGACGACTTTTTTAGCAGCTTCGCCATAAAAATCGGTTGTGGTGATGATGTTTAGCTTCTGTGAAGAACTTGAAACTTTTTTGTTAGAGCAGCCTGATAAAAATGCTAAAAACAGACTGCAGATAAGAATGATTCCAAAAAGTATTCGGTACTTTTTAAACATAGATTTTTCTCCCTTAATAATAAAAATTACTATTTAATCTTAATGTAAGTTCATCAAAATGTAAATGATAAAATTTATCATTTGAATAAAAACAAAAAAAGAACCACAGAGAACTCTGTGATTCTGACTAAAGTTGCTTCTTTAAATAATCGGCTAATTTAGAAACGTCTTGTTTGATTTCATCGCGAGCTTCAATAAAAGCTTTGGCAATTTCTTCTTCGCTGCCAGAAGCTAGTGCAGGGTCGTTTATAGGCCAATGCAACCAGCGAGCGTGTTGAGGAATAATGCATTTATCACGTGCTTCGCCACAAAGAGTAATAACAATTGTAGCTTCTTGCATAAACTTTTCATCGATTACTTGTGATTTTTGATCTGAAATATCGATTCCATCATCTGACATAGCTTGAACAGCTCTTTGATTGAGTCCATCAGCTCTGATTCCGGCACTTCTGACGTCCCAATCAGGTAGGAAACTTTTAGCATAGCCCTCAGCCATTTGGCTACGGCAGGCATTGCCACTACAAATAAAGTAGATAGTTTTTTTCACTAATTTTTAATTCCTAATTTGATTTGACATTCAGGGCAGAGACCATAAACTTCCATATGATTGCCGGAAATCATATATCCAGATAGTTCAGCAGTCTTTTCTTCAAAGTTTTTTTCGGTATCGCCAAAACCGGGATACGTAACATCGACAATACGTCCACAGTTCGTGCAAATAGCGTGATAGTGGGGAGTACCAAAGTAATCATAGTGGGTACTGCCGTCACCGTTTTGAAGTTCAACGACTAAATGATGGTCAACAAAGGTGTTTAAGGTATTATAAATCGTAGATGAACCGACGTTAGGTAGTTCTTTGCCCACATCGTCGCGGATTGTCTCAACTGTTGGATGATTATGATGGCTAACTAAGTAGGCCAAAATAATGTGGCGTTGTGGCGTGACTCTTAATTTGTGTTCTTTCAAGACCTGTAACGTTTCTTCCATTACGGCATTACTAGCCATGAGCAATCTTCCTTTCTATCTAAGAATCATTACAGCTTGATTATATTACTAAATATATGATAATTCCAAGAAAAGAAGACTTTTCTGCTGAAATCGCTTTTATGTCACTAATTGTTTACTTTTCAGAAAGCCTGCGTTATTATGTACTCGTTAGCAGATGAGAACCATTCCAATCTGAGATACAATTAAGGAGTGAGCTAAATGCCTAAAGAAAAAAAGAAACAAAGTTTAGCTGAAAAGATCAATGTTATGCGTGCCAGTGTCATGGGCGCTAATGATGGAATCATTTCAGTTGCCGGAATTGTTATCGGTGTTGCTGGAGCCCAAAGCAACAGTCACGCTATCTTCTTGTCAGGGATTGCCGGAATGTTAGCCGGTACTATCTCAATGGCAATGGGCGAGTGGGTCTCTGTAAGTACCCAACGTGATAGTGAAAAGCGTGCGATTGAAAAAGAATCAGCCGCTTTAGATGGGCATTATGAAGAAGAATTCAATTCGATTCGTGATAAATATCAAAGTACTGGGATTTCCAATGAATTAGCAACTCAAGCCACTACCGAAATGTTAAGCGATGATCCGATAGATGTTGCTGTTCGTGAAAAATATGGTTTTAATCCTAAAGAGCAGACTAGTGCTATCTCAGCTGCGTTGGCATCAATGATATCATTCCCAACCGGTTCGATTTTGCCATTGGTCTCAATCACGATGTTTCCCGAAAATATCAGAATGATTGCGACTGTCATCGCCGTTATCATCGCTTTAGTAATTACCGGATACGCTGCCGCAACCCTTGGCGGAGCTAAACGAGGCAAAGCTGTTATTAGAAACGTTGTCTCCGGACTTTTAACAATGTTCGTAACCTTTGCAATTGGTTCGCTATTTGCACACTAGTAGGGAGGAAGAAAAATGAAATCAGTGACTATGACTAAACCTAAAAAACAAAAGAAAACTATGGCCGAACGTTCCAATACTCTCCGTGCTGGTGTTCTAGGATCAAACGATGGTATCTTGACCGTTGTCGGTGTCTTGTTCTCAGTCGCCGTAGCAACGACCAACACCTTCACTATCTTTATTGCCGGATTATCTGACTTGCTAGCTTGTGCCTTTTCAATGGCTTCAGGTGAATATGCTTCAGTAAGTTCGCAAAAAGATACAGAAAGAGCCGCTATCGAAAAAGAACGCGACCTAATTAAAACTAATTATCAAGATGAATTAGAAGTAGTAGCAGCCTATTACGTCGACCGTGGCGTTAAGCAAGTTACTGCCGATAAAATTGCGAAAGAATTAATGGAAAAAGATGCCTTAGGAACCGTTGTCCGAGTTAAGTATGACCTACAATTAGGACATTACATGAGCCCCTGGGATGCAGCCTTTTCATCACTAGTATCAGCCTCAGCAGGTGGAATCTTTCCGTTAGTAGCCATGACCCTATTGCCAGCCTCAATCAAATGGCCCGGCACAATATTAGCCGTAACCCTATCAGTTGCCTTGACAGGATATTTAAGTGCTAAGTTAGGTGATGGATTAGTCAAGACAGCGATGGTAAGAAATATTATCGTTGGATTGATTACTATGGCTATTCACTATTCAGTTGGATTGATGTTGTAGAACAGAGAGCGCAACAAGCCCGGGAGCTACCGAGGATTAAGACAATTTCACAAATTGCTCGCGCACTTTGCGAGTGATTCGTGAAATAGGCTTAACCGGAAGTAGCTGGCTTGTGGAGCTCGTTTCCACTATATAGCCAGAACCAATGGTTATACAGCAAATAACCGTATGTTATTAAAGTTAAAAACATCCCCAAAGAAAAAATTATCATCATCAAAACCAAAAAAGAAGCTGAACCCCATTAAGAGTTCAGCTTCTTTTAATGTATCTAAACACAATTATACTTTTAGTTATTGTTCAATCTTTTTAATAACTTTAGCTGGAACGCCACCAACCAAAACGTTATCAGGAATATCCTTAGTTACAACAGCACCAGCAGCAATAACCGCACCATTGCCAATAGTAACTCCAGGACAAATTGTACAGTGGCCGCCAATCCAAACATCATTACCAATGTTAACAACTTTACCAATTCCAAGTCGCTGTTTGCGACCTTTAGCAGTCAATGGATGATTAACAGTATAAATATCAGTGTTTGGACCAATCCAAACATTGTCGCCAATATTAACTGGTGCAATATCTAAAATAGTTAAGTTATAGTTAGATAAAAAATTGTCACCTATATGAATATTTTTACCATAATCTACATTTAATCGACTATGAACAATCAAGTTTTTACCAGCCGAACCAAAAATTTCACGAGCTTTAGCCTCTTGCTTATCCGGTTGATTTTCTGGAATAGCATTAAAATCTCGACATAAAGTTGCGGAGTTAATCTTTCTATTAGCAACTTCTTGGTCAGTTAATTTATACCATTCACCATCTTCAAGCTTTTGTAATTCACTCTTAGCCATTTATATCTCTCCTATTTTACGGATATTGAAACCATTTGTATTTCCATAATCAATTCTAACCTTATTCCGGCTGATCTGCTGACAATGAAATTTTACGTAAGTCTTTAAATTCTTTCAAAAGTTCTTCGTACTTTTTAATCGCAAGGTTTGAAGAAGTTTTACCCAAAGGTAGATGCATAGGTAGATTGTCAAAGTTATTTACAACTTGATCAATGATAATTTCAGCAGCTTTTTGTGGATCACCAGGTTCATGGTGTGCACCAGTTGCATTTTGATTAATAAATTCAACAAATTGTTCATAGTCTTCATGAGTTGGTAGAGTTTTATGTGAAGAACGTCCCGCCCAGTCAGTACGGAATCCACTGGGTTCTACTAGCATAGTTTTGATACCAAGACCTTCGACCTCTTTGCGGATTGAATCAGTGATTCCCTCAACAGCATATTTTGTTCCATGATAGAAAGAAAGTGTTGGGAATGAATAAAGTCCGCCAATGGATGAAAAGTTTACAATTGCTCCCGATTTTTGTTTGCGCATGATTGGAAGCACTTGACGAGTCATATCGACTAGCCCCCAAACATTAACGTCAAACATATATTTAGCCTCATCAATTGCTGATTCCTCAAAAGTACCAAAATAGCCTATTCCGGCATTGTTTACTAAGACATCAATTTGTTTAAAATGGTCCATCGCTGAATTAACTGCATCAATAACTTGACTATGATTAGTTACATCGAGAATAACTTTAATGATTTGACCATGATCATATTGATCCAAATAATCTAATTGACCTGGCTTTCTTGAAGTAGCGACTAAATTAACATTCTTTTGTTGTGCTAATTTAATTGCTAATTGTTTTCCAAAACCAGTATGCGTACCGGTTACTAACCATGTTTTATTCATTTTAATAAATTCCTTCCTAATTAAATAATTATTTCTTAATTACGTGTGCTACAATACTGCTTAAACCATGGTTTAAGTCAAGAAAGGATTGAAATATTTTGCGATATTTAATTGGCGATGTTGCTAAAAAATTGAATTTACCAACGTCTACTTTAAGATTTTATGATAAAAATGGATTATTGCCATTTGTTGATTGTGATCAAGCTGGTCGACGTTCATTTAAAGATAATGACCTTAATTTTTTAGAAGTAATTGATTGTATGAAAAAATGTGGAATGACTATTAAAGAGATTCGCCATTTCATTAATCTTTGTATGAAAGGTGATATTACTCTTCAGGAAAGATATGATTTACTTAATAACGAAGAAAAATCAGTAAAGAATCAAATTGAAAATTTACAAGATCAATTAGACTTTTTACATTATAAAATGTGGTACTTTAAAACTTCATTGCAGGCTGGTACTGAGGAAGTTCATATGGTCGATACAGATGAGGGTGAAAGGGTAAATCCCGATATTCATGAACAATATCAAGCGGCTCTATCAAAGTGTCAAGATATTAAAGAATTAATTGAATATCAAGAGCAGTATCAATCAGAATATAAATAAATTGATGCTAAGTTTTAATTATTTCACTACCTAAGAGACGGGTAGTGATTTTTTGTTTAGTCTTATGAGTTAAAAATCAACATTCCCAAATCTCCCAACAATTGTTATACTGAAAGCGATTACAAAAATAAACAAAAGTAATTAGACTGCGAGGTTTTAACAATGAAGCGAGAATTTGAAAAGTTTATTGAAGCACTGCACGAAGGAGTAGTACCAGCAACTGGTTGTACTGAACCGGTAGCCGTAGCATATGGAGCGGCCGTCTGTGCAAAATATCTGCCATCTAAAAAAGTAGATAAAATCGACGTGCATGTTTCTTTAAATATCATGAAAAATGCAATGGCCGTCATGGTTCCAGGAACTAAAGAGCCAGGCCTGCAAATTGCCGCTTCAGCTGGTGCTCTAGTTGGTAACCCCAATGCCAAGTTAAAAGTTATTTCTAAGATAAAAAATAGTGACCTGCCAGAAATCAAAACCTTAGCACATTCGGGAAAAGTCAAAGTTAGCTTAGCTAAAGTTGATGATGATTTGTATGTTGATGTGACAGTTGTCAGTGGTAAAGATAGCGTGACAGTTTATATTGCCGATGACCACACGAATATTTTTAAAATAGTTAAAAATGACCAAATATTATATGAAAAAGATCGTCCTAAGCCTCATGCTAAATCAGCTTTGAAACTTTACATGCAGACGCAAAAATTCGAAAATATCTGGGATTTTGCAATGGAAATTCCACTAGAAAAAATTGCCTTCATGAAAAAATCCGCTGATTTAAACGTGGCTTTGTCAAAAGAAGGCTTGACGAATTCATATGGGATGAACTTAGGCCGCTCATTAGTTGAAGATTCTGGGAAAGCTACTTTGGAAAATCAAATTTTGACTTATACCGTTGCTGCTTCAGATGCTCGAATGGGTGGTGCAACTTTACCAGCAATGTCCAATTCTGGTTCTGGAAATCAAGGGATTTCAGCGACAGTTCCCGTTTGGGTCGTGGCTAAAGAAAATAATTCTTCTGAGGAAAAATTGATTCGGGCTTTAACTTTATCGCATCTGACGGCAATTTACATTCACGCTTTTTTGCCAGTGCTTTCAGCCTTTTGCGCGGCAGATTCAGCTGCTATGGGTGCAAGCGTTGGTGCTTGTTATTTGTTAGGCGGTGACTTTGAAACTGCTTCTATGTCAATCAAGAATATGGCAGGAGATTCGGTAGGGATGGTCTGCGATGGGGCAGGCTGTTCTTGTGCAATGAAAGTTGCTAGCTCGGTTTCTTCGATGTATCGTGGGATGAAATTGGCTATGAAGGGGATTGTTGTTCCTAGTAGCAATGGATTGGTTTGCAACGATGTTGATGAGACTATTCGGGGGATTGGTGAACTGGGTAGTCAGGGGTTGAAGGAGACTGATCCGGTTATTTTGGATATTATGATGAATAAGAGTTGAGATTTATTGTATAAAAATAGCGGTGGTAACCTCTTTAGGGTTGCTGCCGCTTGTTTTTACTGTTTAAATTATATATTTATATAACCATGCGTTATTTTGTTAATAACCACTGGTTTTAGTTTTATAGTGGAAACGAGCTACACAGGGGCAACCCATTCCGGTTAAGCCTATTTCACGAATCGCTCGCAAGGTGCGCGAGCAATTTGTGAAATTGTCTTAATCCTCGTGGGCTGAGCGCCCCTGCTCCGCTCTCTATTTTGTTTTCAACATCAAATCCAATGACTTCTGCAATTCTTCCAATTGTTTTTCATCATGACAATTTGAGTTCTTCCTAATATTTTGGGCGATCACTAACTTCATCGCTTTATCAACGCTTGATTTAACTGCTGATAATTGCATTAAAACGTCGGTACAGGGTTTTTCTTCGTCCATCATTCTTAATACGGCGTCTAATTGGCCGCGGGATCTTTTTAGACGACTGACGATTTTTTTGCTTGCGATTTCTTCTTGTGTTTGTGCCATAATTAACCTCCCAATTTGATTTGTTGTTACAATTATACCCATATGGGTAACGGGTAGCAAATAATTGCTTTATTTTTCCACAGGGTCCTATAAAATCAAAATAGTTGCGTCATTTTACCCTAGGGGGTATATTATCAGTATAAAGATATGAGAAGGAGATTGAATGATGGCTAATATTACAGAATTATCTGATAAGACATTCAATGACGAGACAAAAGAGGGACTTGTAATCACTGATTTTAATGCTGATTGGTGTCCTCCATGTAAAATGATGAACCCAATTCTGGAGAAGCTATCTTCAAAAGATGAGTTAGGGGATAAGATTAAGTTCACTTCTATGAACGTTGATCACAACCCTGATACTCCTAATAATTTCGGTATTCAAGGAATCCCAACATTTATCGTTAAAAAAGACGGCAATGTTGTCGGACGTCTCGTTGGTTACCAACCAGAAGCTAAGTTCCGCATGGCTTTAGAGAAGTTTATGTAAAAAATTATTTTTGGCGTGAATCTGCAAAATAAGATTCACGCTTTTTTTCTGCTCAAAAGGTGTTAATATGGTTCATGGAAACGGTTACATTAAGATGAAAGGGTGCGTGATGATGATAAATTTACCAGTGACGAGTAAATTTTTTAGATGGGACGACGGTGAGATAATCACAATCGATTTCGACCGGTCAGTCGACTTCAATCCTAACGACTATCCAGAGCTAACCGAGATTGGACATTGGATTATTTCAGATGACTTATCCAAATTCTATTTAGTTCATAAAGACCGAGCAGAATTTCCTGACAGAGTAATCAATCAAATTTTAGGCGATTTGAATTTGAATGGTTACGAACTGATTCACAGTGGAGCAACTTATGCATAACGAGTCAAAAAAGCCGAATTGAGCGGCTTTTTTACTTTTTATTGGAACTCAACAAAACGCTTGCTCCAAAGTTCTTCAAAAAATGAAATCGTATCTTCAGCTGTTAAATAATCGTTGTCAAAAGTTGTCGTCATATCGTGCTCCATTAAAATCTTGTAACCTAATCCATGTGCCATGACGATAGTGGCATTACAGGTATATTCTGTCTGTGCACCACAAATTTCAAGGGTCCGAATACTATTTTGCATCAACAGTTCATTCAAATTCGTTTTAAAGAAGGCATTGTCGTGAGATTTTTCTACGATTAGGTCTTCTTTTTGTTTGTCCAATTCTTTGGGGAACTTCCATAGATCACTGTCATGAACAACGTTTTGATCATGATGTTGTACAAAAATAATTGGTAAATTAGCTTGTCGATATAAAGTAATACGGTCATTAACTTTTTTGAGCAATCCTTTAAAGTCATAACTATATTGAAGTGCTTTTTGAAAATCGAGAACAATCAGTGCTTGTGCTAATTTTGACATGAGCTCACTTCCTTAAATTTTTCCTAAAGCGAGCGTAACATTGCTATTTATTATATGAAAGCGATATTATGGCAAAATGTCTCTTTTTGAAATTTGCCGATATAGAAGGGTGTGATTTATAATGAAGTTTACTAAAATATAAGGAAAACAATATGAAAAAATTAAAAATTATTTCTATATTATTCGGAGCAGTTGTTTTAGTGGCTTTAGCAATTGGTGGAGTTTTTGTTTATAAAACCCAACAATCGCTAAATTCATTGAATACAGCTAACTCCAGTGTTTCCAAGAAAATCAATCAGGGTAAGCCTTTTTCAATTCTTTTATTGGGGGCCGATACAGGAACTGATGGCCGAGTCGATCGAGGGAATTCTGATACGATGATGCTTTTGACCTTGAATCCAGCTAAGAAAAAGACTGTTGCCTATTCGATTCCTCGTGATGCTCTAGCTGAAATGGTCGGAGATAAGGAAAAGAATGTTCAAAAAATCAATGCTGCTTATAATATTGGTTTGGCAACGATGGCTAAAAAGACAGTGGGCAGTTTCTTAGGCGTTCCAGTTGATTATCATGTAGCCATCAATATGAAAGCCTTAGAAAAAACAGTTGACTTCGTCGGTGGCGTGACTGTCAAGAGTGATCTCAATGTGTCATTTGATGGGATAACGATTCCTAAAGGAACGCATCACTTAAATGGCAAACAAGCTTTAACTTATGCACGGATGAGGTATCAAGACCCACGTGGAGATTATGGTCGTCAAATTCGTCAGCAACAAATTTTAAAGGCGGTCGTCAAAAAACTTGAGCAGCCTAAGTATCTTGCTAAATTGCCTGATTTGATTAAATCGTTAGGTTCAGATATCAATACTGATTTAACGACTAGTCAAATCGACCAGATTATTTTGAAGTATCATAATGCTTCTAAATCGATGAGCTTCAATCAGCTGCAAGGACAGACGGCTTGGATCAATCAAAGTTCGTATCAAGTTTTGCCTACGCAAACGCTCCAACAGGCTTCAGATAAGTTACGTGCTAATTTAGGACTTGATTCAGCTACATTAGACAACACGGAAACCAAATTGAATGCGAAAAATAAATCGTTCTTCAATGATGAAGATAATACTGATTATAAGACTTATGGATTAGATAAGACTTATTACAGCAACAATACATATTAAAAATACTCCATAACATTTAGATGAAGAATCTAAGTGTTGTGGAGTATTTTTTATAATGTGACATCAGCGATTATTTGACTGTGCTCATAAGGGAAATGCGATTCAGAAATTTCAAATGGTTGACCATCATCAAGATAGCTTAATTGATTGATGACTAAAACGGGTTCGCCAATTTCTTTTGCAATGCCAGTTTTAATGTCATCTTGATCAGCTTTTTTGGCACTGACCACTCGATGAGAGCCCTCAATGCTTAGGCCTTCGCTTTGTAAATGTCCATAAATCGATTTTTTCAAAATATCGTCGGTTAAGGTCGTGATAGAAGTGGGCATGATAGTGTGCTCATAAGCAAAAACTTCTTTGTTGACGTAACGGACTCTTCGAATCACATAAACTGGTTCGGTGTCTGGAATCAATAGTTGTTCAGCTTCTTTTTTAGTAGGGATGCGGGCTGATAATTCAACGATTTTACTGGTAACTTTTTTGCCCTCATTGGTTCTGGTAGCTCCCAAAGGTTTGTCGATTGGGGAAACAACTCCAAATTCGCTTTTATCGATTTTATAATCTTTGCGAACAAAAGTACCAGCACCACGCTTTGAGTAAACCATCCCTTCAACGACTAGCTGTTGAATAGCTTTGTGGACAGTAATGCGGGTAGTACCGAAATTTCGAGCCATTTGATTTTGATCTGGCATCAGCTCCCCAGGCGCATATTTGCCAGTCTTTATTTGCTGGCGTAATTTGTCAGCGACCTCTTTATATTTATATGCCATAATTGTTCTCTTTTTTCTCGATAGTTTTTCCTACTAAGTTTAGCATTTTTATTAGTCTTTTTCTGCCCTTAAATAAAAGTATATACTTTTTATAAAATAAGTATTTACATAGGTCGAAAGCGATGTATAATGAAAGCGTATTCAAAAGATAAATAAACGAAAGGACGGTGTAATATGACGGAAGAATTACCAGAGGATTTTGCTTGGGGCAACTCGAGTTCCAGCATGCAAACTGAAGGTGCTTTTGATATCGGAGGAAAAGGCAAGTCGGTTTACGATGTCAGACCCGCCACAAAGGATGCGTCAGATTGGCATGATGCTATTGATGAATATCATCGTTACAACGAAGATTTCGATTTGATGGCAAAAGAAGGGATGAATTTCTATCGTTTCCAAATATCATGGAGTCGCGTTAATCCAATGGGTGATGGGGATTTCAATGAGGAAGGAATCAAGTTTTATGACAAGCTGATTACTGCGTTACTAAAACGTGGCATCACGCCAATGATTTGCCTGTATCACTTCGATATGCCACTGCACTTAGCAGAAGAATATAACGGCTTTTTATCACGTCATGTGGTGGACGCTTTTGTTCGTTACGGAATTGAAATGGTTAAGCGTTTTGGTGACCGAGTCAAGTATTGGATTACTTTTAACGAACGAAACCTCTATCACACTAGCGGCGCATTTAGGATTGCTGGTTATTTGAAGGGTGATAAAACAATTGATGAATTGTATCAAATCAGTCATCACGTTATGTTGGCTCATGCTGGCGTTGTTAACTATATTCACGAACAAACTGATTGCAAGACTGGGGGGATGTTAGCTTATAGCGAAGTGTATCCAGCTTCTCCAAAGCCCAAAGATATCTTATACGCTCGTCAAATCAATGAATTTTTGAATCGCGACTTGTTGGATGTCTTTGTCTTTGGACGTTATTCAAAGGAAGTTTTGACCTTTGTTAAAAACCATCAGATTGATATGGATTATCAGTTGAATGATGATGAGGCGCTTGTAAAAGTGACGTCAGATTTTATTGCATTTAGCTATTATAGGAGCGATACGATTAGTTCAGATCTTGTTCCAGAAGGAACTATTCCTAATTATTACCTTGATAAGGGCGTAAAAAAGAATCCATATCTGAAATCATCGGAATTTGGTTGGCAAATCGATCCCTTAGGATTTAGAGATATTTTAACTAAGGTTTACAACGAGTACGGTGTCCCAATGTTTCCAATTGAAAATGGAATTGGTTTACGTGAAGAATTCGATGGTAGTGAGATTCAAGACGATGAGCGCATTGAATACCATCGTGAGCATATTCAAGCTATGAAAGATGCTATTTTTGAGGATGGCGTCGAAGTTATCGGTTATTTAGGATGGGGCCTAATTGATATCCCAAGTTCCAGCGGCAATATGGACAAGCACTATGGAACGGTTTATGTCAACCGAACTAACCATGACTTGAAAGATATGAAACGTGTTCCAAAGAAGAGCTATTGGTGGTTGCAACACGTTATTAAAACTAATGGCTCAGATTTATCAGATTTAAAGTAGTAAAAAAATATTCTGGGGGCGAATTTTATGGCTAGTGAATCAACATCAGAAAAACTAGAACATGATTCTTTCTTAGATAAATTCACTAAGGTTTCTGTCACAGTTGGTAATTGGGTTTATCTAAGATCGTTACGTGATGCTTTCGCTGTTATCTTGCCAGTCTTTATTATCGCTGGTTTAGGTACATTGCTTAATAACACGGTTTTCGTTTGGTTATTCAAGGGTGCTACTTTAGCAAAAGTTCAAGTTTTTGGTAATGCCATATCAAATGGTACTTTGAACGTTGCCGGTGTCTTAGTTGCACCTATGATTGGCTTCATGTTGGCTCGTAATAAAGGATTCAATAATCCGATTGCGGCTTCTGCCATGTCTTTGGCATGTCTATTCATCATGATGCCTGGTTCTATTTCTTTAGCTGGTATGAACGGTAAGACCATGCACACTGTTACTGGTGGTATGAGTTATCTAAATACTGGTACACAAGGTATGTTCGGTGGTATCATCGTCGGACTTGTGGCTACGGCTATTTTTATCAAATTAGCTGGTATCAAAAAATTACAGATTAATTTAGGTGAAAATGTTCCACCTGCAGTTAGTCAATCATTCAGCGTTTTGATTCCTGCTTTGATTTTGATGTCAATCTTTGCTTTGATTGCTGCATTATTAGCTGGTTTGTTCAACGCCGATTTGATCAATTTAATCAAGGATTGGATTCAAGAACCACTTCGTGGATTTAACACAAGTATTGTTGGCTTTTGTGTCATTTACTTCTGTGCTAACTTCCTCTTTACTTTGGGTATTCACCAAACAGTTATTTCAGGTTCTTTGATGGATCCACTGGTATTGATCAATATGAACCAAAATATGTTAGCTTATGCTCACCATGCACAAATTCCTAACATCATCACTACTTCTTTCGTATCAAACTACGTTTTAGTTGGTGGTTCTGGTTCAACAATTTCTTTAATTATCGCTATTCTTCTCTTCAGTAAAGTTAAAGCTGGTAGAGATGTTGCTAAACTATCGTTGGCACCTGGTATTTTCAATATCAACGAACCTATGATTTTTGGTTATCCTATCGTCTTCAACTTACCATTGATGATTCCATTCGTATTATTCCCAGTTATTGGTGCTTTGATGGGATACTACGCAACGCTTCTAGGTTGGGTATCAAGAACAGTCGTCTTAGTACCATGGACAACGCCGCCTTTGATTGGTCCATATCTATCGACAGCCGGTGATTGGCGGGCCGTTATCCTACAAGTCATTATCCTAGCAATTGGTGTTTTCTTATATCTTCCATTTATGAAGATCAGTGAACGTGTTGCTGCAAAGCAAGCTGAAATGAATTTGGACCCTAAGGCTTAATTATGAAAGTTTGGTTCAGTTATCTCGCCATTGCTGGTTTGATTCTTTTAGGATTATTTGACCTAGTAAATTTTGGGTTGAGCATCACAACCGTAAGCACCTTTGCAATTGCAATCCTCTTTATTATTTCTTTGTACAATTCATTGCAAAATAAAAAGATGCAGAGTAAAAAAATTAAATAATAAAAATGGCAAAATTCTATATAGAATTTTGCCATTTTTTGATACTTAATTAAAAAATGAGTTTTAATCAATAAAAAATAATTTTTGAGAGTAAAAGAGTAAAACTTTGAACTAAATATTTAGTAAAAATCGATGACGTTTGTAAATTATCTCACAAGTTTTAAGAAATTGATTGGAATTACTAATTAGATTAGAAAGCTCTTAATGATTGATATAAAGGCAATCTGTTATACTATTCAAAGACAGGTGTTTACGGTAATTAAACAAAAATGATATTTTAAGGAAATTAGTCGAAATAATGTGACAAAGGTCACAAAAAGATATTGTTTTTAATTATTGCAACCGTTAACATTGGAATTGGAATGAAAAAGAGAAAAGGAGGGCGTAATTTCTAAAGAATTTTAATTTATTCGATTAAATTAATGCTTACTTTTTAAGTATAAGTAGGAGGCATTTTGTATGAAAAAGAGCCTGTCTAAGTCAGCATATGGAGGAATTTCTGGGGAGAAATACGTTCCATATGTGACTGATAAAGATAATCATGGTGGCAACTCGATTATTATGATTATGGGTGCCATCTTGGCAGTGATTTTCGCCGCATCGACTGCTTATTCAGGGATGAAAGCTGGATTGACAGTTGCTGCAGGGATACCAGGATCAATTATTGGTTCAGGATTAGTTGCTGCTTTTGCAAAAAAGAAGGGAATCCTCGGCAAGAACCTTCTCCAAGGGATGTCCAGTGGTGGTGAATCAATTGCCAGTGGAATGATTTACGTCTTGCCCGCCATTATTGTTATCGGTGGTCGAATCAATTTCATTGCTGGGGTTTTAGTTGGGGCCTTGGCTGTACTCTTTGCGATTGGAACGTCTTCATTAGTTCAAAATTATTTAGTCGTCGAAGAGCATGGAAAATTGGTCTACCCTGAATCAATGGCCATTTCAGAAGCTTTAGTAGCGTCCGAAGCCGGAGGGGATTCCTTGAAATTTATGGGAATCGGCTTTGGTATCGGTGGAGTCTTGACTCTGTTCACGACCCAAGTGTTCGGTTGGATTAACAGTACCATCACCTATGTTGGTAATTCGTTTTATCGCTGGAAGATGTCGACTGAAGTTAATCCAATGTTAGCCGGAATCGGATTCGTTGTTGGTTTAGATGTTGCTTTGACAATGTTTGCTGGTTCAGTGCTATCGAATTTTGGTATCACGCCACTGATTGCTAACTTTACCCAAATGGCTGGCAATCATGCTAAGGATTGGAACGATGTCAGTGTTGCCGTCAATCAAATGGGCGTCGACCAAGTCGCAGGATCATATTCGAAATATATTGGTGCTGGTATGATGCTTTGCGGTGGAATTGTTGGTGCCGTTAAGTTGATTCCAGTTATCATTACTTCAATCAAGAAGACTTTAAATGCTAGAAATGGCAACAATGATGATCGTAATCTCTTAGGAATTTGGTCATTATTGATTGCTGTTATTGCAATTTTTGTCGTAGGTTTCTTTATCTCTGGTAACATTGCCATGGCAATCGTTGGTGGAATCCTTTCAATTATCTTGGCCTTGTTATTCGTTATCGTATCTGCCAGATTAGCTGGTACTATTGGGTGTTCCAATGCGCCTGTATCTGGTATGACTATTGCTTCTTTAGTTATTATGACTTTAGTCTTCGTCATCTTTGGCTGGACTAGCAATGCTAATAATCAAATTCTATTATTATTTGGAGTCTTCATCGTTACAGCCATCTCTGTTGGTGGTGCCTACATGCAGACTCAAAAAGTAAATTACGTTATCGGTGGCAATAAAAATGAAATGATGAAGTATTTCATGATTGCCGCTATGATCGGTGTCATTATCGTGGTCGGAATGACTGTAATTCTCGAACCACAATTGAAGATTACCGGTTCAAATCCACCATTTGGTATGCCACAAGCTAACTTGATTGCAACATTGACAACCGGAATCATGTCAGGAAATCTTCCTTGGATTATGATTATTATCGGTGTCGTTATTGCGGTCGTTTGTTGGATGCTGGGACTATCAATTATGACTGTCGCTTTAGGATTTTATCTACCAATCTCGACTACTTCAATTATTTTAGTCGGTGCTTTGATTAAAATGTTGATTGAAAAAATTACTAAAGATAAACAATTACAAGATAAAAGAGTTCAAAGCGGTATCAGTCTTTCATCAGGATTAATCGCCGGAGGTTCAATCATTGGACTCATCGGAATAATCTTGCACGTAACCAACGTATTAGGCGACAAGACGCCAACAGGATTTGCTGGCAGCAACGCCGTTGGTTTAATATTACTGGCAGTTTTAATCGTTTCAATTATTCTACCTTTGGTCAATATTAAAAAAGAAGCCAAGTAGGAGGTAAGTTAAATGGCAAAGCGTCGTCCTAAATTAACTGAAGAAGATTTAAAGCACATGGTATTTAAGAAGAACCCTGAAGTAACTTATCAAAGAAAAGCAGGCATCATTACCATTGTGAGAAAACAAGATCATCCCATTCAAAAATTTTTCCGGAAATTACACGTTCACATTCCTGAAAAATCTTATTTAGAGATGGATGAATATGGAAGCTACGTCTTCACCAAGGTTAATGGACATCGAAATGCTTATGAGATTGGCAAGGAACTAGCCGAAAAGTTTCCTGACACCGATAAGTATCGCTATACCAGATTGATACTTTTCTTACAACAAATAGAAGACGTTGACCATTTAATTGAACGAGTTTCATAATGAAATAAGAATAAAAATTTACTGGGGGATTTAAAAATGACAGATCGCATCGAATTATCAGCATGTACATCAATCATGGTAGGTAAAAAGGCCTCAATGGATGGAGCAACTTACATCTCCAGAAATGAAGACCGTTTGAATGCTATTTATAGAAAAAGAATTATCGTTCAACCTGCTGTTTCAGGCCGTAAAGAAACTTATGTTTCACCATATAATAAGATGACAGCACCTTATCCAGAAAGTGGCTATCGTTATACATCAACGCTTGACGCTGACCAAAGTACTGGACCAAACGAAGAGGATGGCTTTAACGAAAAAAATGTTGGTGTCAGTGCTACCGAAAGTGTTTATGCCAATGAAAAAGTTTTAGCCTTTGATCCATATGTTAAAAATGGTTTAGCTGAAGATTCCTTAGCAACCTTAGTCTTGCCATACATCGATTCCGCTCGCGATGGAGTAAAGTATTTAGGTAAGTTAGTTGCTAAATATGGTTCAGCCGAAGGAAATGGCTTGCAATTCAACGACAAAGACGAAGTTTGGTACATGGAAGTAGTTACTGGACACCAATGGGTAGCCGTACGTATTCCAGATGACAGCTATGCCGTAGCTGCTAATCAAGTTGCCATTCAAGACATTGACTTCAACGACCCCGAAAACTTCATGTGGGCTGATGGCATCCAAGACTTCGTAGAAAAGCATGACTTGAACCCAGACTTCGACCGTTGGGACTTCAGACATATCTTTGGCACAGATACTGAAAAAGACCACCACTACAACACGCCACGTGTTTGGTTTGCACAACGCTATTTGAACCCATCGATTGAACAAGACCCAGAATCAGCTGAATTGCCATTTATCAGAAAAGCTGAAAAGAAAATTTCAGTTGAGGATATTCAATACCTATTGAAGTCACACTACAATGAAACAAAGTATGACCCACTAGGAAACGGCAGCGAGCACGACAAGAAAACATATCGTTCAATCTCACTATCAAGAACAGCCAACTCACACATCTTGCAAATGAGAGACTCAGACAAGAATGGAGCTGCCGGAGTAGAATGGACAGGCTTTGGAATCCCAAGCTTCTGCCCACAAGTACCATTCTTTACAAACGCCAACGACATCGACGAATCATACAGCTATACACCAGAAAAGATGGACCTAAAGAGCGCCTATTGGTTATATGAAGCCTTAGCAATGGTAGTAGAATCACACTACAAAGAATTCGTAGAACCAAACCTAGACTATCAAAAAGCCTTATCAGAATGGGCCAGAAGAAAAATCGATGCAGTCGACCAAAAAGCAGTGAAAATGGAAGGTAAAGAATTAACAGAATACCTAACAGAGCAAAATCATGAAATAGTTAAACATTATAATGAAGAAACAAAGAAACACCTAGCAGATTTGGTAACACAAGGAACGGAGCTGTCCAAGTTGACATTTAAGATGGATCCAAATCTCTAGAGAGTGAAACAGGGGCGCCCAGCTCACGAGGACTAAGACAATTTCACGAAGTGCTCGCGCATTTTGCGAGCAGTTTGGGAAATAGGCTTAGCCGCAATGAGTTGCCCCTGTGTAACTCGTTTCCACTATGCTGCAAAGAAGCGAATCAGTTTAGAGCTATTAAAAATTCAAAATTCCAAAGCAAATTTCCGTTAATAAGCAAAAAATCAGGAATTTTAGACATAATAAGACTTGATAACTTCAAAACGCTTCACCAAAAATCAGCAAAACGAAACGAATCTCCAACCAAAAAATACCAAACCAAACCAAAAAAAACACCCAATCCCAAAAAATCTCCAAAAATAACAGAGATAAATCCAGATTAGGTGTTTTTTCTATGTCTAAAAATCTCCACAAAGCCCATAATAAAACACGTCCATAAGACAATTCCAACTATCTAAAATGTCCATAAAACTCCAACTAATAACAATGACCTCAAACCAAAAAAATTGTAAACTTATAAATAATATATAAAAAAATCACTAAAACAAGAAAAACCGAGGTAAATAATCATGAAAGATATCCGTTTCAAAAGTGTCTTCGATATCATTGGTCCAGTTATGATAGGACCCAGCAGTTCCCATACTGCCGGAGCAGCCAGAATTGGCAAAGTTGTTCACGATATCTTTGGCGAAAAGCCAGAAAAAATCACTATCGATCTTTACGAATCCTTTGCTAAAACTTATCGCGGTCATGGAACCGATGTAGCCATTGTCGGCGGTTTATTAGGAATGGAACCAGACGATAGAAGATTATCCGATTCCTTGAAGATTGCTTATGAAGAAGGAATCAAGGTAGCTTTCGTACCTAAAAGCGATAAAGTCGATCATCCTAATACCGCTAAAATCAATTTGGTCAAAGGAGACCATCAATTATCAGTTACCGGAATCTCCATTGGTGGCGGAAATATCCAAATTTCTGAAATCAATGGTTTTAAGATGTCTTTGAGTTTAGGCACGCCAACATACATTACTGTCCATAAAGATATTGCTGGGATGATTGCCAAAGTAACGGAAGTGTTCTCCGAATTCGATATCAATATCGGTACGATGACCGTTACCAGAACAGCCAAGGGCGAAAAGGCTTTGATGATACTTGAAGTCGATGAACGCTATGACAAGGAAAATATTTTGAAAAAACTCCAAGCATTGCCCAACGTGGATAATGCCACTTACTTTGAATAGGGGATGAGACAATGTTTTATACAATTAAAGAGTTAGTTAAAAAGAGTGCTGATTATGATTCTGTTGCCGACTTGATGGTTCAAACGGAAATGGAAAATACAAACCGTTCAAAAGAATTTATTCGTTCACAAATGGAACGCAATTTAAAAGTTATGGAACAGTCGATTGCGGAAGGAATTGCTGGCGTTAGATCAGTAACTGGTTTAACTGGTGGCGATGCTAAAAAAATGGATGCTTATATCAAAAAAGGCGACTTTTTAAGCGGACAACCGATTCTTGAAGCAGCCAGAAATGCTGTAGCGGTCAATGAAGTCAACGCTAAGATGGGCTTGATTTGTGCGACGCCGACTGCAGGTAGTGCTGGGTCTTAGCTGGAGTTTTAGTAGCTGTCAGAGACCGCTTAAAAATGACTCGCGAACAACAAGTTGACTTTTTGTTTACAGCTGGAGCTTTTGGTTTAGTGATTGCCAATAATTCTTCAATTGCTGGAGCAGAAGGTGGATGCCAAGCAGAAGTCGGCTCAGCTTCAGCTATGGCGTCAGCTGCTTTAGTTTGTGCTAAAGGCGGCAGTGCTCAACAAGCAGCTGAAGCAGTTTCAATTACTTTGCAAAATATGATGGGACTAGTTTGTGATCCTGTGGCTGGCTTGGTAGAAGTTCCTTGCGTAAAGCGTAATGCTTTGGGTTCTTCTCAAGCGATGATTTCAGCCGATATGGCTTTAGCAGGAATCACAAGTGTTATACCAACTGATGAAGTAGTCGAAGCAATGCACAAAGTTGGACAACAGATGCCATCTATTTTTAAGGAAACAGCTGAAGGTGGTTTAGCTACTACGCCAACAGCTTTGAAACTGAAAAAAGATATTTTCGGTGAATAATATTTTTTAATTTTAAAAGAGGGATGCACTATGAAACAACACAAACACGCTGCTTGTACTTCTATCTTAGTAGGTAAGAAAGCTTCATTAGATGGAGCAACCTACATAGCTAGAAATGAGGATAATTACGTTGCCAATTGGCCTAAGAAATTTTTTGTCCAGCCACAAGTTCATAATCGAAAAGAAACATATGTCTCGCCATACAATAATTTAACGGTTCAATTGCCAAGTGAGGGCTTGCGTTACACTTCGTCTCCCGATGCTAATCAAGACGAAGGCCTGTATGAAGAAGATGGTATCAACGAAAAAAATGTGGCGATGAGCGCAACTGAAAGCGTGTTTGCCAACGAAAAAGTTCTCGCCTATGATCCATTGGTTGAAAATGGCGTGGCAGAAGATTCAATCACGACCTTAGTTTTGCCTTATATCGATTCTGCTAGAGCTGGCGTGGAGTATTTAGGCAAATTGATTGCTAAATTTGGTTCGGCTGAAGGAAATGGCGTCTTATTCAGCGATAAAAATGAAGTTTGGTACATGGAAATTGCCACAGGGCACCATTTTGTAGCAATTCGAATTCCGGATGACTGTTATGCAGTAGCGGCTAATCAGATTGGAATTGAAGACATTGATTTCGACGACTCGAAGAATTATATCTGGTCGTCTGGAATTGAAGAATTTGTCGAAAAGTATAATTTGAACCCTGATTTCTCTGGCTGGAATTTTCGTCATATATTCGGAACAGATACTAAAAAAGACCGCCATTACAACACGCCACGTGTTTGGTACGGTCAAAAATTATTGAATCCTTCAATTGAACAAGACCCGGAATCATCAGACTTGCCATTTATAAGAAAGCCTGAAAAGAAAATTTCATTGGAAGATATCCAAAGAATTTTGAAATCGCATTATAACGAAACGAAATTTGATCCTCTAGGCAGTGGTAATGAGGAAGATAAAAATCGCTATCGGGCCATTTCCTTATCAAGAACAGCTAATTCTCATATCTTACAGTTAAAAGATTCTCGAGCCATCGAATGGAAAGCTTATGGTATTCCAAGTTTTTCTGCTTATGTACCGTTCTTTACCAATGCTAATGATACTGACGAATCATATCGCATAGTACCAGAAAAATTAGATTTGAAAAGTGCCTATTGGTTGTACGAAACTTTAGCTTTTGTAGTTGAGAGCCATTATCAAGCTTTCGTTGAAGACAATTTGGATTATCAAATCAAACTGTCAAAGTGGGCTCGAGCAAAAATTCATTCAGTAGAGAATGAAGCACCAAAATATTCAGTGGAGCAATTAACTGAATATTTGACGAGCAAAAATAAAGAAATCATTGAACATTTTGACAAAGCAACTCAAAATCATCTAGCTGATTTAGTGACGAAAGGGACAGAATTATCCCGATTAACTTTCAAAATGGACCCCAATTTATAAAGATTTTTTTGCATAACCAACTAATATAACACAATTAAAACGCTTTCTCACTACTTTTTTGATATATCATGAGCTTTTTTTCCCCAAAGTGACAGTTTCGAGTCTATAATAGATATTGGGACTTCCCCGTTGTGGGAACAAAATCGATGAAAGGTAGCGAAGGCATGCAGGTATATAAAAATTCAGAAGAATTGATAGACCAGATTAAAGAGAGTTATCATAAATTCATTGATGAGTATGAGGGTATTGGCGATGATGTCGCTGATGAAAGAATTGATCAAGTAGATAAAACACCAAGAGAGATGCTCTCATATCAAGTTGGTTGGATTAATATGATTTTATCATGGGAAAAAGCCGAAGCAGGTGGGGAAAAGATTACAACCCCAACTCCCGGATACAAGTGGGATCAAATGCGTCAGTTGTACCACGATTTTAATATTAAATACGGTTCCAACGGTATTGAAAATGAGAAAGCAGAACTTGGAAGCGTAGTAGCCGAATTGATTTCCTGGATTTCCGATATGTCACATGATGAATTATTCAAACCCGGAGAGCGTAAATGGGCAACGACCAAAGCCATGTGGCCAGTAGCAAAATGGATCAGAATCAATGCAGTATCACCATTCAATAATTACAGCCGCCAAGTTCGCAAGTGGAAGAACTTTAATCTTAGAGACAAGAAAAATGCTGTTAATTCATAGGACTGAAATGAAGGTAGAGGAATACGGACTTAAATTTCAGGCTTTAACATTAAACCTCAATTGATTTGCTTGTAGTATATATAGGCAAGTTGATTGGGGTTTTTGTTATTAAGAGAGCGCAGCAAGCCCGGGAGCTACCGAGGATTAAGACAATTTCACGAAGTGCTCGCGTACTGTGCGAGCAGTTTGGGAAATAGGCTTAACCGGAAGTAGCTGGCTTGTGGAGCTCGTTTCCACTATGCAGCAGAAAAACCATGGTTATCTAAAAATAGGCCCATGGTTATTCCACAAAAAAATAAGGCCATTTCAAAGCTTCTAACCTTGAAATAACCCCAAAAACCTATTGAACCCTCTCAGTAACAAAATCAAACCTCTCCTGAAACCCAAACAAAAACTTAGAAGAAGAAACATCCTTAATCTCAAATCTCTGCCCCTGAGGCGTACCAATCAAAGACCCCTTAGCATAAGTAGAGCTGTGCAAAAGTTTTAATTTATTGCTTTCAAACGCCCAAGCATAAGTGTAAAAGCCATCTTTAAATGGTTTCATCGAAATAGAAGTATTCTTGCGTCCAATCAACCATAATGGGACGAGAATGATTAGAATACCAATCAAATTAATTACAATGGAAGATAATAATTTCATAATAAATTAACTCCTTTTAAAACAATTATCCAACAATATTTAGACTATGTAAACGTTTTTCTCAGTAAAAGTATATACTTTTTTTAAAAATTAGCTTGAAAAAAAACCACTCTTTAAAATAAGAGTGGGTAGTTTATAGTCCAAAATCAATTAAGAAGAATCCAATAGTACCGATAATGATTAACATCGTGAAATTAATAATGGCAAACATTGCGAGATACTTACCAGGATTTTTCTTAAAGAAGAAACGATATTGTTTAAAAGCTAGCAAGTTAGCAAGTGAAGCTACAACAGAACCAAGCCCACCAATGTTCGAGCCTAAGAAGATGGCATGAACATATTTTGAGAACTTAGAAACTAAGATAGTCGTAGGAACGTTACTGATAAATTGACTAGTGATAATTGAAGTCAAATAAGTGCTAGTTCTTGTTTGAATAAATTGTTGCAAGTGATTGACGATTGCTGGTTCACGGTTGATATTACCAACGGCAATAAAGAAACACATGAAAATCAGTACAATCGAATAGTCAACCGACTGCAAAATATGAGGATTAATGAAGATTACTAACAATAAAGCTGCAATCAAAGATCCCCACATTGGAATAACGGAGAATATCCCTAAGAAAATTACGATTGTTACGGCAACCGTTAAAGCCAAACTAGGAATATTCAACTCGACAGCAGGCAATTCAGTCAATTCAATTGGATCTTTGGGGAAAAATCTGGTAATCAGAAATACCGCCAAAAAAGTTACGATTGTGATTGGAGTCGACATAATAAAGAATTGTTTAATGCCAAGGTTGAAATGTGTCAATAAGAACAAGTTGTGCGTGTTTCCGAACGGAGTAAAAATACTTCCTAAATTTGCTGCCATTGCAATGATAATTACTGGTAGAATAGGATTAACTTTTATTCGTTTAGAAAGTTGGTAAAACAGTGGAACTAAGGTTAAAATTGTAACATCATTAGTTAAGAACATCGCTCCAAAAAAAGATAAGGAAGCTAGCATGAAGATCATTTGTCGCGTGGTCTTGGCTTTATGTGTCATGTACGCGGCATAATATTTTAGAAAGTCCAAATAATCGTAAATTTGGATTATAATCATCATAGAAAGTATCGATGCCAATGTTTTCCAGTTAATGTCCATCAATTGCGGTGGACTTATGAAGATAGAAGTAATGATTGCTGCTGCCCCGGCAATCCATAATACTTTATCAGAAAATACTCGTTTTAATACAGCCATTTACGTTTCCCCTACAAAAAAGAAGTACCTTATATAGTATAAAGATAAAAGTACTGTTAAAAAAGATAATTATACAAAAAAATCAAAATAAACTTCTAAAACTTATTAATTTCAAAAAATATTTTTATAAAAAGTCCATTATACTGCAACCATAGTATACTAAATTTCAATCACAAGCGAGGATTATAAATGCAAATTATTTTATCGATAATAATGTTTATCTTAGGAATAGCAATTATGAGTATCTCATTCAAAGCTAAAAAAGAGTTAATTTATTACATAACTCTAATAATTGGAGTAGCTGTCTTTTTTGCAGGAATTTACCTAATTTTTCCTAAATAATGGTCAATTTATTTTGTAATTGGTATAATCGAACTATCAAATAGGGGAGGGATTTCCATGATTTTGAAACGTACATCTCTTTTGGTTTTAGTCTCAATGCTCTTAAGTGTAGTCGAGATGACCGTAGATCCCGGATTTTTCCTAGGACGCATATCCTTGGTCTTTTCGGGAGCGTTGCTAGTTTTATTATCACTGCTATTTGTAAAGAGTTTGTGGCGATTTAGTCCAAATAAAAAGTAATGAATCGTAAAAATAGGAGAGACATGTCATTGTTTGACATATTTCTCCTATTTTTTTGTATGAAACAATGTTTCACAGGAAACATTTATTATTTAATTAATAATCGCCATCAGCAATTTTTTCTAAAGTTGTCTTAGATGGGATAAAGAACAGGTTACCGGTAATTGGCGTACTGAAATCTAACAAACGGTCACTTTGAGTGAACATGTTTTTCAACATACGGTTAGTAATAGCAAAACCTTTTGAGTAGCCAATGAAGTAAGTACCGGTGATATCCTTTGCAGGGTCTGAAAATGGCACGTTCATTCTGACAATTTTATGTTCAACGCCGCCTTCTTCATCTTTAGAAACAACATTGTGGGCATTTGGTAATTTTTCATCATCATCTAGTTCGCGGTCAGAAAATTTGTGACGTCCGATGGCTTTTTCTTGATCTTCAGTTTTAAGTTTTTTCCAAGCATCCATGTTATGGGTATATTTTTGAGCAAAAGCATAAGAACCATTCACGAATTCTGGGTCTTCATCATCATCGATCAAAGTGTAATCCATTGATTCGATACCAGCTGGATTTTCAGTTCCATCAATAAAACCGATAATGGCACGACCTTCAATATAACGGAAACCGTGAGTTTCATCTTCAACTGAAGTGATAGGGCGTAAAATACCCATAAATTGGTCCATTAATTCATAACAGACGGCCATTTTCTTGGAACGTACGTGAATGAAGATGTCGCCAGGTGTAGAAACAGCTGTATATTTAGGGCCTTTTATTTCTTTAAAGTTTTCTAGTTCTTTTGGCTTTGGAGCGTCTGGGAAAAGATAATCCCAAGCATCTGATCCAAATCCCCAAGCAATGTGAGCTTGAGCTTCGGGGTCACGAATTCTCATACTATTAATAATCGAATTAGACATATCGGAAAATTCTGCGATAGCATCTTTTTCTTTTTGCAAATCTTTATGGTTTAGCATCAATGTTGTGAAGATGACACTTTCACCGGCATCTTTGTAAACATCTTGAGCTTTTTTTATGTCGACTGTCATGAATTTACCTCCAGAATATTTGTATACACAGTTAGCTTATCATACTATAAATTCAATTGTTATAATTAAAATCTGCAAAATAAAATTCTTGATTATGTTCCTAAATTGGCGAATAATTAAATTAATAATTGCTTTTTGATAATTCCTGAAAGGAAGTACAGAAATATGTGTACTAGTCTTAGTTTAGGAGCTTTAGACGGCTCAAAATTTTTGGCAAGAACAATGGATTTTGCCTTTGAATTAAATGGCAGACCAACTTTTTTGCCAGAACAATATCAATGGATTTCTTCCTATGATAATAAAACATATACCGCAGATTACGCCGTTATGGGAACCGGTGCTAAATACGGCAATAACTATATGGTAGCTGATGGATTCAATGAATACGGATTGTCTGCTGCAGAATTATACTTCTCTCACGCTGCTAAATATGAAACAGAACCAACAGATGGTGAAATCAATTTAGTTGCTGAAGAATTTATTCTTTGGGCCTTGGGTAATAACAAGTCAATTGAAGATTTGAAAGAAAATCTCAAACAAGTTCACTTGATTGAATCAAATAGTGGCGTTATGGGACAAAATCAACCACTTCACTGGATTTTCAGCGATGCTACAGGAGCCACCTATATTCTTGAACCAGAAGGAAATGGCTTGACTCTTCAAGAAGATAAAGTAGGCGTGATGACGAATACACCTGATTACAATTGGCATAAGACTAACTTGGCTAACTATTTAGGTGCTCAAACAACTAACTTTGGTGCTAAAACATTTGGCGACCAAGAAGTTATTCCTTTAGGACAAAATGGTACGTTCAGATTGCCCGGAGGCTTCACTGCAGTTGACCGTTTTGTTCGAACAGCATTTATTCGCAATGCAACTGAAGAACCAAAAGATGCCAAGCAAGCGGTAAATACAATTTTACATATGCTCGATAGCGTAACTATTCCTCGTGGCGTTAACCTCAAAGAAGATGGGGAAGCCAGCTACACTCAATATCAAACAGTGCTTGATTTGACGAACAAAGTTATGTACTTCGTGCCATATGGCAATAGAACAGTTTATTCGATTGAATTAACTGATAACTTGATCAAGAATCAAAAGGAACCAAAAGAATTCCCAGTAGATATGAATCAAGAATTTAAGGCATTGAATTAAAAAAATAATAATTAAGAAAGCGTGATATCAGTGTAATCTGAATTGATATGACGCTTTTTTGTGCCAAAAAGATTTTGAAGATAAAAAAATAAGTGCTACTATAATCACAATTCAATAAGGAGGTTATTAATTATGTTTAATGAAAATCAAAGTAGTTGTAATGTATTAGTAACCTTGCTCGTCATTTTGATTTGAAGTAGGACTTAGACAATTGATATGTCAAGCCCTATTTTTGCTTATCAAATGAGGGCTTGATGAAGGGACCTCATCGTAAAAGTTGAGGTTCCTTTTTTTATACTCTTTAAATTAAAAAATATCTAATTTAAGATAATTAGTCTAATTTTTGGCTAATCTTATTTGAAGCTGGCTTAAAATTGACAAGGCTATAAACGCCTATTCTTCGGTGATTACAAGAATAATTGTTGAAATTTAAAATTAGATTGACATTAAAAAATAATTAGAATATAATCCACAATATAAATAACGTTATATAACGTTATGTTAGTTGGAAGGGAGATTTAAAGTATGAAAAAAAGGTTTTGGTATCTTGGTTCTATTTTATTGGTAATGTTAGTTTTCATGACAGCCTGTGGAAGCAATTCAAATAGCAGCAGTTCATCATTAAAGAAGATTCAAAATAAAGGTACTTTAACGGTCGGAATGATCAGTTCCAATCCACCATATGAATATCAAGTTAATAAAGATGGCAAGCAAGAGACTAAAGGTGCCGATGTTAAATTGATTAAAAAGATTGCGAAAAAACTAGGCGTTAAATATAAAATCAAAACAATGGATATGGATGGCCTCTTGCCAGCAGTTCAATCTGGAAAGGTTGATATGTTGGTAACTTCCTTAAGTCCTACAGCAGAACGTAAGAAAGGTGCAACATTTTCAAAAGTTTATTTCCGTAGTACGAATACTTTGGTAGTTAGGAAGAGTGATTTGAATAAATATAATAAGAACATTAATAATTTATCCGAGTCTAGTATTGCCGTCGTTAATAACTCTACGCAGCAGCCAATGATTGAAAAGAAGTTCCCCAATGCAAAATTGACGAAATTCTCAAAAGTAACGGATTTAGCTTTAGCACTCAATAATAACAAGGTGGATGCTTTTTCAATCGATGTACCAACGGCTACTATTCCTCTACGACAAAATCCGAAATTGGCCATGACTAGTTGGCGTCATAAAGATGCAAGCTCAGGAGCTGCGGTGGCAATGTCAAAGAGCACTACAAAGGATTTAATCAAGAAAGTCAATCAGGTCGTTTCCAGTAACAAATCGAATTATGAAAAATGGGTTCAACAAGCTGCCAAAAACGTACCTACCAATTAGACAGCTAAGCGAGGTGTATCAATTATGGGTAATTATTCATTTTTAGGAAACTATTGGCAATTATTCGTTAGAGGCGTTGTAGTCACGGTTGAATTAGCCATCATTTCAATTATTTTAGGTTTTCTCTTAGGAATTATCTTGGCGATTATGAAACGTTCAAAAATTTGGATTATCTCATTATTAGCTAAAGCATATATTGGATTCATCAGAGATACGCCACTATTGATTCAAATTTACATTGTTTATATTGGCCTACCAATCGTCACAGGATTACAAATTCCAGATTTTATGACTGGAGTCGTGGTTCTAACACTTTACTCAGCAGCCTATATAGCAGAAATCATTCGTTCTGGAATCGAATCATTGCCAATCGGTCAAATGGAAGCATCCCTTAGTTTAGGAATGTCTCAATGGCAGACGATGAAAGATATTATCCTACCTCAAGCTTTCAAAAATATTTTGCCAGCTTTAGGAAATCAATTTATTGGTAACGTCAAAGATTCGTCATTGGTTTCAGTCTTAGGAATTGCTGATTTAATGTTTGAAGCACAAACCGTCAGAGGGTCAACAGCCTTAGGATTGGAGCCAATGATTGTCGCATCATTATTATATTTAGCTTTAACTTGGAGCTTGAATCGAGTTTTGAGCATGATTGAAAGGAGGATGAAGGTCAGTGATCGAACTTAAACATTTAAACAAATCATATGGAAGCAATGCAGTCTTAAAAGATATTAATCTAAAAATTAATGATGGTGAAGTGGTTGTAATTATCGGACCATCAGGATCAGGCAAGAGTACTTTATTACGGTGCTTGAATTTGTTGGAACAACCGACTAGTGGCGAGGTTCTAGTAAATGGTCAGTCGGTATCTGGGAAAATCAAACCAGAAATTGTCAGAAAAACGAGAGAAAACATCGGCATGGTTTTTCAACACTTCAATCTTTTTCCACATTATACAGTTTTGAATAATATCATCCATGCACCAATGGTCGTAAAAAAGCAAAGCAAAGAACAAGCAGTTGAGAAAGCAAAAGAGCTTTTGCAAAAAGTAGATTTAGTGAATAAAATCGATGCTTATCCTTCATCCCTATCAGGTGGACAAGAACAAAGAATTGCAATTGCTCGAGCATTAGCTATGGAACCTGATACTTTGCTCTTTGATGAGCCAACTTCAGCTCTTGATCCAGAAATGGTCGAAGAAGTTCTAGAAGTTATGAAAGGTTTGACTAAAACTGGAATGACCATGGTAGTTGTCACGCATGAAATGGGGTTTGCGCGTCAAGTTGGCGATAGAGTGATTTTTGTAAATGATGGCAAAATCCTAGAAGACGACACGCCTGAGAAAGTTTTTAATTCACCTAAAAATCCTCGGACACAGGATTTTCTTTCTAAAATTTTGTATACTTAACCGGAATGATTGTGAAAAATATATTAAATAAATGGTGATATAAATGGTTAATAAAGAAAGCATTATTCCGTTATACGAACAAGTAAAAAATGAAATAATCAAAAAAATATCTAATGGTATTTATGAAGTAGGAAGTAAAATTCCTGCTGAACACGAATTGGAAAAAGAGTTTAACACTAGCAGAATTACAATTCGGCGGGCAGTAGATGAATTAGTTGATGAAAATTATTTGACGAAAAAACAAGGCAAAGGGACCTTTGTTAACATTCATAAAGTTAAACGCAATCTATTATCACTGAATAGTTATACGAACTTTATGTTACGAAATCACATTGCTCCATCAATAAAAGTTGTTGATTTGAACTTTGTAAAAGCTAATTCAAAAATTGCCCATAACTTAGGGATTGAAAAAGATGAAGCTGTTTTAAAAGTTGAACGAGTGATGCATTTTGAAAAGAACAATGAAGGATATGAAATTGCTTATTATGACGTTTCTAAATATCCGGACTTGAAGACGAAAATTTCTGATAAAACCTCAATAAGTAATTTGTTGAGAAATGATTACAGAGTTTTTGAAAATCGGAGTCATCAAATAATTAACGTTACCTTTGCAACAAAAAAAGTTGCTCAATTGATTCACGGTAATTTAGGAATACCGCTATATCAATTGGAACGCATTGCATATGATGACCAAGATATTCCAATTTATTATTCAGTTATGTATTACGACCCGAATAAAGTCAGCTTTACAGTTGATTCCAAATAGAAGGTGAAAATATGAGAGTGATTGGCGTTGGCGATAATGTAGTAGATATGTATTTAGACCAGAAAAAAATGTATCTTGGAGGGAATGCGCTAAATTTTGCTAACTTCGCGACTGATTTTGGCATTGAGTCAGCCTTTGTAGACGTGTTTGGAACAGACGAAATTGCTGAATATGCGAAATCTGTTTTAAAAAAATTAAATGTTGATTTCTCTCATAGTAAAACGATTATTGGTGAAAATGGCCATTCGCGTGTCACATTGAAGGATAATGATCGCGTTTTTATCGACAGCAATCGTGGGGGAGTTTTGAAGAACGGCTTAGATTTAAGCCCAGCTGATATTAAATATATTAATCGATTCGATGTGGCCCATTTTAATATCAATGGACAATCAGACCAATACTTGCCAATGATTACTCGAGCACAAGTTGTTTATGATTTTTCAGACTTTTCTGATTTTGAAGCCTATAAAAAAGTTGCTAAGAATATTGATTTAGCCTGTTTTTCAGTTGGAGATTTAGCAAGGACAACTATTGAAGAAAAGGTTCAAATGTTTCAAAAATTTGAAATGACCGATATTTTGATAACGAGAGGAAACCTTGGGGCAATTTTTTATCATAATGGGCATGCTTTTGAGCAAGCAGCAAAACAAGTAAAAGCAATCGATACGATGGGTGCAGGGGATGCATTTATCACAGCTTTTAGTATTGGGTACTTTAGTAATAAAGATATAGACAGTTGTTTAGAAATGGCAACTGATTATGCAGCTAAGCAAGTTCAAAGGGCAGGTTCGTTTGGAAATGCTCGAGATTTGCCGCTTAAATATAACGTTATATAACATATTACATATTAGATGGAGGAAGATAATGACTGAATATACATCACAAAAAGATTTAAAAGAAATGGTAAATAAAATAATGAGTAAGAGTCCTGAATTGGAGAGTATTTTCTTTGTTGGATGTGGAGCATCATTTTCAGAACTTTACGGAGCAACTTATTTTTTGAAGCAAAATGCTCATAAATTAAAAGTTCAGTCAATCCAAGCTAATGAGTTCAATTATGCAAGACCTAATTTGGCAGATAAAACGGCAGTCGTAGTCGTTGCATCTTTAAGTGGAACTACTAAAGAATCCGTTAACGCTGTTTCAAATGCTAAAAAATGGGGCTGTCAAACAGTGGCCCTCACTCATCTGGCCGATTCTTCCTTGACTAAAGATGCTGATTTTACAATCGTACATGCTTTCTTTGAAGACTATGCTTCTAAAGCAGCCAAGCAAAAGGATGCTTTAGGATTTGCAGTGGAGATTTTGGAAGCTGTCGAAGGATTCAATCAATATCAAAAAATGCTTGATGGATTAAAGGTCGTCGATAGTATTACTAATTTTGCAGCTGACAATGTTAAAGAATCCGCAAAAGACTTTGGTGAGAAGTATAAAAATGAGAAAACAATTTTTATATTGGCCAGTGGCCCTAATTTTGGAGTTGGCTATTCAACAGCTAATTTCATTTTCATGGAAATGCAATGGATTGCAAGTCCAATCTTAGACAGTGGCGAATATTTCCATGGTCCCTTTGAATTGACAGTAAAAGATGCCCCATATTTACTATTTATGTCCGATGGCAAGACTCGACACTTGGTTGCCAGAGCTTTAGAGTTTTTCCAAAAATTCGATGCCAAATATACCGTTATCGATGCAAAAGATTTCTGGTTGGACAGCAAAATCGATTCTGAAGTAGTCGATTACTTCGATCCTTTAGTTTTGACGGGAGCAATGCGTGTCTATGCTGAAGAATTGAGTAAAGCTAGAAAGCATCCCTTGAGTAAAAGAAGATATATGTGGAAACTAGAAAATTATTAGAAGTACAAAAATAGCCTTGTCCAAATTTTATTTGAGCAAGGCTATTAATTTTAGTCAGCTTTAGGTTTATCATCATTTTTCAAGAAAGGATTCTGTTTCAAAACAGAAGTGTAAAAGTTTATCTCCACAAAAACATCTTGCAGGCGTTTAGCAAAATGCTCGCTATTTAAAACATCCATTTGTAAATCACCATGTTCAGTGAAGTTCTTGTCAGCATCCCACAACAAGGCTGGAGTGGGCAAGACAATCATTTTGAGCATTTGCAAAATTGGTACGATTGATCGAGCAGCCAATGTGCCGCCGTCGCTGTAATGTGAATAGGCAATGATTTGAACTGGTTTGCGACTAACTTCTGGACCTACTAAATCAAAAGCATTTTTTAATCCTCCAGGAAGAGCATGGTCATATTCTGGAGTCAAAATAAGATAACCATCTTGTTGCTTTAATGTAGCTAGCCATTCGCTTTCATTACTATTTAAATCTTGAATAGGTTCTTCTAAGGGAGTTTCCTCATGGTCATAAAGTGGCAAAGGATAGTCACGCAATTTAATCCAAGTATATTTAACGTCAGCATTACTTTGAATATTATTTTGCAAATATTTAAAAATGCGCCCACCTAAAGAATGCTTGCGGGTCGTTCCTAAAATGACACCAATTTTAATTCCCATTTTATCTGCCTCACATTTATATTTAACAAGATTATCGTATCGCTAGACAGATTGTAAAACAAATGAAAGACTTAAAAAAAGAATCCCAATAATATTTTGGTATCTAGATTCAAAATGTTATAAGATATAATCGATTAGAAAGATAATCACCATAATACAAATTGGTGCGACCCAGTTAGAAAATGAGGAATATAAAATGGCTGATTTAGTTTATCAAAGAATCATCACATCATTGAAAAAGGCAATCGACGCCGGAGAATTTACGGACATGCGCTTGCCGGACGAAAGGTCTCTAGCTCAAAGCTACAGCGTAAGCAGAAGTTCCATTAAACGTGCTTTAGGGTTGATGGCTGACCAAGGTATCATCTTCAAAAAAAGAGGCTCCGGAACCTTCGTTAATCCGCTATATTTGAAGCAAGATTCATATTTTAATTATAGTGGAAAGAATTTAGGTATCACTGACAGTTTCAAATCTAATGGACAAAAGCCAGGTATCAAAGTAATGAGCTTTGATGTAATCCATCCTGACAAAGACTTACAAGGCAATCTTTTCCTAAAGCCAACGGAATTCGTCTATGCTTTCAAGAGATTGCGGTTATTAGACGATATTCCTTTTATGATTGAAACTGGTTACATCCCTATCAAACTAGCTCCTGAGCTATCTGAGCAAATTGCTTCCGATTCTATCTTTAATTATGTAGAGTCTGAGTTGGGAAAAGAGGTCAACAAAACTTACTTGACGATTTCGGCAGCTCCATCTGATCAAGAAGGCAAGGACTTATTGCATTTAGCTGAAAATGAACCAGTTGGCTTAATGGAAGGTATTTTCTTCTTGGACGATGGAACGCCATTCGAGTTTTCAACTATGAAGCTGCATTATAAATATTTTAAGTATGATTCGTTCGTTGACCTAGCAAGTAAGTAACTGCTTACAATAATTGGGACGAACCAATTTATTAAATGGTTGACTTTTAAACTTTCTCTAGTTATCATAATAGTTGTAAATACATAAGGAGTGTGCTGGTAATGACAGATTACTCATCAAAAGAATATTTCAATTTAGTAGATAAATATTGGCAAGCAGCTAATTACATCTCTGTTGGTCAATTATATTTAAAAGATAATCCTTTATTAAGACGTGAATTAAAGCCCGAAGACGTTAAGGTTCACCCAATTGGACACTGGGGAACTATCGCTGGTCAAAACTTTATTTATGCTCATTTGAACCGTGCTATCAATAAGTATGGTCTCAAGATGTTCTATATCGAAGGACCCGGTCATGGTGGTCAAGTTATGGTTTCTAACTCATATCTTGACGGTAGTTATACTGAAATTTATCCAGAAATTACACAAGATACTAAGGGTATGCAAAAATTGTTCAAGCAATTCTCATTCCCTGGTGGTGTTGCTTCTCACGCCGCTCCTGAAACTCCAGGATCAATGCATGAAGGTGGAGAATTAGGTTATTCTCTATCACATGGTGTCGGAGCAATCCTTGACAATCCTGATGAAATCGCCGCAGTTGTTATTGGTGATGGTGAATCTGAAACTGGCCCATTGGCTGCTTCATGGTTCTCAAATGTCTTCATCAACCCAGTTGATGATGGTGCCGTATTGCCAATCTTAAACCTCAATGGATTCAAGATTTCTAACCCTACAATCTTGTCACGTAAGAGTGATGAAGAATTGACTGAATACTTCAAAGGTATGGGTTGGGATCCAATGTTCGTTGAAGGAACAGATCCAGAAAAGATGCACCCAGAAATGGCTAAGACCGTTGATAGTGCTATCGAAAAGATTCAATCAATTCAAACAGAAGCTAGAAAGCACTCTGCAGAAGATGCTAAGATGCCACATTGGCCTGTAATCATCTTCCGTGCACCTAAAGGCTGGACAGGTCCTAAGACTTGGGATGGCGAACCTATCGAAGGCTCATTTAGAGCTCACCAAATTCCAATTCCTGTTGACCAAAATGATATGGAACACGCCGACAAATTAGTCGAATGGATGAAGTCATATAAGCCTGACGAATTATTTGACGAAAATGGTAAATTGAAGTCAGACATCGCTGCTATTATCCCTAAGGGACAAAGCAGAATGGCTATGAACCCAATCGTTAATGGTGGGGTCGATCCTAAGCCATTGAACTTGCCTGATTATAAGAATTACGCTTTGAAATTTGACAAGCGTGGCGATAAGAACGCTCAAGATATGATTGAATTAGGTAAATATCTTGGTGACGTCATCAAGAAGAATCCAACAAACTTTAGATTGTTTGGTCCTGATGAAACAATGTCAAATCGCTTGTATGGTGCCTTTGATGCTAGTCCTCGTCAATGGATGGAATCTGTTCACGAACCAAATGACCAATTTGAAGCACCAGCAGGTCGCATCATTGATTCACAACTTTCAGAACATCAAGCTGAAGGATTCAACGAAGGCTATGCACTAACAGGTCGTCACGGAATCTTTGCCAGTTATGAAGCCTTCTTGAGAGTTGTCGACTCAATGTTGACACAACACTTCAAGTGGTTGAGAAAAGCTAATGAGTTGAAATGGAGAAACAAATACCCATCACTCAATGTTATTGCTACATCAACTGCTTTCCAACAAGACCACAACGGATACACTCACCAAGATCCTGGTATCATCACGCACTTAGCTGAAAAGAAGCCAGAATACATCCGTGAGTACTTCCCAGCTGACACAAACTCATTGTTAGCTGTTATGCCTAAGATTTTAAATGACCAAGAAAAAATCAACTTGTTGGTCACATCTAAGCAACCAAGACCTCAATTTTACTCAATTGAGGAAGGTGAAGAATTAGCTGAAAAGGGACTTAAGGTAATCGATTGGGCCTCAAACGACAATGGGGATCCAGACATCGTCATCGCCGCAGCCGGAACAGAACCAAACCTTGAATCATTAGCAGCTATCAGTATCTTAAGAAAAGAAAAACCAGAACTTAAGATTAGATTCGTTAACGTTGTAGATCTATTGAAGTTAAGATCACCAGAAGTAGACCCAAGAGGTTTAACTGATGAACAATTCAATGAAATCTTCACCGTTGACAGACCAGTACTATTCGCCTTCCATGGTTTTGAAGACATCATCAAAGATATCTTCTTCGACCGTGACAATCACAACCTATTCGTCCATGGCTACCGTGAAAATGGTGACATCACAACACCATTTGATATGCGTGTAGTAAATGAAATGGACAGATTCCACCTAGCAGAAGAAGCTGCAGAAGCAGTACAAGGCGACGCAGCCAATGACTTTGCCGATAAGATGGAAGAAGAAGTGGATAAACACAATAAGTATATCCGCGAATATGGTGACGATTTGCCAGAAGTTAGAAATTGGAAGTGGGAAAACTAGAGAGCGCAACAGGGGCGCCCAGCCCACGAGGATTAAGACCAATATCTCAGGTGGTTGCGAAGCAACCGCCAGAGATATTAGACTTAACCGGAATGGGTTGCCCCTGTGGAGCTCGTTTCCACTATAAAAATAAAACCAATGGTTATTTAACTAAAGAACAAACAGTTCTAACCAACCAATACGAAAAAAAGGCTATTCAAAGTAGAATAACCCAACCCCAAAGAAAATCAAAAACCCACGTCAACCCTTGTCAAGTTGACGTCCGAAAATAATATAAAGTCAAATAGATTTTAAAAAGTCGTGTCTCAATATAAAAGAGCACGGCTTTTATTATTACCAAAATAAAATTAAAATTATTAATCAAAATCACTCATCACAACTGTTCATATCATCTAAACAACTGTCCATAAACGCCGGTACAGCGGGGCTGACAATCAAAATAAGTTTAAAAATAATTGAATAAGTTTAATTTTAAGAAAGCTTCATAATTATTTCAGAAAAATGTGACGTCTTTTAAGACACGTACTGCGAGTATGTCCCATTCTTTAATTCATTCTAAGATATTAATCCCCTTTATTAGAATAAAACAGTTGTCCCATTGAAAGTCCACGAAAGCCCGACCTAATGGGTTGTAAAAGGCATTTTATCATGTTAATGTCATCTATGGAAAATAAGAAAACACATAAGGGGTGGATGTTATGACAACAAGAAATGTAAAAATTATGGAAGTAGCACTAATGGCGGTAGTGGCCGTGTTATTAATGATGTTATTCATTTTGCAAAGCCGATACTCCATTCCCGCAGTAGCCGTTCTAGCTATTGTGCTGGCAGTTTACTCAGAAGATAGAATTTCAAAGAAACATACATTCAAATATATTGATTAATATTAATTGATAATAAGTTTTAATAATCAGAATTAACTTCGACGAGAGTCCTCATAATTGAGGGCTTTTTTTTTACAAAAAAAGCGCTGAACCATTAAGTTCAACGCTTTTAATCAGCATAAGGCAAAATATCGTTTGCGACATCTTCTTTATTGAGCAAGATGATATTTTCACCATTTTGCTTGCGACGTTCGATGTCATTTTCACCCCAAACGCAGAGCTCCTCCAAAATTTTGTTGAGTGATTGCCCATAAGCAGTCAAAGAATATTCAACTTTCGGCGGAACCTGATCGTAAATTTTGCGGGAGATGATGCCGTCAGTTTCCAATTCACGCAATTGTTGTGTCAGCATCTTCTGAGTGATGTTAGGAATGGCGCGCCGCAATTGACCCGTGCGCATTTTTCCATGTTTGAGGTGGCAGAGGATAATTGGTTTCCATTTGCCTCCGATAATTCGCATGGTATTTTCCACGCCAATATTATAAATTGCTTGTTTCATTACGCGACTTCCTCTCATTGGTACAGGTATCTTATCATCAAGGCCTCAACTTAGCAATTTTCGAGGTCTAATTCTTTAGCAGGTTTATTTTCCAGCTTGATCAAAACTGCCATCAAAATGATACCAACACTCAGCATAATTACCCCAAGCCAAGGAGTATTGACTAATTGACTGTGGGCCACTGCTTGACCGCCAAGAGTTGACCCCAAAGTTATTCCAACATTGAAAGCTGAAATATTCAAAGCTGAAGCCAAAGGAACTTCATTAGGCGTATATTTTTCAGCTAATTGGACGATGTAGAGTTGTAATCCTGGTACGTTCATGAAAGCAAATAAACCGAGTAAAAGTATCGCTGCTAAACCTAAGAAATGTAAATTGATGAAGAATCTCATTACGATTAGAGCAAGTCCTAAACCAAGAAACATTTTCAAAAGTGCAGTTAAAGGGTTTTGGTTCGCAAATTTACCGCCAAGCGTATTGCCGACTGCAACTGCTAAACCATAAAAAATCAAAATGATGACGATGGCACTTTGCGACCAATTCATATTTTTATTCAAAATAGTCGTCAAGTAAGTATAGACAGGGAAAGTTGCTCCATAACCTAAGGCTGTGATAAGTAAAATCAACAACAATTGCGGTTGTTTCAAAATTTTCCAAATGCCTCTGGCACTGGTAGGTTTAGGTAAAGGCAATTTATTCGGAACTAGGATGATATTAGTAATCAAGCCAATTAATCCTAAAGCTACTAAGAAGAAAAATGATAATCGCCAGTTAAAGTTATTGCCGATAAAAGTCCCTAGTGGAACTCCAGTAATCGTAGCAACGGTCAAACCAGTGAACATTACAGCAATAGCAGAAGCACGTTTATTCGGCGTTACGACATCAGCGGCAATCAGAGAAGCAATCGTCATAAAGATTCCATGCGACAAAGCGGCAATGACGCGACCAACTAACAAAATCGCAAAACTTGGTGCTAGAGCAGCCAAAGTATTTCCGACAATGAAACTAAGCATGATGCCAATTAAGAGCTTTTTGCGATCCCAGCGATTAGTCAATAAGGCTAGGATTGGAGCACCAAACATAATTCCTGTGGCATAGATAGAAACAGTCAAGCCTCCTTGAGCCAGTGAGATACCAAAAGTTTTAGTCAGTAATGGCATAATCCCGACACTGATAAATTCTGTAGAACCAATTGCAAAAGCACTGATGGCTAGTGATAAAAGAATCCAAGTGGATGAAACTTTTTTATTCATATTTATTTAATCCCCCTAAAGTGGTGTTTTAAAGTGCAAGTATCATTATATTTAGTTAGGAGAATTAAACAATTACGCACTTTAAAGTGCAGTAGGGACTAAAAAGTACCTATCATTTTAGTTTTAATTAAAATTAAATTATTTTAATATACTTATTGACATTTTAATATTTAAATGTTTAACTAGGCTTTGTAAATTGAAAACGGAAGGAACAATTATTATGAAATTCGATAATCTTAGTTCACAGTTAAATAATCAATTTGCCTTTAGCTTTTTCTTTAGATAGCGTTTGTATTCAGTCGCTGGATACGAACGCGGACGTTGTTCGTATCTATTGATTGGCTAAAGTTTTTCAGTATGTCATTGAAGCCAGATAGATACTAGGGTTGAATCTATCTGGAGAAAATATTTGGGCCCAAGTATACCAGTTAGATTCGCTTTTGAATCTAACTGGTTTTTTTTATACATTTGGGAGGATAAAGATGATGAAAAAATATTTAGTAGGACTATTAACAATAGCTATGACGGCTTTAATTTTAGTGGGATGTTCCAATAATGCATCTGCAAGCGATAAAACTTTGAACGTGGGGATTTTGCAAATCGTACCGCATGGTTCGCTTGATGCCGCCAGAAAAGGCTTCAAGTCAGAGCTCAATAAAGAGGTAAAAGCTCACGATAAATCAATCAAAATCAACTATAACTATCAAAATGCTCAAGGAGATCAGTCGAATCTAAACTCGATGGCCCAACAGTTGACCCAAAAGAAAAACGATTTGATTCTAGGGATTGCCACACCATCAGCTCAAGCACTAGCTAAGAAAACTAAGACAACGCCAATCGTCGTTACAGCTGTCACTAATCTAAAGAGTGCCGGACTTGTCAAAAATGATGAAAAACCAGCAACTAATGTGACCGGTACGAAAGATTTGGGACCAGTGGATAAGCAACTCAAGCTGTTAAAATCTTTGACCAAAAACAATAAACCAATTGGCGTGATGTACAATTCTTCGGAAGAAAATTCCGTCTTGCAAGTCAAAATGGTTAAAAAATATGCTAAAAATCACAATTTGAAACTAAATATTGTCAGCGTTACTAGTACCAACGACGTTGCCAGTGCTGTTTCAGGAATGGCTGATAAGGTATCAGGAATCTATTTGCCAACCGATAATCTGATGGCTAGTTCAATGAAAACTATCGGCAAAAAAGCACAAGCGGCCAAACTTCCAGTCGTAACTGGTTCAATCGAAATGGCTGAAGATGGGGGAACAGCAACTTATGGCATCAACTATAACGATCTCGGCAAGCAAACGGCCAAGATGGCTTATCAAATTTTAATCAACAAAAAGAAGCCCCAAAATATGGCAGTAGAAACTTCACATACGTTGAGACTTTACGTTAATAAAAATAATGCTAAAGCACTCGGGATCAAGCCTGATAAAATTCAAAAACCATAGGAGGAAATTATGCTGATATCAAGTCTTGGACAAGGATTATTATGGGCGCCTTTAGCTATTGGCGTTTTCATAACTTTTAGAATTTTAGATATACCGGATTTAACGACCGAAGGCAGTTTTCCTTTTGGAGCTGCTGTGACAGTTAGCTTAATGGTCAAAGGACAATCGGCAATTATTGCTACTTTAGTCGGATTTTTAGCAGGTTGTCTGGCAGGATTCGTCACTGGAATTTTAGATACAAAGTTAAAGATACCTTCGCTTTTAGCGGGAATTCTCACAATGACTGGTTTGTATTCAATCAACATGCACATCATGGGAAAATCCAATGTGCCACTACTAAATGAAAAAGTGCTGACAGAATATTTGCCAATGAGTTTTAGTTTAGAGATGCAAACTATTATTTTAGGCATCATTGTTACAGGTATCGTTTTAATATTGCTTTATCTAATGTTTAAAACTAGATTAGGACTTTCTTTAATGGCAACAGGAAACAATAAAAACATGTCTGAAGCTAATGGTATTAATACAGACAATATGATTATCTTTGGATATATGATTTCAAACGGGATGATAGCTTTGTCAGGTGCTTTGATAGCTCAAAGTAACGGTTACGCTGACATCGGTATGGGAATTGGCACGATTGTCATTGGCTTGGCCTCAGTCTTAGTTGGAGAAATTTTCCTACGAGGTCACAGCATTTTGATTAGATTATTCGCTATGGTCCTAGGAGCAATCGTCTATCGTTTATTACTGACCGTTGCCATGGGACTAGGTTTTCCAGCCGATGACTTGAAGATTTTATCGGCAATTATCTTAGTAATCGTAATTTGTGTTCCTATCGTCCAAAATCGCATCAAGACGAAACGTCAATTAAAAAAATATCTCAAACAAATGGAGGCAACTAACGATGACAGTACTACAAGTCAAGCACCTGCAAAAAGTCTTCTTTCCCGGGACTGAGAATGAACGCCACGTTTTAAAAAATATCAACTTACAAGTCGATCAAGGAGATTTCATTTCAGTTATTGGAAATAATGGAGCCGGCAAGTCAACTTTATTAAATGCGATTGCTGGAACTTTAAAAGCTGACGCTGGAGAAATCGACCTCGAAAAACATAACGTTTCCAAAAAAACAGTTGCTTATCGTTCGCGCTACATGTCACGAGTGTTCCAAGACCCTAAGATGGGGACCGCAGGAGATTTGACGGTATTGCAAAATCTAATTTTAGCCAAAAGCCACACGCAAACGATTAATTTGAAGTGGTATCAGAAAAAAACTGATATTGTTTACTTCAAAGCTTTATTGGAATCACTCAATATGGGTCTCGAAAACTTTTTGGGAACGCAAGTTAAATATCTATCTGGTGGGCAAAGGCAAGCTTTATCGTTATTGATGGCGACTTTGAGCAAGCCAAAACTGCTTTTATTGGATGAACACACGGCAGCACTTGACCCCAAGACCAGTCAAGAAGTGATGAAGATAACTGAAAAAATCGTGACCAAAGAAAAATTGACCACGATGATGATTACTCACAAAATGACGGACGCCTTAAAATATGGCAATCGTTTGGTAATGATTCAAAATAGCCAAATCAAATTAGATGTTAAAGGCGAAGCAAAGAAGAATCTCGATGCTACGCAATTGTTGCAAAAATTTGAGTAAAATAAAAAACCAGTTGCTGAAGTAGGATTCAGTAACTGGTTTTACTTGTCTATAATCCACTATCAGGGGGGAAGGATGGATTATAAGATTGTTGTATTTAAGAATAATTTTTATACGAAGATTATTTATATAGGGGGGATAAGTTTTAAGGGCTTCTTGCTCTTTCAACTTACAAGTACATCATAACCAGTAAATGTGAAGAAAGTATGATGCCAATGTTCACAAATTGAGAAGTTTTTGATTATTCTAGATAAATTTTCTTCAAAGTATTGATTTCAGAGGAAGTTACCTTGAGTTCTTCTTTGATATACTTATCTAAACTGCCATACGATCTGTCGATTGTGTTTAGAGCAGTTGTTAAATAATTGTTGTGAACAGTCATTAAATCGCGAACGGAATTAAGTACTTCGGGTTCGTTATAGCCTTTAGCTTCTAGTTCACTGATCAAGTTATCGACATATTCTTTGTTAGCTACATTAGTCAACAAATAGTCTTCTTTGATGGTCTCCAAAGGAACGCCTAAAGCTTTGAGTAAGAAGACTGCTCCCATACCAGTTCTATCTTTACCAGCACTGCAGTGGAAGAGTAAGACTTCATTGTCGTTAACATTTAGTAATAATTGATTAAAGAATTTTCGATATGCGGCTTTAGCGGAATCTCCTGTGATAATATCACGGTAGACGTCCAACATGTGAGCGTAGCCGTTAGTAGGGTCGCCATTTATTTCAGGAATATAAGTTTCGCTTTGGACTTCAGAAGATTTAGTTTCATCTTCTTGGAAAACAGGGGCCCAAACGTAACGAACGCCTGCAGGCTTCTTGTCAGGCTTTGAGTCGACTTCTTGTTTTGAACGCAAATCGATATCGATTTTGAATCCATAATCTTTTAAGTAGTTAAGATCATTGTCTGTTAAATCGGATAAACCAGCTGATCTAAGAAGTTTGTGATACTTAACAGTTGTGCCGTCTTTTGTTTTATATCCGCCAAGTTCACGGAAATTAATGCCTTTTTCAAGGTCTAGAACACGTTTTTCTTCGTTAGCCATTCTTAATTACCTCGTTGTTTTTTCTAATTATTATTATAACAAAGGAAGAGTCATCCTAATCATGAAGTTTATTATTGCACCAGGAAAATACAGCAATCATATTACGACTAAAATTGGTCAAGCAATTTATAGCGGTATCGCCCGTGCATTACCAGATGCTCAAATTGCAACTATGCCTGTGACGGATAGTAAAGACGGCATGCCAGCATTGATCAATCATACTTTAGGTGGACAATGGGTCGAGATACCGTTTTTTGACGCCTTTTGGCAAAATAAAACCGGACGTTATTTGATAGCTAATATCGATAGTCAAGATACCGCTATTATGGACTCAGAGCAAGTAGTCGGCGTAGATTTAGCAAAAAATAAAACACGAAATGAATTGTTTCATGCGACAAGTTATGGTATTGGAGAATTTATTGTTGATACCGTAACTAGCGGCTTAAAGAATATCGTTCTCTGTTTAGGGAAGACGGCTGTGGCTGATGGTGGTCTAGGAGCTTTACAGGCGCTTGGAGCAAAGATTTATGATGAGGATAACCAATTGATTCCAGAAGGAGAAAATCCTTTGATAAGAGCATATCGGATAGATATGGAAGATGTTTACGAATTGCTCGGCAAACGGACGAAAATCACCGTTTTATTAAACTTTTCCACCACGCATAAATTGTGTGACACTGTTGAGTACTTGAACGAAACGCAGGAAAGTTTTTTGGAGGATAATTTGGTTTACGTTTCCGAAAAGCTGAATCAGAAGTATAATTTAGATATACACCCGATGCCACATTCAAACTCAATCAAGACATTGGCAGGGGCGTTTGCAATGATTAATGCACGAATTTTACGGTCATCGTTTGAGTGGGTCGCTAAGGTCACGGGCATGAATGAAACAATTCGTTCTGCCGATATTTTAATAACTGCGACTGACAAAATTTCGAAGGATTCGATGCACGATGATATTTTGTATCACTTGAGTCGAATGGCTGGTCTGGAAAAAGTTCCTACGTTTGTTTTGTGCAATAATTTTGTTGATGATTTTCAAAATTATGAACAAATGTTTACAGGGATTTTTTCGACGCAGATGACAGAATATGATGATGAAATCACTATTTTTGAAAACTATGAATCAGTAGCTAATCAATTAGCACGGACATTTTCGGCTTTTAAATGAGGTATTTTATTGAATAATAGATATGAATGCATTAATCTAAAAATAAAGGATTTTCAATAAGTGCATTGGAGGATTGAATTATGGAACAAGATTATAAGAAGATTTTAGTTCCCGTAGATGGATCAAAAGAAGCTGAAATGGCTTTTAAGAAAGCTATAAAAGTTGCACAAATGAATGGCGGACATGTAGATGTTTTAACTGTTCTGGATACGAAACAATTCATCGGATTGCATGGTGGCATGCTTAATGGAGACGTTATTTACCAACTTTCCGAAGATGCCCAAAAATATCTCAATGAATTAAAAGACGATGCTGTTAAAAATGGTTTCGATGAAAATAACATTGCCATTCACGTGCGTTTTGGAGAACCAAAGACAGTCATTTCTCAAGAATTCGTTGAAGAGTACGAAAATGATTTGATTATGATTGGTTCAACCGGTATGAATGCTGTAACTCGTCTCTTGGTCGGTTCAGTTTCTGAATATGTCACAAGAAATGCTAGAACAGATGTTATTATTGTCAGAACTGACATTGATAACAAGCGTTTGGCTGATAAGAAGAAACAATAAAAAAATAAGCTGGCTTTGGCCAGCTTTTTTGTTAGGAGAATTACTATGAGATGTCCTTGGGCTGATAGTTCCAAAGAAATGCAAGATTACCACGATAATGAATGGGGCAAAGTCAGTCACGACGAACGTTATTTCTTTGAGATGCTGACTTTAGAAGGTGCTCAAGCTGGTCTTTCTTGGGCGACAATTATCAAACGTCGCAAGACTTATAAAATAGCCTATGATAATTTTGATATAAAAAAAATTGCTAATTATGACCAAGCTAAACGGGATGCTCTATTGGAAGACAAAGGCATTATTCGCAATCGTTTGAAGGTCGATGCATCGATAAAAAATGCTAAATTGATTCAGGATATGCACCTTCGTGGCGAAAAATTTTCGGATTATATCTGGAATTTTGTCGACAATAAACCGATAATTAATCATTATAGTAGTCAAAGTGAAATGCCAGCACAGACTGAATTGTCACAAAAAATCAGCCGGGATTTAAAAAAGCGTGATTTCAAATTTGTCGGTCCAACAATCGTATATTCATTTCTACAAGCAGTTGGAGTGATTAATGATCACCTAGAGTCCTGTGATTTTAAATAAAAATTAGTATAATGGTATTAAAGACGGAGGATAACTATGGATTCTGAAACTATTAGCAATTTAGCCGATTGGCTTTATACAAACAGAAAGAAAATTGAAGATAAGTCACAAGAATTTGACGCCCAAAAGATTTATGACATCTTGGATTCACTTGGGGTTTTAAGAAAACCTATTAAAGAATATTTTGAAATGACTGAAGATGATTATTACCAAAATGAATCAGATCATCGTTTGACTTTACAAAATCCAGGGAACAAACTTAGCGAATTGCACGACCGCGTGCAAGTAAATCACGTTGATGGTTCTTTTGCAGGTCACGACATCAATTTTACTTATAATCACGAAGACCCATATGGAAAGGGAGATTATAAAGTTAAGACTGATGTGGACTTGATTGACTACTCATTCACGGTTATTGGTGCAGTTTACGATAATACAATTGTCGCCGATGTTAGAAATTCAATCTCAAAGGATGCTATTTTGTCTATCGGACTAGCAGCCAGAGCGGTTGAGGAATATTTGAAATGAAATTAATATCACTCAATGATTTGTCATTGAAAACTGAAGGCTACTTTGCATTTAAGCATGTAGCCTTTTCTTTATCTCAAAAGGAGATTATCGGTATCAACGGCGATAATGGTAGCGGTAAAACTTTACTTTTAGAGGCAATATCAGACAGAATAACGCCTGATAGCGGTGAACTTATGTACACACCGGGAGTAAGAATCGGTTACTTGCCCCAAGAAAACCCTCAACAAATTGATCAATCAGTCAAAAAATATTTAGAAGAAACCAGACGATTGTCGAAAAAATTGGCAGTTAGGACTGACCAATTGCAAGGGATGATTACATTTTTAGGCCTGACGCCTTATTTAGATCGACCAGTCTCTCAACTCTCAATTGGATTAAGAAGACGAATCGACTTTTTAGCAACTTTAGCCGGACATCCTAACGTCTTGTTGTTAGATGAGCCTTTTGTTTTTCAAACTAAGCAGACAATTTCGCAAATGTTAAAGCTGCTTCAAGATTTAAAGGACAATGGTTCCGGCATCATCATTGCAGCAACTAATTTTGACGATTCAGTTCAACAATATTTAGATAACGGCTATCTCATAAAGGACAATGCTTTGCAACAAATTCCTTACTTCCAGCAAAAAGAGCAGTGTCGATTATTATTTCGGATTAATCCAAATTCTTCAGCGATAACAAAGGACCTTGAAAAATACGTCACTGAAAACATCAACGATATGGTGGAATTGACGATTCCCTTAGCCTTAAAGGGTAGCTTGATTACGAAGATGGAACGACTCAATTATCATTTCGAGGGGGTAGAGTCTAGTGAAAATTAGAATACTTTTGAGAACTTATCTCCAATCACTCTTCCAAGATTTCTGGTATTTGACGATGCTCTTTAGTCTAATTGTCTTTGGCCTAACAGCTGAGCCGTTATTTAAAATTACGTCGATTAAAAAATTTAGCTTTTTATTAGTGGAAATCTTTTTTTTGGCACTCTTTTCAACCATGAATCTTTATTCTCGCGATGCTAAAGAGAACAAATATTTAAAAAAAAGGGTCAATAGTTATTTTGCAGATGCTTTCAGTCAATTTTTGGCGGCAGTAATCGTGAATCTTTTTTCAGGTATTTTGATTTTTATTTTTAGTTTGATTTTAAATCACAACTTTCTCTTTGATTTAAATGCTATCCTTGCTTTGATTTCGTGTGGCTTTTTAGGAAGTTCGATTGCAACTTTATTTAAGACCCAATGGTATAATCATCCCAATCTAGGTCAAGTCGGTATTTTGGTATTCACATATTTAGCTCTCACTGGAAGCGTGATTGAAATTTTGAGTACTGTACAATACGTCTTGCCACCATTGTCAAAAATGATTATAGCTTTGCAAAATAAGACGACGATTATTCATTTATTGCCAATTACAGGGCAGACATTTTTATATGGATTTGTTCTATTTGTTATTAGTAGTTTTATATATAGAAAAAATAAAAAAATTTGAGAAAAACTGTTGCAAAGAAGTGGATTTATCTGCTTTAATAGCCTGATGAAATAAGGAGGCTTTTGTTTTATGAGTAATATTTATTTACGCCAATCAATCCCTGACGACTTGCCAAAGATTGTTAATATTATCGAAGGTGCCAAAGAAACTCTCCGCAATCGTGGAGTTGCTCAATGGCAACAAGGTTATCCTGACGAAGCAATCCTCAGTCAAGACATTAACGAAAAGATTAGTTTCGTATTGATGTTAGACGGTGAAGTGGTCGGAACCGCTGCTTTGCAACAGGGTTATGATAAGAATTACCAAAAAATGACTACTGGTGCCTGGTCCAAAGATTCTGAAGTAACTTATTCAGTTATTCATCGAATCGCTGTCGAACCTGGACATCAAGGTCAACATCTTTCGGCGTCTTTAGTTCAACAACTTTTGACGATGTCATATTATTTAGGTTATCGCGATGTTAGAATTGATACACATCCAGATAATTTGGTGATGCAACATGTGATATCGAGCAATGGTTTTGTTGAAAAAGGCACTATCACTATGGATACGGATCACCGTATTCGTAAAGCGTATCAAATTCTCTTGAAATAAGCATAGAAGACTTTTTCTAAAGATATTTGATATATAATTGAGCCATAATAAGACCATCGTAAGGTGGTTTTTTTACTATATACAAATGTTTCACTAGTATTGGATATTGGAGAACAGTAAATTGAAGATTAAAAATATAACAGGCAAGATATTTTCACCAAGACGTTCAGAGATTGTATCAACGCAAACGGATAATTTTTTTAGAAAACTCAAGCCAAGACCTTATGTGGTCGATTATATTGAGGGTGTCTATAAAAATAGCGTCTTACCTAATGTAAATCAAGATACTCTAACGATTTCTGTTTTGACTGATACTCATGCTAAAGCTATTGCCAGTGCTTCATACTATGGTATCAATGGGATGCGGCATATTATTGAAGCCAATCAAGTTGCAACGGACGTTGGTTTAGACTTAAATGTTCACTTGGGCGATTTGATGGATGGCAGCGACAAACCTGAGATCAGTCGTGGTATTTTGAAATTTGCAGTGGAAAATTATCAAAAGAGCAAGCCACCATTTTACATTATCGAAGGCAATCACGATGAAAATGATAAGTACGATGAACATCGATTTTTCAAAACTGCTTCATTTCACCGTGATGATTATGATATGTTAGTAGCGAAGTATGATTTTGAACAACCTGAAATTTTTCGCTTGAATCAAGTTTCAAAAGTTGGTTGGTACGATAAAGGCGATGTCCGAATCATCTTCATTGATACCAGTGATATTCCTTATATTCTTAGTAACGGTTCTAAGAAATACGACTTCAAGAAAGTTAGAGGAGTCAGAGAACAACAACTGGAGGATTTGACCACTATTTTGGAGCAGTCGGTCGATAAGCACGTGGTTGTAATGGGCCACGCTAATATTATCAGTCCAAGTGGGCGCAGTGCCTTAAACTTCAATGGTGATTTAGTTCAACAATTATTAGTTGCGTTCAACAACAAAGCTTCTGGACAGTTGAAAAATGAATTAACAGGAGATTTTGGTGTAGATATTCGCTACGATTTCTCGTCTACCGGCATTTCTAAGGTAACGACTTATATTTGTGGACATATGCATTACGAAAAAAACTACAAAGTTTCTGAAATTAATCATATAATATTAAATTGTTCGGCCCTGATGGGGAAAAAGCATGGGTTGACGATGGACTATAACAAAAAATGGGACAGACGATACAATGAAATCTCTGAATTAGCAGGATATTTCATCAATATCGACCCGAAAAAATTACGCTTACAAATTTTTGGTTACGGAGCCGCAACAAGGTATGTAAGTTTTGAAATATAAGGGAGAATTTTTTTATGTGTGGAATTGTCGGATTCGTAGATAAAAACATCGCAGACAAGAAGCCTGTAATTGAAGCAATGATGGATACGATCAAGCACCGTGGTCCCAACAGTTCTGGTGAACTAGTGGAAAACGACACTGCTTTAGGTTTTCGTCGCTTGAGTATCATTGATATTAACAGTGGTATGCAACCTATCTATAACGAAGATAAATCAAAAGCCATTATCTTTAATGGTGAAATTTACAATTATCAAGATGTTAGAAAAGATTTAAAAGAAGCTGGACATATTTTCAGCACTGAAACAGATACAGAAGTTTTACTCCATGGTTTTGAGGAATGGGGTATCCAAGGATTATTGAAGAAAATCCGTGGAATGTTCGCCTTTGTCATTTATGACCTGAAGACTGGCGATATTACGGGTGCTAGAGACTTCTTTGGTATCAAACCTTTGTATTATTACAATCGTGAAGGTACATTTATTTTTGGTTCTGAAATCAAGTCTTTCTTGAAAGAGCCAAACTTTAAAAAAGAGCTCAATAAAGCTGCTCTAAAGCCTTATTTAACTTTCCAATATTCAGCTATGAATGAGACTTTCTTTAAGAATGTCTTCCGTATTCCTGAAGGCCACTACTTTACTTATAAAGATGGCAAATTAAGCATCAAGAAATATTGGGACATGGAATTCAAAGAAAACCACCTCTCATTTGAAGAAACGGTTAAACGAATTGATAGTTCATTGCGTGACTCAGTTAAGGAACATTCTATTAGTGATGTTCCAGTTGGCTCATTATTGTCCAGTGGGGTCGATTCCAGTTATGTTACAGCTATTTTGAAGCCACAACATACTTACTCGATTGACTTTGATACGAGTACTTATGAAGAGGGTACAGCCGCAAAACTCTTGGCTGATAAATTAGGCTTGGAAAATACTCGTGGTATCGTTACAAAAGAAGAGGCTGTTAAGTCGCTTCCTTTGATTCAGTACTACATGGATGAACCTGATGCCAACCCATCTTGCGTGCCGCTATACTTCCTAACTAAATTAGCGAGCCGCGACGTTACCGTTATACTTTCTGGTGAAGGTGCCGATGAGTTGTTTGCAGGATATGCTAACTATGGTTTCCATTCACATTCAAAGGCTATTCGTGTCGTTGCTGAAGATTTGAAGAAGTTGCCAAAAGGCGTTAAGTATCGCTTGGCTCATGGCTTGAAGAAGATGCCTAATTTCCCTGGTCGCTTGCACTTATATGAATCAACGGCTAAAGCTGAAGAATTCTTCATTGGTGAAGCTAAGATTTTCACTGAAAAAGAAGCAGCTGATTTAGTTAAACCTGAATTTGAAAAATCTCGATCGGTTAAGGATATCGTTATGCGCAGCTATCGCAAGGTCAGTGGTTATGACGATGAAGTTAAGAAGATGCAATATCTTGATTTCCATCAATTTATGTCAAATGACATTTTATTAAAAGCTGATCGTATGAGTATGGCTAATTCAATGGAATTACGTGTACCATTCTTGGATAAAGAAGTTGCTCGAGTAGCTTCTGGCGTTCCTACAAAATATCTTTTGAATAGCAAAGACAGCAAGTATGCGCTTCGTGTGGCTGCAGAACGTGCTTTGCCAGAAGAATGGGCTAAACGTGAAAAACTTGGCTTCCCAGTGCCAATCCGTGAATGGATTAGAACAAAAGAAGTTTATGAAGATTTCCGTAAGTTGTTCAGTTCTGACTTTGCAGGCGAATTCTTCAACCAAGATGCTATCTTGAAGATGCTAGATGGCTGTTACAAGGGTGAAAATGATGACCGCCGTAAGGTTTGGACAATCTATACCTTCCTAATTTGGTACAAAGTCTTCTTCATCGATGATGGTAAAAAGCCTGATGTCGATCCTCAAGTCGTTGTTCCTGAAACAAGCAAATAAGTTATTTTTTATTGAAGGCTATCAATTTAATCGTTAAATTGATAGTTTTTTTGTTATGATGGTCTTTAGTCATGACAAAAATGATTTGAAACATAATGAAAATTATATTTAAGCGTTATGACGGTACGGCCGATATATGATATAGTAATAAGTTGTCATCTAAGACCGAAATTAGATAAATTAAGAAAATAATAAACCCGCGAAATTAAATACCATTGGATGATTCAATGTGCTAAATTGAGTATGGTATAATTTTGTTTGAATTGTGTGTAATTTTAAGAATAGAATTTTAATATAGTAAGAGGTTGATCCCTATCGAAACTGAATCAGGAAAAAAATTCACGCCCATCCTTTTGGGTAGTGATATGAATGTTTACGGAATGGCTCGTGCTTTCCATGAACTTTATGGGGGCACTGTTAAGGCATATGCTGAAGTTCAATTGGCACCGACAAGATATACAAAAATCTTAGACTTAACACTTCACTCTGGATTTTCTGAAGACCCTGTTTTTATTGAAAAAATGCGAGAAATTGCTAAAGTTTATCAAAACCATAAGGAACCAGTTATTTTGATTGGTTGTGGGGATGGTTATGCTGAACTTATCAGTAAACACAAGGACGAGTTGTCAAAAACTTTTGTTTGTCCATACGTTGATTATGATTTGTTGAAATCCTTGAATAATAAAGAGAGTTTCTACAAAGTAGCGGATGAACACAATTTGCCACATCCTTTAACAAAAATTATCACTAAAGATATGTATGAAAATAAAAAAGATATGGATGTTCCATTCGATTTCCCCGTGGCATTAAAACCTGCCAATAGTGTCGAATGGTTGGACATTCATTTTGAAGGACGCAAGAAGGCCTTTACGATTCACTCTGAAAAGGAATACATGGATATTGTCGGTAAAATTTATGACAATGGTTATACTTCAGATTTGATTCTTCAAGACTTTATTCCTGGCGATGATTCCAACATGCGTGTTTTGAATGCTTATGTTGATCAAGAACATCACGTCAAGATGATGTGTTTAGGTCACCCAATTTTGGAGGACCCAACTCCACAATCAATTGGTAACTACGTTGCAATCATCCCCGAATTTAATCAGGATGTTTACGATTTAGTTCAAAAGTTCCTTGAAGATATCGAATTCACTGGCTATGCCAACTTCGATATGAAATATGACTCCCGTGATAAGACTTTCAAGTTCTTTGAAATCAATTTACGTCAAGGAAGAAGTAGCTTCTTCGTGACCCTCAATGGTTATAATCTTGCCAAATATGTAGTGGAAGATTATATTGAAGGTAGCTTAGAAAATACGCCAACAGTTTATGCCAATAAAAATAAGGCACAACATAAACTTTGGTTAGGAGTTCCTGTTAAAGTCTTCAATAAGTATGCAGCTAAAAATGATGCTACAGCTTATGCTGACGAGTTGATCAAACAAGATCGCATCGGAACGACTGTTTTCTATGATAAAGACAAATCCTTTAAACGCTGGTTGTTGTTGACTTACATGTTCCATAATTATGTAAAGAGATTCGACAAATACTTTGAAGCTAATAAAGGGCGCGACTTTAAATAACCGAGGGGGTTTTAGTAGATGGATGAATTAAAAGAATACGAAGTTAAAAAAATCGAGTATTCCAAGATTTTGATCTGTGTTGACTCAGATGATTTTGAGTCATCAAGAAATGCCTTTAACTATGCTTGCTCTTTAGCTAAGCATTATAATGCTGAACTAGGGATCGTTTCCGTATTGGAAACCGGTGATTTGAATATTTTCCAATCACTTGATCCAGAGGTATTGAACCAACGTCGTGAAGAAATTAAAGAATTGCTAGAAGTCTATGGCAAAAAGGCCAAGGAATATGGCGTTCAAGATGTTCACATGCTGGTAACCGAGGGTGGACCTGGAGCAGTTATTACTGAAAAAGTTATTCCTAAGTTTCAACCTGATTTGGTTATTGTTGGGGTTGAAAAGAAGAACCGGACACGTAATACAATTGGTTCGCAAGCTGCAAAGATTGTTAACAATTCTAATGTCTCGGTCAGTGTCATCAGATAGATAGTTTTAAAATTTTTAAATAAAAATAGTGGACAGCCAACAGGTTTGTCCGCTTTTTTGTAGGATTCATAATTATTCTAATAAAATATAATTAGTGATATAGTAGTCTCTAAAAATAACATGGCGGTGAATGATATTGTTTATGAGTAAAGTTATCGGCGGCGCAGGGGATATGATCGATGCCAAGCCTGCCGATTATAAAGATAATTTGTATTTGGCTGTAAATGGAGCTTGGCAAGAAAAAGCAACTATCCCAGCTGATAAGCCACGTACAGGTGGTTTCATGGATCTTGACGAGGGTGTTGAAAAAGCACTCATGAAAGATTTCCATGAGTTTGCAAATAATGAAAGTGAAATTAAGGATGATTTGATTTTGCAGGCGATAAAATTGTATCGTCTTGCCAACAACGCTGATCATTTAAGCAAGTTTCACCAACAACCAATTTTAAAAGATATGCAACGTATTAGTGACCTTTCATCACTACAAGATTTGAGTGACAATTTGGCCACTTTATCTAAGAATGGTTTTGCTTTGCCTATCGATATCGGTATTGATGCTGATATGAAGGATACTGCCAAAAATGTCGTCTACGTTCAAGGTGCTAGTTTGATTTTGCCTGATAAGACTTACTATGATGAGAAAAATGAATCTGGTAAGCAATTGTTGGCTAAATATGCTGAAGTAGCTAGTCGCTTGTTGTCGATGATTGGCTACAAGTTGGACGAAGCTAAGTCAATTGTAAAAAAGGCTTTGGCATTTGATAGGTCATTAGTTCCTATTGTAAAGAGTTCAGAAGAGTGGGCCGACTATACGAAAGTTTATAATCCTATGAAATTTTCCGAATACATCACTAAGTCGGATAACTTGGATTTGAAGAGCTTAGTAGTCGACTTAATCAACGACACGCCTGACAAGGTTATTATTGAAGAACCAAGATATTTGGAAAATTTGAATAAGCTAGTCAACGAAGATACTTTTGACAATATTAAAGCCTGGATGATGGTTAAATTCGTTACTTCCAGAGCTTCAATTTTGGATGAAGAATTCCGTCAAACTATTGGAGAATATAATTTGGCGATGAGCGGTGCCAAAGAACTTCAAAATAGAACAAAGTATGCTTATCACTTGGCAGCTGGTATCTTCAGTGAAGTTATCGGTGTTTATTATGGTAAGAAATACTTTGGTGAAGCTGCTAAAGATGATGTTCGCAATATGGTCAAGAAGATGATTTCAATTTACGAACAAAGAATCAACGCTAACACTTGGTTAGGCGAAGATACAAAGAAAAAAGCTATCGTCAAATTGGATAAGATTGTGGTCAAAGTCGGCTATCCCGATAAAATTCAAGACCTCTATCATAAATTTGAAATCAATGAAAATGATTCATTGTATGATAACCTTTCTCGCATCTACAAGATTATGACTCAAGATTCCTTGGATCAATATCACAAACCAGTTGACCGCAACAAGTGGGTCATGCCAGGACACATGGTCAATGCATGTTACGACCCAACTAGAAATGACATCACCTTCCCAGCAGCTATCTTGCAAGCTCCATTCTATAGTTTGGAACAAACAAGCAGCGAAAATTATGGTGGAATCGGAGCCGTAATCGCCCACGAAATATCTCACGCCTTTGATAACAACGGAGCTCAATTCGATGAGTTCGGTAACATGAATAATTGGTGGACTAAAGACGATTACGCAAAATTCAAGACTTTGACACAAAAAATGATTGACCAATTCGACGGCATCCCATATGCCGGTGGCAAAGTTAACGGTAAGTTAGTAGTCAGCGAAAACGTAGCCGATGTCGGTGGACTAAGATGTGCTCTAGAAGCAGCCAAATCAGAAAATGACTACGACGCCAAGAAATTCTTCATCAACTGGTCCAGAGTATGGCGCTTGAAAGCTACAAAACAATTCAACGAACTACTACTATCAACAGACGTCCACGCCCCAGGTCCATTACGTGCCAACGTACAAGCACAAAACATGGATGAATTCTATGATGCCTTTGACGTTAAAGAAAGCGATGGAATGTGGTTGGATGAAGATAAGAGAGTTAACATTTGGTAAAACCAGAGAGCGGAGCAAGCCCGGAAGTAGCTGGCTTGTGGAGCTCGTTTCAACTAGAGAGTGCAAGTGGGACGTTCAGCCCGCGGAGCCTAAGACAATTTTGCGACTTGGCTGCGAAGCAGACGAGACGTGAAATAGCCTTAGGTGTAGAGGGTTGTCCCACTGTAACTCGTTTCCACTATATAGCCAGAAACATTGGTTATTCAACAAAAAATAAAAATTAGGCATGGCAATCAATCCCCAAAAAATTGATTACCATGCCTATTTATTTACCCAGAAATAACTTTTTGCAAAAAAATATTTAGAATTTTTTGTTATGAATTCGTTTTCCGATATAATAAGACTAATAAGAAAGGTGAGGGAAAAATGGCATATATCGAAGTCAGAAATGAATCAAAAAAATATCAAATGGGTGAAACGACCATCATGGCCAATGACAAGTTAACCTTTGATGTTGAACAAGGAAAACTGACAGTTATTCTAGGACCCAGTGGTGCTGGTAAATCAACTGTTCTAAATATTCTCGGTGGGATGGACACACCAAGCGACGGGCAGGTAATAATCGACGGCACTGATATAGCCAAATTTTCTGAACGCGAATTGACAACTTATCGTCGAAATGACGTTGGTTTTATCTTCCAATTTTATAATTTAATTCCTAACTTGACGACAAAAGAAAATGTTGAATTAGCCTCAGCAATCGTCAAAGACGCACTTGATGCAACGCAAACATTGAAATCCGTTGGCTTGGAGAATCGAATCGACAACTTTCCTTCTCAATTATCAGGTGGAGAGCAGCAACGTGTCGCTATTGCTAGAGCTTTAGCCAAAAATCCTAAGTTGTTGCTTTGTGATGAACCTACTGGAGCTTTGGATTATGAAACTGGAAAACAAGTTTTGACTTTGCTTCAGGATGCTAGTTATAAGAACAATAAGACAGTTATCGTTATTACTCACAATTCAGCCTTAGCCAAGATGGCTGATCGCGTGATTCGGATTCATGATGCTAAGGTCCAATCAATTGAAGATAACGACAATCCTACACCAGTCAAAGAAATCGAATGGTAGGTGATTAGATGAATCCGTTAACGAGAAATATGTGGCGTGATATTAGAAAATCTAAAGGGCGCTTCATTGCTATTATTTTGATTATCTTGCTGGGAGTTTTGATATTTGTCGGCGTCAAAGCTGCCGGTCCCAGTTTGAACGATTCTTTGAATAAGACGGTGGCCGATAAAAACTTGTCCGATATTCAAGTTATGTCGACGACTGGATTTGATAAAAAAGACTTGAAGCTTGCTCGCAAAGTTCCTGGAGCTCAAGTTGAATCGACCAAGTTCAAATACGCCATTGGTGGCAAGAGTAAAGTTGCCGTAGCATTATATGGTTATGACAAATCGGCTAAACAAAATCAATTGATTATGAGAAGCGGCCGTTTGCCTAAAAATAAGAACGAGATTGTTTTAGATAAAAATGCTAAAAGTGAATATGGCTACAAATTAGGACAACAATTTAAATTCGGCAGCGATGCTGATTTGAAACAAAAATCTTATAAAATTGTTGGTTTCGCTGATTCGCCACAATATATCGATAACCAATCACGTGGCTCGACTAATATCGGCGATGGACAAGTGCAGTTGTTTGCTTATATTCCAAAGCAACAGATGAATTTGTCGACAGCGACTGTTTTGAATTTGCATTTCAATTCGCTTAAAGATAAAAATACTTTCAGTAAAAGTTACAAAGATACCGTTGCTAAAAAAATGAAGTTACTGAAAAAGCAATTCAAGAATCGAGCTGACCAAAGAAGCAAGAACTTGTCAGCAGATGGCTTGAAAACTTTAAAACAGCAACAAACATTAGTCGATCAAATGAAACAAGTCGACCCTAGTGCAGCTGCTCGTCAACAGGCAAGGTTAGTAGCTGCTAAAGCCAAGTTGATGCATCAAACTAAGACGACTTATACTTGGCAGACCAGAGACGACTTAGCTGGATTTTCGGCTTATGGAGAGAGTTCTGATCGTATCGCTGCGATTGCTAACGTCTTTCCGGTTTTCTTCTTCTTGATTGCTGCTTTGATAACCTTCACGACGATTACGCGGATGGTCGAAGAAGCAAGAAGTGAGATTGGGACTTTCAAAGCCCTTGGTTATACGAAGTGGGAGATTGCTAAAAATTACTATTATTATGCAATTTCTGCTGGAATGATTGGTGCTATCTTAGGTGCCATTATTGGAAACGAGACTTTGCCAAGAATCGTTTTGGCATTGTACAAGCAATATCTTCCTTTGGATTGGGTTGTGACCCTGCAGTGGCAAACGATTTTAATTGCCATCGTCTTTTCACTGATAGCAACCTTAGGAGCTGCGATTATCGTTATTCGCAAGGAACTAGTCGAAGGGCCAGCTGCTTTGATGTTGCCAAAGGCTCCTAAATCAGCTAAAAAGATTTTACTTGAACGCATCAAGCCTTTATGGAATCACTTGAGTTTCAATAGCAAAGTCAGTTATCGCAATCTGTTCCGTTTCAAATCGCGGATGTTTATGACGATTATCGGGATTGCCGGAGGAACTGCTTTGATTTTAACTGGTTTTGGGATTCAAAATTCTATTGCTGCAAGTGGTAATCAACAGTATTCAGATATTTTTGATTACCAAGCCATTGTCAAAATGAATGATCAAGCTGATTATTCTAAAGTAGATAAAATTTTGCAAAAGAACGACCAGTATCAAAGTAATACTGCCATCAATTCGACGACTGCCAAGTTGACGGCTAATAAAGACCAAGTTAATGATGTAAATATTTATACGCCTAAATCTATCAGTGAATTCAAAAAATACGTTCACCTCGGAACTAATTTAAAGAAAAACGACGTAGTTTTATCTAAGAAGACAGCACAGTTACTGAATGTTAAAGCTGGCGATAAAATTTCCGTTAAGAGAACTGGTGGCAAGAAGGTCAGTTTTAAAGTTAAGGCAATTACTAGAAACTACATCGGACATTTCTTATATTTAAGTCCGAAAGCTTACCAAAAACACTTTAATGAAGAACTTTCAGCTAATACCTTGTTATTGCACTTGCAAAAACAAACTAAGTCTCAACGTAAGAGTTTAGCTAATAAGTTGTTGAATTCTGGTGAGGTAATGGGCACGAGTTACACGAAAGATGTTTTGAACACAGTTTCTAAGATGTCGTCTTCATTGAAACCGATTGTTTTAATTTTCATTCTTTTGTCGGGAATTTTGTCCTTTGTTGTCTTGTATAATTTGACTAATATTAACGTTTCTGAAAGAATTCGCGAATTGTCAACGATTAAGGTTTTAGGGTTTTATAATAATGAAGTTACGATGTATATTGTTAGAGAAAACATTATTTTAACGATTGTCGGAATTATTGTTGGCTATGGGGTTGGAAACTTGCTGACAGCTTATATCCTGAATCAAGCTGCGACTGAGCAAGTTATTTTCCCACTGACGATTAATTGGACAGGTTATGTGACCGCAACTTGTTTGATGATAGTCTTTACAGCTATTGTCATGCTGGTTACGCACAAGAAATTGCAACACATCGATATGATCGGTGCGTTAAAATCTAATGAATGATTGAGGTTATTATTATGAGTCTTGAAAATGATAAGGTGCTAGTTATCGGCGGAACTTCTGGATTTGGCAAAGAGGTCGCTATTATGGCACAACATAAAGATGCTGATGTTTACGTCATTGGACGTGATCAAGAACGAGTGAATCAATTGCGATTTGATGACAATATCCAAGGCAGTTCATTAGATGCACAGGATAAAGACCAGTTGAACCACTTTTTTGAAAAATATGGTTCCTTCGACCACATCGTATCGATGCTCGGAGGCGCTATGGGTGGCGGTTTCTTAGATAGTTCCATCGATGTGATTAGAAAAGCGATTGAAGATAAGTTCTTTGCCAATTTACAGTTGGTGCAAATTGCCAGCAAACATTTGAAGGATAACGGCTCAATCATTTTGACTTCTGGTTCTGGCGGACATCCCTATGACGCTTCTGGTGCCATTATCGGCAATCAGGCTATCAACACGATGGTTGAAGGAGTAGCAGTCGAATTAGCACCTCATAATCGCATCAACGCCGTTTCACCAACTTGGACGCCCACTGGTCTTTGGCGTGATTTGAATTCCAAGCAATTGTCCAAACAAGAAGATAATGTTGCTGAAAATATTCCTTTAGGCCGAGTGGCTAAAATCGAAGAAGTTGCGTCTGCTTATATCTATTTAATGGAAAATGATTTCATCACTGGTCAAGTTATAAAAGTCGATGGTGGAGTTGATTTATAAAAGGTGTTAAACTTAGAGCTGACTTCAAGCAGAGGTGAAATAAATGCCTATTAAATCAGTTCCAGAAACAGGTAAATATCGGATTAGCGAGTTTGCCGAAATCGTTGGTTTAAATAGTCCAACGCTTCGGTATTATGAAAAAGAAGGTCTCATCAAACCGTATCGGACAAAAAATGGTATCCGTTACTATACGCAAAAAGATGTCAGTTGGGTCAATTTCTTGATGCATTTGAAGAGTACTGGGATGACTATCGAACAGTTGAAACGTTATGTTCATTTACGTGCTCAAGGCGATTCAACTATCAATCAACGAATCGAGCTTTTGGAAGAAGTCCGCAAAAATTTTGAGGTCGAATACCGTCGTCTTCAAGAGGGATGGACTATCTTAAATGACAAACTTGATTGGTACAAGGATAAAGCTGGCGGTCACATTGAAGATAGTGAGAGCTTCTCAGAGTATTTGAAGTCGCTAAATCACGATTATTTAGAAGAAAATACGCAAAAAGAATCTGAATCGTAAAAAAATCAGATTCTTTTTTTGTTTCCCTTGACTTAAAGTCGACTTTAAGTTGTTTAATATACTTATCAACACAAAACGAGGAGGAATTAAATCATGGCAAAACAAACAGCAGGACATGATATGCTTGGCGATTTTGCACCACAATTTGCAGAATTAAACGATGATGTATTATTTGGTGAAGTTTGGAGCAAGGAATCTGAACTTTCTGCACATGATCGTTCTCTAATCACAATTGCAAGTATTATTTCAGCTGGAAATATCGAGCAATTGGATGCTCACTTAAAAATTGGTAAGAAAAATGGCATTACTAAGGATGAAATCGTTGCTGAAATCACTCATCTAGCATTTTATGCTGGTTGGCCAAAGGCTTGGAGTGCATTCAACCGCGCTAAAGAAATCTGGAAGGAAGATAAATAAGTATGGCAAAAAATGAAGATCTCAAAACAAATGGAGTTTTCCCAACTGGTGAAAAAAATGAAGCTTACGCCCAATATTTCATCGGTCAAAGTTATTTACAAAAATTAGTTAGTTCAGAAGATAATATCGACTTTGGTGTCAGCAATGTTACTTTTGAACCAGGCTGTCGCAATGACTGGCACATTCACCACAACGGTTTTCAAATTCTTTTGGTTACTGGTGGCGAAGGCTGGTATCAAGAATGGGGCAAACCTGCACAATTACTTAAAAAAGGCGACGTCGTTGTAATTAAAGAAGGCGTTAAGCACTGGCATGGAGCAACTAAAGACAGTTGGTTCAGTCATGTTGCAATTACTAAAGGTAATTCAGAATGGCTTGAAAAGGTTACTGATGAAGACTACAACAAGTTATCAGACTAATATTTTAGAAAAATAAATCCGTTCCTAATTCGTTATGAAGTGAACCCTCCTAGTTGGAGTAATCCAACGGGAGGGTTTTCTTTGTTTTCAAAAGATATTAAATTGGCTTGTATAACAGATGTTAATAATGGGTTGCCTATTGTACAAGCTATGAAAAAATAT
>NZ_VDFP01000100.1 GCF_009600985.1 Companilactobacillus halodurans
ACTCGTACCTTGAAAACTGGATATTAAGAATTAATGAATTAAAGAAACACCGAAAACTGCGCGACATGCGGTCAGTGACCGCATTTGTCGAGATTTAAGATTAAGTTATAAAGGGCGCACGGTGGATGCCTAGACACTAGGAGCCGATGAAGGACGTAACTAACGACGATACGCCTCGGGGAGCTGTAAGTAAGCTTTGATCCGGGGATCTCCGAATGGGGGAACCCAAATATCGTAATGGATATTTACTTGTTCGTGAATACATAGCGATCAAGAGGAACACGCAATGAACTGAAACATCTAAGTAGTTGCAGGAAGAGAAAGAAATTCGATTCCCTGAGTAGCGGCGAGCGAAACGGGAACAGCCCAAACTAAAGAGCTTGCTCTTTAGGGTTGTAGGACTGATGTTGTGAGAACAAAAGGTGAAGATAGTTGAACAAGTTGGAAAGCTTGGCCAAAGAGAGTGAAAGCCTCGTAAACGAAATCCGACCCACTCCATTCAGTATCCTGAGTACGGCGGAACACGAGAAACTCCGTCGGAATCTGGGAGGACCATCTCCCAAGGCTAAATACTCCCTAGTGATCGATAGTGAACCAGTACCGTGAGGGAAAGGTGAAAAGAACCCCGGAAGGGGAGTGAAATAGATCCTGAAACCGTGTGCCTACAAGTAGTCAGAGCCCGTTTATGGGTGATGGCGTGCCTTTTGTAGAATGAACCGGCGAGTTACGTTAACATGCAAGGTTAAGATGAAAAGTCGGAGCCGGAGCGAAAGCGAGTCTGAATAGGGCGACTAAGTATGTTGACGTAGACCCGAAACCAAGTGACCTACCCATGACCAGGTTGAAGATGCGGTAAAACGCATTGGAGGACCGAACTCGTGTATGTTGAAAAATGCTGAGATGAGTTGTGGGTAGCGGTGAAATTCCAAACGAACTTGGAGATAGCTGGTTCTCTCCGAAATAGCTTTAGGGTTAGCCTCGGGGATTAGGATCGTGGAGGTAGAGCACTGTTTGGACTAGGGGCCCGTCTTGGGTTACTGAATTCAGATAAACTCCGAATACCATTGATCTATACCCGGGAGTCAGACGATGAGTGATAAGATCCACCGTCGAAAGGGAAACAGCCCAGATCACCAGTTAAGGTCCCAAAATTCATGCTAAGTGGAAAAGGATGTGGAAACGCATAGACAACTAGGATGTTGGCTCAGAAGCAGCCATTCATTCAAAGAGTGCGTAATAGCTCACTAGTCGAGTGATTCTGCGCCGAAAATGTACCGGGGCTAAGCATGATACCGAAACTGTGGATGTGTCGTAAGACACGTGGTAGGAGAGCGTTGTAAGAGCATTGAAGCTGTACCGTGAGGAGCAGTGGAGTTCTTAGAAGTGAGAATGCCGGTATGAGTAACGAAAGACCAGTGAGAATCTGGTCGGCCGCAAGACTAAGGTTTCCTGGGGAAGGCTCGTCCTCCCAGGGTTAGTCGGGGCCTAAGATGAGACCGAGAGGTGTAATCGATGGATAACAGGTTGATATTCCTGTACTAGTTTATTTTGTTTGAACGATGGAAGAACGCAGGAGGATGATGTGTGCGCGCTGATGGATATGCGCGTCCAAGCAGTAAGTCTTGAGTTGAGTCAAATGCTTAGCTCTTTAAGGAC
>NZ_VDFP01000101.1 GCF_009600985.1 Companilactobacillus halodurans
TTTTTTATGAGTCACAAACTTTTAATATGAGAGTTTGATCCTGGCTCAGGACGAACGCTGGCGGCATGCCTAATACATGCAAGTCGAACGAGCTTTCCTGATGATTGATGCTTGCATCATGAATCAGATCTAAGCGAGTGGCGGACGGGTGAGTAACACGTGGGTAACCTGCCCAGAAGTAGGGGATAACATTTGGAAACAAGTGCTAATACCGTATAACAACATTAAACACATGTTTTTTGTTTGAAAGATGGCTCTGCTATCTCTTCTGGATGGACCCGCGGCGTATTAGCTAGTTGGTGAGGTAATAGCTCACCAAGGCAATGATACGTAGCCGACCTGAGAGGGTAATCGGCCACATTGGGACTGAGACACGGCCCAAACTCCTACGGGAGGCAGCAGTAGGGAATCTTCCACAATGGGCGAAAGCCTGATGGAGCAATGCCGCGTGAGTGAAGAAGGTTTTCGGATCGTAAAACTCTGTTATTGAAGAAGAACATGCGTGAGAGTAACTGTTCACGTACTGACGGTATTCAATCAGAAAGCCACGGCTAACTACGTGCCAGCAGCCGCGGTAATACGTAGGTGGCAAGCGTTGTCCGGATTTATTGGGCGTAAAGAGAATGTAGGCGGTTTATTAAGTTTGAAGTGAAAGCCCTCGGCTCAACCGAGGAAGTGCTTCGAAAACTGGTAAACTTGAGTGCAGAAGAGGAAAGTGGAACTCCATGTGTAGCGGTGGAATGCGTAGATATATGGAAGAACACCAGTGGCGAAGGCGGCTTTCTGGTCTGTAACTGACGCTGAGATTCGAAAGCATGGGTAGCAAACAGGATTAGATACCCTGGTAGTCCATGCCGTAAACGATGAGTGCTAAGTGTTGGAGGGTTTCCGCCCTTCAGTGCTGCAGCTAACGCATTAAGCACTCCGCCTGGGGAGTACGATCGCAAGATTGAAACTCAAAGGAATTGACGGGGGCCCGCACAAGCGGTGGAGCATGTGGTTTAATTCGAAGCAACGCGAAGAACCTTACCAGGTCTTGACATACCATGAAAAGCTAAGAGATTAGTCTTTCCCTTCGGGGACATGGATACAGGTGGTGCATGGTTGTCGTCAGCTCGTGTCGTGAGATGTTGGGTTAAGTCCCGCAACGAGCGCAACCCTTATTATCAGTTGCCAGCATTCAGTTGGGCACTCTGGTGAGACTGCCGGTGACAAACCGGAGGAAGGTGGGGACGACGTCAAATCATCATGCCCCTTATGACCTGGGCTACACACGTGCTACAATGGTCGATACAACGTGTTGCGAACTCGCGAGGGCAAGCAAATCACTTAAAATCGATCTCAGTTCGGATTGCAGGCTGCAACTCGCCTGCATGAAGCTGGAATCGCTAGTAATCGCGGATCAGCATGCCGCGGTGAATACGTTCCCGGGCCTTGTACACACCGCCCGTCACACCATGAGAGTTTGTAACACCCAAAGTCGGTGGGGTAACCCTTCGGGGAGCTAACCGCCTAAGGTGGGACAAATGATTAGGGTGAAGTCGTAACAAGGTAGCCGTAGGAGAACCTGCGGCTGGATCACCTCCTTTCTAAGGATATGGTACTTTTGGTACCAACGGAAATACACAATTGTTAAAACTTTGTTTAGTTTTGAG
>NZ_VDFP01000102.1 GCF_009600985.1 Companilactobacillus halodurans
AAATTAATTTAGTTGCTGAAGAATTTATCCTCTGGGCCTTAGGAAATAATAAATCTATTGAAGATTTGAAAGAGAATCTCAAAAAAGTACATCTGATCGAATCAGATCGTGGTGTAATGCAAGCCAATCAACCATTGCATTGGATTTTCAGTGATGCAACAGGAGCTACCTATATTCTTGAACCAGAAGGTAATGGATTGACCTTACAAGAAGATAAAGTGGGCGTTTTGACTAATACTCCTGATTACAACTGGCACAAAACTAACCTTGCTAACTACTTAGGTGCTCAAACAACTAATTTTGGCGCTAAAAAATTCGGTGACCAAGAAGTTATCCCATTAGGTCAAAATGGTACTTTTAGATTACCTGGTGGTTACACAGCCGTTGATCGTTTTGTGAGAACCGCATTCGTTCGTAACGCAACTGAAGCTCCTAAAGATACTAAGCAAGCTGTTAATACAATTTTGCACATGCTTGATAGTGTAACAATTCCTCGTGGTGTTAATATCAAGGAAAATGGTGAAGCTAGTTATACTCAATACCAAACTGTTTTGGATTTAACTAATAAAGTTATGTACTTCGTACCATATGGCAATAGAACTGTTTATTCAGTTAAATTGACTGATGATTTAATCAAGAATCAAAAAGAACCAAAGGAATTTGAAGTCGATCTTAATCAAGACTTTTTAGCTTTAAATTAAAATTTTAATAAATAAGCAGGTGTTTTATCAGACAAGGCGTAACTTTCTCTGGTAAGATACCTGTTTTTTTTTTTTTTTTGTTTCTTTTTTGGTATGTATGCACGATATGTTATAAGATATAATTAAATCAAAAGATAATCACCATGTTTATAATTGGTGCGACCCAATTTATGAAATGAGGAAAAAGAATGGCTGATTTAGTTTATCAAAAAATTATTGCATCACTAAAAAAGGCGATTGATGCCGGAGAATTTTCAGATATGCGTTTACCTGATGAAAGATCTCTAGCTGAAAGTTATAGTGTCAGCCGAAGCTCAATCAAACGAGCTTTAGGATTAATGGCAGATCAAGGAATTATATTTAAAAAACGTGGTTCGGGAACATTTGTGAATCCATTATATTTGAAACAGGGTTCATCATTTAATTACAGTGGTAAGAATTTGGGAATTACTGATAGTTTCAATGCTAATGGCCAAAAACCGGGTGTAAAAGTTCTGAGTTTTGATGTAATTCATCCAAACAAAGATCTTCAGGATAATTTGTTCTTAAAATCAACTGAATTTGTTTATGCTTTCAAACGTTTACGATCGTTAGACGATGTACCCTTCATGATCGAAACAGGATATATTCCTATTAAGTTGGCACCGGAATTGTCAGAGCAAATTGCTTCGGAATCTATCTTTAATTATGTAGAATCAGAATTAGGTAAGGAAGTTAACAAAACATACTTAACAATTTCCGCCGAACCATCTGATGAAGAAGGTAAAGAACTGTTGCATTTGAAAGACAATGAACCCGTCGGATTAATGGAAGGAATCTTCTTCTTAGATGACGGAACACCGTTTGAATTTTCAACTATGAAGTTACATTATAAGTATTTCAAGTACGATTCATTTGTTGATTTAGCAAATAAGTAAGAGTTTCCAAAGATTGGAACGCACCAATTAT
>NZ_VDFP01000103.1 GCF_009600985.1 Companilactobacillus halodurans
CAGTAACAAATATATTTATGCAAATTCATTATAAAACGCCGTTATGCTTTTTTCCATAAATAAAGCTTGCAGACGACCTAAGGTAATAAGCTATAAATAGAATCAAGGAGGTGAATATTATGTCCGAGTATACGACTGGTGAGTTAGCCAAAATGACTCAAGTCTCGGTCAGAACAATTCAGTACTATGATAAAAAGAATTTACTAAAGCCGAGTGAAATTTATGCTAATGGCAAACGTATTTATACCGATGCGGATTTAAATAAACTGAAATTGATTTTATTATTAAAAAATTTAGGTCTTTCATTGAAGGCAATCAAGGAAATTCTCAAAAGTGATAATTCAATGGAAGTTTTAGATTTACTGTTAGAACAACAATTGAAAGCAACTAAGTTACAGGTCAAGAATTCTAAAAATCAAATAAAGATGATTGAAAATATTAAGCATAATTTGCCACAAATAAATCAAATTTCATTAAGAACGATTGATGACATAGATAATATCATGAATAATAAAAAAGCCTTGAGAAAAGTACATATGAAAATGGTTATTACCGGTTTATTAATGGATGTGGCTGAAATTGGAAGTCTAGTTTGGGGAATTAAGAAGAACCAATGGGTACCATTTATAATAGTAATGTTAATGGCAGTCATTTTTGCTATTTGGATTTTTAAGTATTATTTCAACAAAGTTAATTACATATGTCCAAATTGTAATTATGAATTTAGGCCAACATTTAAGGCAGCTTTTTTCAGTAATCATAACCCTAGAACTCGTAAACTAGTTTGTCCTAACTGTGGTCAAAAAAATTATTGCGTTGAAGTTTATGCCGAAAAATCTAATCTCAAATCAATCTAAGAATGTTATATAATGTTGTCATTACGAGAGGAATGTTTTGATGGATACTGTGGTAAAGAAAGAACAGAAAAAAGTTGAGATTTCTTCAGCTGAATGGCAAATTATGAGAATTGTCTGGACCTTGAAACATGTGACAAGTTCCGAAATAATCAATCTGATGCAAAAGAAACAAACATGGTCTGATTCCACCATCAAGACATTGATCACTCGTTTGACTAAAAAGGAATTCCTTAGCCGTGAAAAGGAAAAAGGACGTTACATTTATTCTGCAACGGTTGAAGAACAGGCAACTATGAATGAATATGCTAATAGTTTATTCGCCGATTTTTGTGCCCATAAATCTGGTTCAGTCTTAGATGAATTGATTGAAACAATGGATATTAGCCAAGCAGATATCAAGATGCTTCAAAAGACACTCGATAGGAAATTGGCAACTGCTCCTGAACATGTTAAATGCGATTGCTTACCTGAAGGTTGCGCTGAGATGTGTTAAAATTAAGTTCCTTGGCAGGGGCGACACGGCGTTCAATCATTTGATGATTGGACGCTTTTTTACTAAATAAATTGGAAAAATTGAGATTTAACGTAATCAAAAGGCTAGATATTTTTTCTGGATACCAAGAAAAAATATCTAGCCTTTCATATATTCGACTCTATAACCAGCTTTACAACCATGATGAATCTTCCAAAACTTGCTTAATCATGGTTGCCACACCATCTTGATTATTTGTTCCGGTTATTTTCCAAGCTGCATCTTTAACACTGTCAATGGCATTATCCATAGCA
>NZ_VDFP01000104.1 GCF_009600985.1 Companilactobacillus halodurans
CACATGCTGGAACAGCTGCAGTTGAACAAATATTAAAAAAACATCCAGAAGCAGATGTAACTGTTTATGAACGTGAAGATAATATTGCGTTTTTGTCATGTGGAATAGCTTTGTATTTAGGCCGTATCGTAAATCATCTTGAGGATATGTTTTATGCAGATCCTACCACCCTTGAGGGATATGGTGCTAAGGTTCATATGAAACATAATGTTATCAAGATTGATACAAAAAATAAAAAAATTGTTGTTCAAGATTTGCAAACTCAAGATATTTTTGAAGACACTTATGACAAGCTGATTATGACCACTGGTTCAGAAGTTGGTATTCCTCCAATCGGTGGGATGGATAATCCAAGAGTTTTGTTATGTAAGAGTTATGCACAAGCTAAGAAGATTTATGAGTCAGCTTTAAATTATCCCAGTATCGCTATTGTTGGTGCTGGATATGTTGGGGTAGAATTGGCTGAAAGTTATGCTAATACGGTGCATGAAGTTACTTTGATCCAGTCACGTGACCAAATCTTAAATAATTATGTTGATGATGGATTATCAGAAACAATCATCGACAAATTAAAGGAACATGATGTCAAAGTTCGATTAGGTGAGCGAGTAGCTGAAATCGAAGATGGCGATCAATTGACAATTAAGACCAAGTCGGGAAATGCTTATAAAGCTGATTTAGTCATCGTCTGTACCGGATTTTTTGCTAATACGGATCTTCTTCGTGGTCAAGTACAAATGGATGGCTACGGCGCATTATTAGTTAATGACTATATGCAAACGTCTGATCCTGATATTTATGGCGCAGGAGATTCATGTGTCGTTAAATTTAATCCAACTGGTGAAATTAAATATATTCCTTTGGCATCGCAAGCAGTACGTCAGGGAACTTTAGCTGGAATTAACGTATTTGGTGATATTCGTAAATATATGGGTACGCAAGCTACGACAGCAATGGAAATCTTTGGCTACACGTTGGCTGAGACTGGGATTACTTATAAAAAGGCCATTGCCAGTGGAATAAATGCTGACTTTGTCGTTTTTCATGACTATTACCGCCCAGCATATATGCCTACGACAGAAATGCTAACAATTTATTTGGTTTATGATAAAGATTCAAGAAGAGTTATTGGTGCACAATTGTTTAGTAAACACGAAGTTGCACAATCAGCGAATGCAATCTCAATTTGTATTCAAAATAAAAATACTATCGACGATTTAGCTTTTGTCGACATGTTATTCCAACCAAACTATGATAATCCGTTCAATTATCTTAACTTGGTGGCTCAACAAGCAATTGCTAAAGAAGACGATGAATAATTTTAGAATAAACAAAAAGACCAACAGGCGGGGAACCTGTTGGTCTTTTTTATATGGTTGATTTTGGATAGGGGGGTAAGAAATTAATTTTCGTCATTGAATGATGGGGTATTCAATGAATCGGGGAGATTATTATGATCCGTTGTATTTTTGGGCAAATTTAAGAAATGAGTTTTCCCCTCTATCGCATTGTAATTGGGAGTTACAAAAAATCAACTAAGTATCTAGAATGAGCTAGTCATAGATTTAATTTTCTACATGGGAGGCGGAAGATAGACTTTGAAAACTCATTCTAGAAATTAACAAAGTTACTATGGTAGCTCC
>NZ_VDFP01000105.1 GCF_009600985.1 Companilactobacillus halodurans
ACCCTTAACTAAACTTGCAGACGAATGTCGGCATAGCGTGAGCTATTAAGCCGACCATTCGACAAGTTTTGGGATTGTTAAGGGTTCCGAGGCTCAACGTCAATAAAGCAATTGGAATAAAGCAATTGGAATAAAGCAATTGGAATAAAGCAATTATGTTTAGTAAGATAAAAAATAAAGAGGAGTGATTTTCTTGAATAAAAACACAGTGTTAGATAAAGGCTATGTTATAGCAACTATTTTAAATATTTTCTTTTTAATTGGATTAGTTTTTATATCTGGTTCGGAAAATTTATACATATTTATTCCATATGTTATTTTGATGGGAATAAATGCTGTTTATTTATTTATTAAAGCGATTAAGATTAATAAGAATAAGGCGGAGATTTAAAAGGTATTTGAAACGAGTGAAAACGAGTTTCTTCTTGTCTTGATACTATTAGAAATAACTCAAAGATATATAAAGTCGTTTCAACGTTGCTATATCAATGTTTTTTCGTTTTTTTAGTGTATAATATATCGGTTGACATAAAAAAACTCCAGTAATAAGATTAAAGTGTCGAGCTAAAATCTAATACTGGAGGTCTTTTTATATGCAAGACAATCATACAAAATATATAGACGAAAATCAAGATACTGAAACATTAAAAGATATTGCCAAAAGTGGTAAGCAACGCCCATGGAGAGAAAAGAAGATTAATAATGTTAGTTATGCAGATATACTTGAAATCTTAAAAATCAAAAAGGCTTATAACGTAAAACAATGTGGTAACGTCTTAGAGTTCAAGCCGACTGATGAAGGTTATTTGAAATTACATAAGACATGGTTTTGTAAATCGAAATTGTGTCCTGTTTGTAATTGGAGGCGTTCGATGAAAAATAGTTATCAAGCTCAAAGAGTGATTGAAGAAGTGGTTAAAGAGAAACCAAAGGCACGTTGGTTATTTTTGACGTTATCAACTCGAAATGCGATAGATGGAGAACATTTAGAAGAAAGTTTAAAGCATATGGCTAAAGCTTTTAATAAATTAAAAATGTATGCAAAAGTTAAAAAGAATTTAGTGGGTTTTATGCGTTCTACAGAAGTTACAGTAAACGAAAAAAATGGTAGTTATAATCAGCATATGCATGTTTTATTGTGTGTTGAAAGTAAATATTTTCGTGGATCTGAAAATTATATATCGCAAAAAGAGTGGTTGAGTTTTTGGAAAAAAGCATTACAAATTAATTATGAGCCTGTGGTAAATGTTAAAGGGATTACTCCAAATCAAAAAGGCGATAAAGATATTCAAGCAGCAATCAAAGAAACCTCAAAATATTCGGTTAAGTCATCTGATTTTTTAACTGATGATGATGAAAGAAATCAAGAAATCGTGAATGATTTGGAAAAAGGTTTATACCGAAAGCGCATGTTAAGTTATGGTGGATTGCTTAAACAAAAACATAAAATTTTAAATTTAGACGATGCCGAAGATGGCAATTTAATCAATACAAGTGACGAAGATAAAACAACAGGTGAAGAAGAAAAAGCACATTCAATTACGGCAATTTGGAACTTTGAGAAACAAAATTATTACTTAAAAGATTTGAAACGTTAGCTTATAAAGTTAGCGTTTTTTTA
>NZ_VDFP01000106.1 GCF_009600985.1 Companilactobacillus halodurans
TAAATCTATTAACTTTATTCCAACTCTTAATAAGTTTATACCAAGTCATTAAGACCATTAAAAAGGGAAAATAAATGAAGTGCAACACAAAAGTTAGACAAAATTGAATATTTTTAAACTGCTAAGGCATGTTCCCTGTATTCGCAGGGAGTCATGCCTTTTGTTTTCTGTGATATTCGTCGATTGTTAAACCAATCGACGTAATTCTTTGTGATTTCCTTGAATTCTCCAATATCTTTACACTGTGGAAATCCATTAAGACATTCTGTTTTAAGAAGATGAAAGAAGCTTTCAATTGGCGCATTATCAAGACAGTTTCCCTTACGAGACATGCTTTGTATAAATTTTTTTTCAGAGAGTTTATCGGTATAGTAATTCAATTGATAATGCCAACCTTGATCTGAATGAATTATTGGTTTTATTCCTTCCGGAATATTTTCTGTGAGTTCATCGAGTGTATCCATAATTAGTTTACTGTTAGGACTATTACTTACTTGAAATGCTAAAACTTCCTTGCTTGCTTCGTCAGTAATAGCTGAAACGTAAGCCCACTTAGTATCGGCCAAGCGTACTTGTGTAACATCGGTATGTAATACTTTGAAAGGTACGGTTTCATTAAAATGCTGATGTAGAACGTTACGGGCCACTTTTCCAACTGTACCTTTATAAGATGAATATCTACCATTTCTGTGGCGGTTATAAAGGCTTACTTGAACATTTAATTCATCCATCAAACGACGCACTACGGCGTCTGATAGATGGATATCTAATTTAATGAGCTCTTCTTGAACGCGACGATAACCGTAGGTTAGACGTCCGCGATATCTTCCGCTTTCGGCAATTTTTAGTATCTCTACTTTTACATCTTCATACTTATCTACATAATTTTTGATACGTTTACGTTCATCATGATAAGTCGCTTTCTTAAGTCCAATGGTCTTAAGAATATCGCCGACTTTATACCGGTTAGATTTCGGAAGAGACTCTTGTTCGACCCTGATCTGATCAACTATTTGTGTTTTCTTTCGTCCTTTGAGGTTCCAAACAGGGTCATTGATTTTTTTAAGATTTCGTTCTCCAATTTTGCATCATATAATTCTTGATTCTTTTTCGTCAATTCTTCACGAAGTTGATCGATTTCGTTCTTGTTTACTAACTTACGTAATTTCTTCTTATTATGTTTCACTTTGGTTTTTCTGCCTTTCGGATGAGGATTCAAGGCTTCTATACCATACTGATTGAAGGCTGTCCTCCAAAGACTGATTTGACAAGAATTAACATCAAATTTTGCGGATACTTCGGCTAAAGTTTCATCATGAGTTTGATAGTAGTTTATCACATCAACTTTAAACTCAACTTAGAAACTTCGTTTAACTCTTCTTCGTTTAAGAGCGTCTGCGCCGCTCAAACGAAAGTTTTGTATCCATCTACCTACTTGTATTCGAGGCAAGTTACGTTTCTTTGAAAGAAGACTGATACTAATGTCACCTTGAGGATATTCACTAACGACTTCTGCTTTTAATTCTGAACTATATTTGACCATAGAAAAAGTGCTCCATAACTGTTAGATTTCTTGTCTAACAATTATGGAGCACT
>NZ_VDFP01000107.1 GCF_009600985.1 Companilactobacillus halodurans
TGGGAAAACAGTGAAAAGGCCTTTGGTATCGCTCAGCCCGAAGTAGAATCCTATACGGGTAAATATCTGCGGATTAAAGCGGCGGTTACTAACCAAGAACCTGAGAAAGTCCCCGAAGAATTAGCTGCCTTAGACTTTTCCCTAGCCGTTGGTTCAGTCGTCTTGGTGGATTATGATTATTTGACGCAATTAATTCAAGATTGGATTGATGAACAGCAACAGTACACGACACCTGATCAAGCCCAAGCCCATATGACTGATTACCTGCAAAATAGTGCCAAAGTACAAGCTAGTTTGAATAAATTAGCGGAAACGCAACCGCAACAGGCTCAATTAATTCGCGAAGCCATGCCCTATATTGAGCAACAAATGCAACAGTCTCAGCAACAGAGTGACCAAAATCAAGCGCCAGTAGCGTTGAATGCTCGGGAGTTGGTGGCTGATTATGCCCAGAGACAATTGGTCAAAAAAACGTCGGTATTCGCCCACACGTGGGGCTTAGATCAAACAGCCCTATTGCGGGTGGCGCGTGAACACACCGTGGGTACCGATGAATGGCATCATGAACAAGAATTAACGCAGTCAGCGAATTTAGCAGCGGCCTTACAAGCTCAAACTGCCGCTGGGCCGAAGATTCCAGCTATTTTGCCACTATACCGGATTAAGTCCCAGGCCGCTTGGCGGCAGTTTATTGAACACGATTTAGCAATTTATCTACAAAAATAAGTGAGGTTAAACAATGTCAGAAAAAACAACTCAAGCTAGTCAACTTGAAAGCGCCCTATGGAATGCGGCCGATGTCTTACGCGGGAAAATGGACGCTTCTGAATATAAAAATTATTTATTGGGGTTAATTTTTTATCGGTTTCTATCTGAGAAAACCTTAACGACCTTTAGTGATTGGGCAGGCGAAACCGAAAATGTCACCCGGAAATATGCTCAGTATATGGATCCTCAGTTTGAATTGGAAGGCGTCTCGGTGCAGCCCAGTTTAGTGGAGTATTTGCAAAACACGCTCGGCTATTTAATTCAACCACAAGCGTTGTACACCACCCTGATTGGCAAGATTCAAGCCCATACTTTTGCATTAGACGATTTATCTCAAGCACTTCATGATCTGGAACAGTCGACACAAAATCTATCTTCAGCGCAAGACTTTTCGGGCTTGTTTGCCGATGTGGATTTAAGTAGTAATAAATTAGGCAGTTCTTTACAACAACGGAACCAAACTATTAGTGATACTATGTTAGCTTTAAATGCGATTGATCTTATCCATCATCAAGGCGACGTCTTAGGTGACGCCTATGAATACTTAATCGCGCAATTTGCCAGTGATTCCGGTAAAAAAGCGGGTGAATTTTATACCCCGCGGCAGGTGTCCGACATTATTGCCCAGATTGTGACTTATCAGCGCAATGCAGGTGACAAACAAGTTCGAACTATTTATGATCCAGCGGTTGGTTCTGGTTCGCTGCTATTAAATGTCGGACAGCACGTGCAAGACCCCAATTTAGTGAGTTATCACGGCCAAGAATTGAACACCACGACCTATAACCTGGCCCGTATGAACCTAATGTTACATGG
>NZ_VDFP01000108.1 GCF_009600985.1 Companilactobacillus halodurans
TGGAGTGAATTCATCAGTGGTTTTGGTTGGACGCTTTTGTCTAGTGTTTTAGCACTGTTCTTTAGTTTAATTATCGGTTCATTGTTCGCCATTTTCGAGGTTGTCCCTAATAAGGCGGTCAGAATCATTGGAAACATTTATGTAGAAGTATTTCGTAACATTCCTTTATTGGTTATTACAATGTTCTTCTATCTAGTAATTCCTTTATATATCACTAAAATCAATGGTTTTACTGCGGGAACTATTGGTTTGACAATCTATACATCGGCTTTTATTGCTGAAACTGTTCGTGCAGGTATTAATTCTGTTGATGTTGGTCAAATGGAAGCAGCTCGTTCTCAAGGAATGACATTCTGGCAAGCAATGCGTTATATCGTTTTGCCTCAGGCATTTAAGTATGTTATTCCACCATTGGGTAACCAATTCGTTAATTTGGTCAAGAACTCATCTGTGCTAGCTTTCGTAGCTGGGTTTGATCTAATGTATCAAGGGAATGCTATTGCTTCACAAACATTTGAAACTGTTAATACATATATAATTGTTGGTTTGTTCTACCTAGTTATTACATTGCCAATCAGTTACTATATGCAACATCTAGAAAGAAAGTTAGCTTAGGAGGGGTAAATTATGCAAAATTGGATAAATGCTTATTCATGGATAAATATCAGATTTCTTCTCCAAGGCTTATGGATCACAATTTTGTTCTCCGTTATATCGGTGATTTTAAGTTTTATTATTGGATCAGTCTTAGGGATTATCCGTTATTCTAAGATTCCATATTTTTCAAAAATAATTGGTTTTATAATCGATGTTATTCGTAACTTACCATTACTTTTGATCATTTTCTTCGTTTACTTTGGTCTACCAGCGTTTGGATTTAAACCTGATACGATTCCGGCAGCTATTTTAGCAATGACGGTCTTTGAGTCAATGATGATTGCTGAAATCATTCGTTCTGGAATCATGGCAGTTGATATAGGTCAGATGGAAGCGGCTCGAGCTATGGGTATGAAAATGCCTCAAGCAATGTGGCATGTTGTTTTACCTCAAGCTTACAAAAAGATGATTCCTGCTATGGTTAGTCAATTTATTTCGTTGATCAAGGATACATCTTTAGCAACAATTATCGTTGTGCCAGAATTGATGCAACACGGTCAAGTTGTTTATGGACAAGACCCTAATTACATCATTCCTGTCTTCGTAGCAATGGCTATTATGTACTTTATCGTTTGCTACGCATTGTCATTATTGTCAAAATTCATTGATCGTCGAATGGCATAAAAATAATTTTATTAGTTGACATAATAAATTAAGCCTGTTATTGTTTATGTCAATCAAATAAACACATATAAGTGTCTGAATCAATTAGTAATGTATCTGGGCGTAAGAAAGCCGGTGGTTGATGCGAACCGGTCAGGGTGCAATTATGAAATACCAGGCATGACTTGGTTTTGCCAAGCGGAAAAAGAGAGCCGTTATTCTCAAGAGTGGAGTAATAGTTTATTTAACTATTCTCAAGCTGGGTGGTACCACGGTAAATCGTCCCTGTTGCATATTTGCAGCAGGGACTTTTTTTATA
>NZ_VDFP01000109.1 GCF_009600985.1 Companilactobacillus halodurans
ACTGATAATGACATACAAAGCACCTGGCTAATAATGGAAGCATTGTAATAAATGTACTTCTTCCACCACGTACCACTATAATCAAAGCTTTCAGTCGCCATACTCATTGCAGCTAAAGGAATTGTCAGGTTATACCAAGCCATATCAGCCACAAACACACACATCTTGATAAAGAACACGACGGTTACGACAGTGAAGATTAGCAGAAACAAAATCTGTAAGGGTAGCGAAATGCCAACATCTTTTAGCCCTGGAACTTTATTCATGCCGGTAATTGATTTAGCAGTGAATTTCTGATCAGAACTAAACATATACTTTAGCAGGGGCAAGGTAATTGAACCTTGAATAAAGCCCTGTAAAAACACGAAAACCGGAATCACGGCCGCTGATTTAATCCCGTCCATGATGATATTAGCCCAAGTAACATCGGTACTTTCATCTGCCTCTTTTAGAATTGTCATCACAATGCGGCCAAGGACGACCACAACGACTAACGATGTCGCAAAGGACAGGAAGATGGCATACCACGTTTTAACAATTGGCAAGCTTTGATTGGCTTGGTCAATAATGGCCTTGCAGATGTTGAATAAACCGTCCAACAAACCAGATAATGCCCATTCAAAAAAGTGTGTAATAGCTGATTGAATGATATTTGTCATTTTAAATCCCTCCTTTGTCTATTTGGGAATAAGTGAGACTGTACCAGTATCACTTTTAGCCAGTGTGTTAATTGGTGTTAGTTTATATTTGTCTGATTGCTTCTTAATCTTAAACAGTCGTGTTTCTGTGCTACCTGAAACACTATTTTTACCAATGAACTTAATTTGTTCATTGCCCTTGCTTTCAAGCAACTTGTACTCATACACTTCACTAAATCCCGCTTGGGTAAGTGTTAGATTGCTTTTTGAAAACTTTGCAGTAGCGGCCATACCATTATCTTTGCTAGAAGCAAACGTCCACTGGTGACTTTGCAAATCCTGTGCTGTAGACTTCCCACAAGCGGTAAGACCAACAACAATCAGTAACACTGTCATCACAGCGATTATATATTTCCGATATTTTTTCATTAATATGTCCTCCATTATCCAAGCATTTTCTTATGTCTAGACTCTAATTCTTGATCGATATTGTCCTGCAATTTGTCTTCTTCGTCATCGGTTGTTTGATCGTCTTTTTTGGCTTGGTGCTGTGCTTTAACTGTCTGATTCCACTTATCTACCTTATTCTTAAAGTGGGTTTCCTGGCTGGCTTCTGGTTGGCCTTGATACTCATTCTGTGACAAGTTAACCAAATGATCAGCCCCTGGAAATAGTTTAAATTGGAACGCTTTTGTAGCTTTGACTGGTCGCGCATTGCTAAAGATTAATAAGCTCTGATCTTCGGGCATACGCATAATTTCATCGGGCGTCATGAGCGAACGGCTCGTATAGCTGTAACTATCACTCTTGCTGTGACTTTCTTCCTTGCTATGACTGGTACTCTCACTACCCGTTTCCACTTTCACAGTTGATTTTCCTAACAGATCACTAAAGTATTTAGCGGTCACATCATTAGCGGCATTTAAGCAAATCTTAA
>NZ_VDFP01000011.1 GCF_009600985.1 Companilactobacillus halodurans
TATTAAGCGTATCAATCTTCAAATTTTTTGGCTCCGAGCAAGCTCGTCAGCCAAATAAAAAACAGCTAGACCAATTATGATCTAACTGCTTATGTAAACTGCCATCAACTTAATTTGACGAACAGCCGATAAAGCTACCTTCTAAACGAATTAACTTTATTTTTTATTATCATTATTTAATTTAATAATTTCTAAAATTACATCGACAGCTTTTTCCATTGACTCTTCAGCCACATATTCAAAGCGTCCGTGCATGTTTTCGCCACCAGCAAACAAGTTTGGTGTTGGTAGACCCATAAAGGAAATTGTTGAACCATCAGTCCCACCACGAACTGGGGCTTCATCTGGTTCTATATCCAAGTTCTTCATAGCTTGTTCAGCTAAGTGAACTACTTCCATATGGTCTTTCATAACATCATACATGTTGTAGTATTGGTCGCCCATATCGATTTTAACAGTACCCTCACCATACTTGTCATTCAATGACTTAACGATTTCTGTGACCTTGTCCTTGCGGCTTTTTAGACCGTCACGTTCAAAGTCACGAATAATATAATTCATATCAGTATGATCGATTGAACCTTGTTCATCGCAAAGTAAGAAGAAACCATCACGACCATCAGTCTTTTCAGGTACTTCATCAGCAGGAAGGGCACTTTGGAATTCATTAGCAATTAACAATGAGTTGACCATGATACCCTTAGCGCCAGATGGGTGAACATCTTTACCAGTAATATGAACTTTCAAACTAGCAGCACTGAAAGTTTCAAATTCCAATTGACCTACTGGACCACCATCAACTGTATAGGCGAAGTCGGCACCAAAGTCTTTGACATCAAAATGCTTAGCACCTGTTCCGATTTCTTCATCAGGACCTAAGCCGATTTTAATTTCACCGTGTTTAACTTCTGGATGACCAATCAAGTATTCCATGGCTGTAATGATCTCAGCCACACCAGATTTATCATCGGAACCTAAAAGTGTATCGCCACTAGCAGTAATCAAAGTTTGACCAGCGTAGTTCTTCAATGAAGGAAAAACAGCTGGGTCCAAAGTATATTCGCCTTTATCGTCCAAGTTGATAACGCTCTTGCCATCATAATCTTCAACGATTTTAGGTTTGACATTTTCAGAATTAAAGTCAGCAGTATCGATGTGAGAAATCAATCCTAAGACTGGAACATCCTTATCAAGATTTGAAGGCAACTTAGCCGTTAAATATGAATCAACTTTCCGGATTTTGACATCCTCCATGCCGATTTCTTTTAATTCATCAGCCAGCTTCTCTAAAAAGACTGTTTGTCTCTTCGTCGAAGGAATTGTTGTTGAATTCTCATCTGAACGGGTATTTTGCTTAACATATCCCAAAAAGCGAGGAATCAATTTTTCATATTTTATTGCCATTTTTATACGCTCCCTATAAGAAATTATATGGTTCTGTATCCACTTCTGATTGTACTATATCTACATCGAATTTATTAGATTTTTTCCAATCATTTAAGATACTTGCCATTTCTTTAATAAAGATTACTTCAATATGGTGACCGGGATCGATTACATTCAGACCATTAGCCATCATATCCTGGGCCGTATGGTAGTAAACATCTCCAGTAATAAAGGTATCGGCACCAGCCTTCAAAACTTCTGGATAAAACTTGCCAGCATCGCCACCGATTATGGCAACATTTTTAACTTTTTGTCCTAAATCAGATTTTACGTAGCGTAAATTCTGAACATGAAAGGCATCACGAACCATTTTGGCGAAATCAACTAAATCCATAGGTTCTTTCAATTGACCCATACGACCAATCGAATAATCGTCATTTTCATCTATGAAGCGAGCATTTTCCAAACCTAATTCTTCCATCAACCAGTCATTCATACCATCATGAGCTTTATCAATATTAGTATGAGCGGCATAGACGGAAATATTATGAGATAACAAGTCACAATACATTTTATTTTGTGGCGAAGCTAAATCTAAATTATGAGCAGCATGAAACATCAATGGATGGTGTGCCACAATCAAGTCGACCTTTTTTTCAATGGCTTCTTGAACCACATTTGGTCTGACGTCTAAGGCTGTCATAACGGTTTTGACATCTTGCTTACGATCGCCTAATTGAAAACCTGTGGGGTCACCTTCCATTTTAATTGATAATGGTGCAGTTTCTTCTATTCTATTAATAATATCTTGAACTTTAACCATTTAGAGTATCTCCTCAATATATTTAATATATCGGTTCATTACATCAATTTTATCTTGATCGACTTTTTTAGCATGACCCATGTTCTCAACTGCCTTTTGATAGCTATTGAGTTTATGTTGCCACTTAGCAACAAAAGTCTTTGTCTTCTTATCGATCAAAATTGGTCCCATCAAAAATTGGGCTTCAGTCAAACTAACTGGATTCTCAACTTTGTTAGCTTTGATAATTTCGTAAACGTGATGATCTTCTTCAACGATATCTTCATCGACGATTGCAAAATTATTCTCCACCAACCAGTGACGTACAAGAGGCTCACCAATGTTAGGTTGCAGAATTAAAGTCTTAACGTTTTGCAGTTGTTCAGTTGTCGCTCTGGTTAAAATATTTTGAATCAATATTCCTCCCATTCCGGCAATCACAACTGTGTCAATTGCGTCGTTATCAGTAATAACCGCAAGACCATCACCTAAACGAACATCAATTTTTTCACTGAGTCCGAACTTCTCGACGTCTTCTTTTGAGCGAGACATTGGACCAGGTGCCACTTCACCTGCAATCGCATATGAAGCAACTCCTTGTTCGATTAATTCTACGGGCAAATAAGCGTGGTCTGATCCGATATCAGCCACTCTCACATTGTTATCAACCATTTGATAAACAGCTTGTAATCTCTTTGATAGTAAAGTCACATTGTCCTCTATTCTGCAGTCTTTCTGTCTAAGTCTGTCATGTATTCACGTGTCATTGGCATTGCAGTACCACTAGGTCCGTTTGTCAATAAGTATTGCACAACATCGATGTTACCACTTTCAAATGAAGCAGCACAGGCTTGAAGATATAAGTCCCACATACGAACGAATCTTTCGCCATACATCTGCTTAACTTGGTCCTTGACCTTGTTGAAGTTGTGATCCCAAATTTCAACTGTCTTTTGATAGTGACGACGAAGTGGTTCTAAGTCATCGATTTGGAGTTTAGCATCCAAGATATGACCAACGTTTTCCTTAAGATCAGGAATGTAGCCACCTGGGAAGATATATTTAACTAACCAAGCATCGACACCGACACCATAATGTTGGCCAGTAATACCGTGAATCAAAGCATTAGCATTTGGCTTCAAAAGGTCTTTAACAGTTTGGAAATAGCCAGGCAAGTTTTCCTTACCAACGTGTTCGAACATACCAACTGAAACGACGTGATCGAATTTTTCGTTGACTTCACGGTAATCTTCAAGCATAACTTCCATTTGGTCAGTTAAGTTTTCGTCTTGAATCTTTTGGTTAACGTAATCGTATTGTTCTTGACTAAGAGTTACACCCTTAGCTTTCAAGCCGTATTCTTTAGCAGCTGTGAACATAAATGTTCCCCAACCACAACCAATATCAAGGATTGTTTCTCCAGGTTTAGTATTCAACTTATTTAAAATATGGTGAACTTTGTTCATTTGAGCTTGTTCCAAAGTGTCCTCAGGAGTTCTGAAATAAGCACATGAATATGTCAAAGTCTTATCAAGCCATAACTTATAAAAATCATTACCGATATCATAGTGTTCTTGAATTTCTTTTTTATTTCCTTCTTCAGTGTGACTGAACTTAGGAATGATTTTCTTTAATTTGGCACTGGACATGAAACTGTCTGATTGTGTGTAAGCTGAAGAAATCAATTTTTGGATTGAGCCATCAATTTCAATCTTCTTGTCCATATATGCTTCACCTAAAGTAAGTGTGGCATGTTTAACAACCTCAGATATAGGAATCTTATCATTAAATTTGATAGTTATATCAGATTTTCCCTCTGGTCCGTAATTCTTTTCTTTGCCATCCAAAAAAATAACTTTAATAGGAATAGTAAATGAACGTTCAAATATTTCATCATAAATCTTTTTATCTAACATAACATCCTCCAAAATAAATATATACTAATTGTAAATCAAAATGTGAAAAAATATAAATGAAAACTCCCAATTTTCAGAAACATATTCATAAAAATGTCTTTAAAAGCACTTTTTTCACAAAAAAAGAGGATTGCTCTAGGGCAATCCTCAAAACAGTTACTATTTTACTCAAGAAAATCCTTTAATTGTTTAGATCTTGATGGGTGACGCAACTTTCTCAATGCCTTTGCTTCAATCTGACGAATTCTTTCACGAGTAACACCGAAGACTTTACCAACTTCTTCAAGTGTTCTTGTACGACCATCGTCAAGGCCGAAACGAAGACGTAAAACATTTTCTTCACGATCTGTTAAAGTATCCAAAACATTTTCAAGTTGTTCCTTCAACAATTCATAAGAAGCGTGGTCTTCAGGACTTGTTGCATCAGAATCTTCAATGAAATCGCCAAGGTGCGAGTCGTCCTCTTCACCAATAGGTGTTTCCAATGAAACTGGTTCTTGAGCAATCTTCAAGATATCACGAACTTTACCAGTAGGCATATCCATTTCAGCACCAATTTCTTCTGGAAGTGGTTCACGACCCAAATCTTGAAGCAATTGACGTTGAATTCTAATCAACTTGTTGATGGTCTCAACCATGTGAACTGGAATACGAATAGTTCTAGCTTGGTCAGCAATAGCACGCGTGATAGCCTGTCTAATCCACCAAGTTGCATAAGTTGAAAACTTAAATCCCAAACGGTAATCAAATTTTTCAACAGCCTTCATCAGACCCATGTTACCTTCTTGAATCAAGTCCAAGAATTGCATTCCACGTCCAACGTATCTCTTAGCAATTGAAACAACCAAACGAAGGTTAGCTTCAGCCAAAGCTTGTTTAGCTTCTTCATCGCCTTGTTCAATCTTCAAAGCAAGGTCAACTTCTTGTTGAGCATTAAGCAAAGGAACACGACCAATTTCCTTTAAGTACATTCTAACTGGGTCGTTAACTTTAATATCAGTAGTAGTTGTAGTAGATTTCTTACTCTTTTTAGCCTCGCTCTTTTCTTTCATAAGAGCTAGCTTACTTGGATTACCTTTATCATCAACAACACCGATACCAACATCTTCAAGCTCACTGATGAAGTTGTTCAAAGCCTCGCCTTTTAATTTGTAAGGTTTGATGATTTTTTCTTGAAGGTCATCTTCTGTAATCTTACCGGTCTTTTTAAGATCTTTGATAAGTTTTTTAGTAGCAGCTTTCAATTCTTTTGATACTTTTGGTGTTTTTGTTGCTGTTTTCTTTGTAGCCATATATTATATTCCTCCAGTATGCTTAATTGCTAAGGATTCTTCTCAGATTAATCAATTTTTGAGCTAATTCCAACTGCAATTTGTTGTCGCCAACTAAAGCAGCTTTCTTCAACTGTTGATTGATATCTCCAAGCTGTGACTCTAAACCTGAATTTTTGATATTCCTCATATAATCATCAATTTCTTGATCATTATATTCTTCAGGCATATTCATCATCTCTAATTCCGCTAACAAATTTTTATCTTCATCGCTTAAAAAGTTCATGAACTCAGAAATATTAACATCCTCGTCAATATCTTCTTCTTCAACATAAGCTAGCAATGAATCAAAAATTCGTTGGTAGTCTTGATTAACGAAACTAAAACCATCACCTTTCAGATTTACTCTGATTTCAGGGAAATTGATTGCCCAATATAGTAAATATCTCTCAGACTTTTCTAAGCGGTCATACTTAGGCTTGACAGTAGATGTGACCTTTTCTAAAGCCTTTTTTTGGACATTTTTGTAATTGTTAGCTGGTTTTTGGATTTCCATTTGTCGACGCAAGGAATCTAATTCCTTATTGATCGACTCTTTAGAAACACCCATTTCATCAGCAACTTTTCCAACATACATATCAACTTCAACGGGTGATTGCAATTTAACAATTTCTTGCAATGACTGATTTAGAAATTCTAATTGGTCATGTTCGTTGTTCAGATTATAATTGCGTTTGAAGTAATTCAAAATAAAGGAAATTGGAGTTTGCACGCCACCATTTGCTAAATTTTGAAACTTCTGTGCGCCTTCGCTTCTGATATATTCATCGGGGTCCTTCTTATCAGGGATACTGATCACGCCATAAGTGAACCGGTCATCGGTCAATTGCGTCAAAGCCCGATAAGTTGCCTCGACTCCGGGGTCATCTCCGTCATAGCAGACATTGATTTTATCAGTCAATCGACTCAAAACATAAAGCTGATCGTCGGTCAAACTGGTACCCATCGAAGCTACTCCATTAGTAACGCCTGCTTTATAAGCACTGATAACATCCATAAATCCTTCAAAAAGGATTACGTTTCCTTTCTCACGGATTTCTTTTTTGGCATTATTTAAATTAAACAACGTCTTACCTTTATTGAAAATCTCAGTTTCAGGACTATTCAAATATTTTGCCGTTGAAGCATTCTTATCTAAAACACGCCCTGAAAAGGCAATAATATTACCAGACTCATCAGTGATTGGAATCATCACCCGATCACGAAAGCGGTCAAACAACTCGCCCTCTTGATTTTCAGCGAACAATCCTGATTTTCGTAAAACATCTTCTGTGATTTCACGATCTTTGAAAAACTGTAATAAAAGATTATTATTATTCGGCGCATATCCGATTCCAAATGTTTGAATCAAATCATCCGAAAGATCTCGATTCTTCAAGTACTTCAAAGCTGGAGTACCATTTTCAGTCTTAGTCAGAATGTGACTGTAAAGTTTAGCCGCATCGCTATACATTTTTAATAATGTTCGACTGTCAGAATTTTGATATTGCGTGTTTCTAGCTTCATATTGATCAGGAACGGGAATATTCCCCATTTGGGCAACTTCAATTACAGATTCTGGAAAACTCTTATTTTCCATTTCCATAATGAATTTATAAACATTTCCACCACGACCACAGCTAAAGCAATGAAAAATTTGTTTGTCTTCCGCAACTGAAAACGATGGTGTTCGTTCCTCATGAAACGGGCAAAGTCCAAACAAATTTTTACCAGATTTCTTTAACTGTACATATTTGCTGATAACATCGACAATATTAGTCTTCGAGGTAACTTCATCAATGAATTCCTGAGGAATTCTCGTTGCCATGGCCGTCACCTCCTCATATGTTTAACAAAACGGTGAATCATAATTTAACACATTCATTTCATGAAAACAAACATGTTGCATCAATACATAACGACCAAGAAATAAAAAAGTGCTCCCACAAAAAGTGCAAACTGGGACCACTGGTCGCTTGTCAACTATTTATTATACACGGTCTATCTAAAAAGTCACGTCATTTAACTGGTAATTTATAACTTTTTTGATTGGAAATAAAAAAGCAATCATACCCTTGAGGATATAATTACTTTTTAGAATATTAATTATTTAGTAAGTACTTTTGACAAGTCACCTAATTTGGCAATCAAGTGATTAGCAATAACTAGTTGTGTCAAACGATTATTCTTAACTTTTTCATCCTTAGCCATAATCATATTCTCATCGAAGTATGAATCGATTGTAGGACGTAAAGCGGCTAATTGTTTGAACAAAGCTTCAGCACTGTCGTCACTGACATTGGCAACTTGTTCTTTTAACTTAGCTTCTGATGGATTTTCAAACAATGCATCATCAACTGTTAAGTCATCAGAATAATCAAACTTAGCTTTCTTAGATAAGTTAACGATTCGACCAAGAGCTTCCATCACTACCTTGAAGTCATCGTCGTTAGCATGATTTTGTAAGACTTTTGCAACGTCGATCATCTTGATTGGATCAATATTTGAACCACCAGCCACAGCATCAATAATATCAACACGAATCTTATCTTGTTTCAACAATTGACGTACACGATCAATCATGAAATCGTTGACGTCTTTTTCATGCTTACTCAAGTCTAATTTTGCTGGAATAGTTAGATTAGCTTTCAAATAATCTTGCAAATCATCTAAGTTCATTGACCATTGGTTTTGATTCAAGATTCTGATAATACCATAGGCTTGACGACGCAAGGCGTATGGGTCATTTGAACCACTTGGAATCAAGTCAACGGCAAAAAATGTGATGATGGAATCCAATTTGTCAGCAATTGCCAAAGCTGCACCAACTTTAGTTTCAGGCAAATCGCCTTCTGAAGAAATTGGCATATAGTGTTCTCTGATTGCTTGAGAAACGCCTTTTGTTTCACCCATGATTTCAGCGTACTTCTCACCCATGACACCTTGTAACTCTGAGAACTCGTCGACCATGCTTGTTACCAAGTCGAATTTATAAATGTCACTAGCACGTAATAGGTCGGTCTTTTCTGAAGCTGACAAACCAAATAAATCTGCTAGGTAATCGGCAATTTGGTGAACACGAGCCATTTTTTCGTACATTGTACCGATTTTAACGTGGAAGTTAACTGATTTGAGTTTTTCAACGTAATCAGCAATAGTCTCCTTTTGGTCTTCTTTAAAGAAGAAGTCGGCATCTTCCAAACGAGCAACAAGCACTTTTTCGTTACCACGAACAACATTTTCAATGTGTTCTGAATTACCGTTTCTAACCCCAATAAAGTACGGAGCAAGGTTGCCTTCTTGGTCACGAACATAGAAATATCTTTGGTTATCCTTCATTGAAGTAATCAAAACTTCGTCAGGGATTTCCAAATATTTCTTATCAAATGAGCCATAGAATGTTGTTGGATACTCAACTAAGTTGTTAACTTCTTCCAATAAATCAGCGTCAACATCAATATCCCAGTCGTTATCCTTGGCAATTTTATCAATTTGGTCAGAGATAATTTGTTTACGTTCTTTAGCATCAGCAATCACAAATTGTGATTTTAATTTTTCAACGTAATTTTTAGCATCGTCAATTTCGATATCTTCACCTAAGAAACGGTGTCCACGTGTCATGCGACCTGATTTAATATCGAGCACTTGAACAGGAACTTCTTTGTTATCAAGCAATGAAACTAACCAGTGAATTGGTCTGATATATTCGAAATCATATGAGCCCCAACGCATTCTTGTTGGGAAGGTAATTGCTGTAATTACCTCGTCCATATGAGTCAAAATATCTTCAACTTTTTTACCGTCTTCGTGTTTTTGAATATAGGCGTATTCAACACCTTTTAGTTCTTCAAAAAAGATGTCGTCAGGAGTCATCTTTTGGCCACGGGCAAATCCTTGAGCAGCTTTAGTCCAGTTGCCATCAGCATCTTGAGCAATTTTCTTTGATGGTCCCTTAGCTTTAACATCAATATCAGTTTGCTTGTCAGCAATTCCCTTAACAAGAATCGTCAAACGTCTAGGAGTCGAAAATTTTTCGATTGAATCAAAGGAAATACGATTTTCTTTTAAGAATTTTTCAGCTCTTTGAGCAAATTGGTTAACACTCTTAGTAACGACATGGGCTGGCATTTCTTCCAAACCGATTTCTAATAAGTAATTTTTAGGCATTTTCATTCTCCTTTACTTGGCTGTTTGCTAGAAGTGGGAAGCCACGTTTCTTTCTTTCTTCAACGAAGGCTTTGGCAACCTTGTGAGCCATCTTTCTAATTCTTGACAAGAAGGCAGCACGTTCTGTAACTGAAACCGCACCACGAGCATCAAGCAAGTTAAATGTATGTGAACATTTCAAAATATAATCGTAAGCTGGGTGAACTAAGCCTAAATCCATCAAGCGATTAGCTTCTTTTTCGTATTCATCGAAGAATTTAAACAACATATCTTGATTGCTTTCTTCAAATGAATATTTTGAGTGTTCATATTCTGGTTCTTTGAAAATATCACCGTATAAAACGCCGTCGCCCCACTCAAGATCGTAAACTGAGTTAACATCTTGAATATATGAAGCTAAACGTTCAACACCATATGTAATCTCACTAGTTGTTGGATGACATTGGAGTCCACCGACTTGTTGGAAGTATGTAAATTGTGAAACTTCCATACCATCAAGCCAAACTTCCCAGCCAACACCGGCACAGCCCATTGAAGGGTTCTCCCAGTTATCTTCAACGAAACGAATATCATGTTCCAAAGGTTCAATTCCTAAAGCTCTCAATGAATCCAAGTAATATTCTTGAATATTTTCTGGAGCTGGCTTCATAACAACTTGGAATTGGTGGTGTTGGTACAAACGATTAGGGTTCTCGCCATAACGACCATCAGCTGGACGTCTTGATGGTTCAACGTAAGCTGCATTCCATGGTTCCGGCCCGATCGCACGTAAAAATGTATAGGGACTCATGGTACCAGCACCCTTTTCTGTATCATAGGCTTGCATCAACATGCAGCCCTTACTGCCCCAAAACTTTTGAAGCGTAAGAATCATATCTTGTATATTTAACTTCTTAACCATTTTTTCTCCCTTCGGACAAAACACAAAAAAATCCCTTGCAGGTACACTGAGGTACTTCTGCAAGGGACGAGTATTCGCGGTTCCACCCTAATTCAGGACAAAGTCCTGCTCTTTTATATTCAAATTAAATTTGTACGCCATAAATCTGTTCGAAGCTTTCACTGTCCTTCGTCGCTGTTTCAACATTTATCAATATAACCATTTTTTTAATGATTGTCAATTAACTACAAATGCCAACGCTTCATTTTATCAATAAAAGTTTTGCTTTTAGGATAATAACCAACTGTTCCTAAATAGATAGCATCAATAGCATGTTGAATCAAATCTTTATTGTTCTCTTTAATCTCAATTTTTCCCACTTGTGAAAGGCTGATTTTGCTAAACAATCTTAAAAAATAGACGATTCGTTTAGGAATGTGCAGCCGATGAATATCGCTATCGAAATGCTTTGAACAAAGTAAGCCACCTAATAAAACTGAAAAGTCAAACACACCCTCAGTTTCGCCGCCAACGACGCAAGAATCCATATTGGGTTCAACGCCAAAGGCCTTTAAGAGTTTCATCTGCATAATATTAACGATGATTTGGGCATCAGAACCATTTTCAATATAAAGCAAAGCTTTAAACAACATCCGATACCAGTTATCCGGCACTGGATCATCGATAAAGGCTTCATGATAGAGGTCAAATAAAAAGGTCGCATAGGCATTCAATTCGATATCATTGATGATTTCATCAAATTGTTTGATATCACTAGCTGAATTCAAATAAGACAGACCTTCCTTTTTGACGACGCCTGAATATTCACCATAGGAAAAAGTGATCACTGACCCAGAAATCTTGGACTTAGCTGTTTGTGTACCTCTGACCAAAAAAGTTCTAAAGCCATATTCTTTGGTCAAAATCGTAACTAAAGCATCCCGTTCTTTATAGCGCTGTCGACGAACGACGATACCAAAAAAATTAGTAGGCGTTTGGTGCATTAATTATTGAGATCCTTTAGTGAATAGCCAGCACTAGCTAAGAAAGCAGGATCATCGCGCCAATTCTTTTTAACTCGAACCCAAAGCTTCAAATTGATTTTTTCGCCTAAGAGGTGCTCAATCTTGATTCGTGAACCAATCCCAATATTCTTCAACATTGAACCGCCACGACCGATAACGATTGGCTTTTGGCTCTCGCGTTCAACATAAATATAAGCTTCAACTTGGAGTTTTCCAGCTTCGCTTCTTTGTTTCATCGATTCTACGACAACAGCAACTGAGTGGGGAATTTCATCACGGGTATCTTCCAAAATCTTCTCACGAATCAATTCACCAACGATAAAGTATTCTGGGTGGTCGGTAATTTGGTCAGCTGCATAATATTGTGGTCCCTCTGGCAAATGTTTTGTCAAAGTGTCGAATAAGTCTTCAACATTATTACCATTAGTTGCTGAAATTGGAATTACTTCGGCAAAATCCATTAAATCCTTATACTCGTCAATTTGTGGCGCCATTTCGTCAGGATTGATCAAATCAATTTTATTCAAAACTAAGAAAACTGGTGCTTTGACTTTTTTCAATTCTTCAATAATAAACTTGTCTCCAGGACCTGCTTGTTCGCCAGCTTCAGTCATGAATAAAACAGCATCAACTTCTTTTAGAGCTGAAATAGCAGCTTTATCCATATATTGGTCCAAGTCGTTGTGAGGCTTGTGAATACCGGGTGTATCCAAGAAAATGATTTGACGTTCATCATCCGTATAAATACCTTGAATCTTGTTACGTGTTGTTTGTGCTTTCGGTGAAGTAATTGCAATCTGTTCTTTAATAATACGATTCATAAATGTTGATTTACCAACGTTAGGACGTCCTACAATTGCTACGAAACCTGATTTAAAATTTTTGTTATCCATAATTAATCCATGTCCTCATCACTGAATGCTAGTGGCAAAATTTCTTTAAAAGTAAATTCTTTGTATTCGTTTTGGCTATTTGCTAAAAAAACGACATCTTCTGGACCCATGAATTCGCTCATCACTTGTCGACAAGCTCCACAAGGCTTTGACATCACTTTAGTCTGGTTGACAATTGCAATCGCCAAAACCTTCTTAGCACCTTCTGAAACAGCCTTAAAGATAGCTGTCCTTTCGGCACAATTCGTCAATCCAAAGGATGCATTTTCAACATTGACACCAGAATAAATTTTTCCATCGTCACAAAGTATTGCTGCACCCACTTTGTAATTCGAATAAGGAGTATAGGCATTTTCCATTGCCTTACTTGCAATCTCAAATAATTGCTTCTCGTTAATCTCCACTAGTTACAGTCTCCTTTAATATGTATCTTAACTATTAATTATAATACAAGAGATTCCCTTAACTAGAAAGTAATAAGTAAAAAAAAGAATATAAAGCTAAATTCGCCTTATATTCCAATTTATAATTGTTTTCTACTTTTCTAATCCATAAGCACTGAGAATTTTTTCTTGTAAGCCAATCATGACTTTTTCGTCTTCTTTTTTAATATGATCATAACCGTTTAAGTGAAGAATTCCGTGAACAATCGTATAGCCTAATTCACGGTCAAATGAATGCTCGTATTCTTTAGCATGTTCGTCAACGATTTCTACACTGATAAAGAGATCGCCCAAGTCAACTGGTAAATCAGGAATTTGCGCTTCCAAGTAATCAAGTGAATCTTCACCATCGTTAATGGCAAAACTAATCACATCAGTAGCTCGATCCGTATCACGATATTTTTTGTTGATCTCGTGAATCTTATCCTTTGTTACAAAGTGAATCGACAATTGTGTATTATCTTTTAATTCCAATTTATTAAAAGTAAATTGCACGATATCTTTGACCCAGTTCTCTCTTGTTTGATCAATTAAATTATCATCATTATAAATTTCTAAGTCCATAATAGTCCCCAATACTTATTTTTCATTTTTGTCTGATTTCTCATAGGCATCGATAATTTCAGCCACCACTGGATGTCTAACAACATCAGCGGAAGTGAAATTGACGAAATGGATATGTGGCAAGTTATTCAAAACTGATTGAGCTTGAATCAACCCGCTACGAGTGTGTCCAGGCAAATCAATTTGTGAAATATCACCATTAACAATCATCTTGGAATCAAATCCAAGACGTGTTAAAAACATTTTCATTTGTTCACGAGTCGTATTTTGCGCCTCATCTAGAATAACAAATGCTTCATCCAAAGTACGACCTCTCATATAGGCTAAAGGAGCAACCTCAATCACGCCACGTTCCAATAGTCTTCCAGTATGTTCTGACCCTAAAATGGCATACAAGGCGTCATAAATAGGTCTCATGTAAGGGTCGACCTTCTCTTTCAAATCTCCAGGCAAGAAGCCAAGACTTTCGCCCGCTTCAACAGCTGGACGAGTCAAAATGATTCTTTGAACTTTACCTTGTTTCAAAGCAGAAACTGCCATAACAACGGCTAAATAAGTTTTACCAGTTCCGGCAGGCCCGATTCCAAATGTTATGTCGTTGTGGTTGATTGCATTAACATATTGTCGTTGACCAAAATTTCTCACCCGAACAGGTTTACCACTGAAATCTTTGATCAATTCATCCTTATATAAATCACCAAAATAATCCAAAGTTCCTCGTTCGGACATCTTCAAGCCACTGACTACATCAGCAGCACCCAAACTAACTCCGGAATTTGCTAATTCTATTAATTTCTTCAGTAATGCCAATGTATTAGAAACATTTTCCTCAGTCCCCGTTACATCCAGACGATCGCCAAAGGCGTGAATTTGAACATCTAAGCCTTCCTCAATTAAATGTAAATTACTATCATTAACACCGAAAAGATTGATGGCATTTTGAGGATTCTTGATTTGAATGCTCTTTTTAATTAGTTCAACTTTTTCTGTCAATAAACAACAAACCTCCTATTGTTACCTTGAATGATAGCACATTGAGAGTTTTTTTTGATAAAAAAAAGGTTAAAACATATAAATGTTTTAACCTTTCGAAACAAGTCTATTAACGACGTTTCTTATTGCGCTTACGAGCAGCCTCAGACTTTAACTTTCTCTTGACACTTGGCTTTTCGTAAAACTCACGTTTTCTATATTCTTGAAGAGTACCACTCTTTGAAACGGAACGTTTGAATCGACGAAGAGCATCATCAAGCGACTCGTTTTCACGAACGACGGTTTTTGCCATATGATAATCCCTCCTTCCGATTTCTAACGTAACTGTCTATTGCTCTTGCAGTTCATATGTTATTATAACAAAAAGAAGATAATGTTCAAATAATTTTTTACATTTTTTTGGAGGAATTTATCATGAAACAAAAATTAAATGTTTTTGTACTATCAGATGGCGTTGGTGAAACCGCTTTAAGAGTTGCTAAAGCAGCATTCATTCAATTTCCTGAAATGGACACCACATATACTAAATATCCCTTTATTAAAAACGACGAACAGCTAAAAAATATTTTAAATGAGGCTAAAGCCAAGAATTCAGTCATTTTACACACAATTGTCTCAGAAGAAATCTGTGAAGTGATCAATAAATTTTGCCAGGAAAATGGCCTCACTTACTATGACATTTTGAATCCAATTATCGGAACTTTCTCACAAATGACCCATCAAAAACCAATTCGTAAAAAAGGACTCTTGCACGAATTGGATAAAAATTATTTCGATATGATCTCTGCTATGGAGTTTACCATCTCAAATGATGACGGTCAAAATCCTAAAGGACTACTCGAAGCAGATTTGGTATTATTAGGAATCTCAAGAACTTCGAAAACACCGCTCTCGCTTTATCTAGCAAATAAAAATATTAGAGTAGCTAATTTACCATTAGGGCCTTCGATGAGTCTCCCAGACCAATTATGGGACGTTGATAGAAGTAAAATCGTTGGCTTGACTAATGATATGAATGTTTTGCTTAAAATCCGTCGTCAAAGAATGATAGCTTATGGACTAAATCCTGATGCTACCTACTCTGATGAAGACGAAATTAAAAAAGAACTGGATTACTCAGATAAAATTTATAAGAAACTCGGTTGTCCAGTAATCAACACTGCCGACCGTTCAATTGAAGAGACAGCTGCTATAATTATGGAAAAGCTTAATTTTAATGGCTATCAAAAAGGCTAATTATTTTTTATGACATCAAAAAGAGCTCTTTAGACTTAATTCACACGTCTAAGGAGCTCTCTTTTTACTCTCTTCCATAATTTTCAATCAATTTTTGAATTTCTTAATTATCTTCCTTTGTGCCAATAGTTAATCTTAACCAGTCTTTTTTCAGTTCCGTTCTGAGTAAGTAGCCATTTTGTAACAAATAATTAGCCAGCTTTTCAGCTTCAGGATATTTGAAGAAAATAAAGTTAGCCTGACTTTGATAATACTTTATTTCCAAACGGTTAAAAAATCGTTCCAAAGAAATTCTTTGTTCAGAATTTTTTTGCACCACCTGATCCACAAAATTTTGATCTTCAAAAGCCGCTTTAGCAGCAACTTGAGCAATTGAATTAACATTATATGGCAATCTTACTTTTTGCATCTGCTCAGCGATTTGCTTGGCAAAGACTGAATAGCCGATTCGAAAATTAGCTAAGCCATAGACTTTGGAGAACGTCCGCATGACAACGACATTAGGGTATTTTTTAGTCAGTTCCATAGTTGATGGCTTTTCTTGATCAACGAAATCAATATATGCTTCGTCGATTAAAACCAGTTTATTTGGAACTTGCTGAATAAATTTTTCAATATCTGCAGTTGTTTCATAAGTTCCTGTCGGATTATTAGGATTGCAAAGCCAGATCAACTTAGTCTTAGAATTTACAGCTTCGAGCATCCCTGAAAAATCAATGCCCCCATTATTTAAAACCGGCACCTTTTTTATAGAAGCTTCCTCGATTTCGGCATTCAGAGCATATTCTGAAAAAGTTGGCGTCGAAATAAGTTCTTCATCTCCTGGTTCCAAAAAGACCCTTGATAACATGGCAATCATTTCATCTAAGCCGACGCTAAAAACGATTTGTTTTGGATCTAATGAAAACCTTTTTGCAATTAGTTGACGCAATTCACTAGCATTTCCATCTGGATATCGATTGCTTTGTTCATAAGTCCAATCGATTACTGCTTTTTTTACTTTTGGTGAAGTCCCATAAGGATTTTCATTAGCCGACAAACGAACTAATTTTTTCAATCCTAGTTCATCTTTTAATATTTCTAAAGGCTTTTCTGGGACATATGGCTGTAATTTTTTGATAACTTCTCTCATCAGTTGCCTCCTATAAGTCTTTAATTTCAGGACGATCCTTGAATTGACTCATCAATCCTTCACGTTTAGCCAATTCTTTTTTGATTTGATCAAAACTTACTCCCTGTTGAGCCCACAAAACACAAAGGTGATATAACAAATCAGCTGATTCATAAACTAATTCATCATCTCCACGTGGTTTATCCGGGTTTTTGGATGCAACAATGACTTCGGTCGCCTCTTCGCCAACTTTTTTTAAAATTTTGTCCAAACCTTTAGTGAACAAATAATCAGTGTAGGATCCCTTTTTAGGATTATTCTTTCTATCTAAGACCATTTCGTATAATTCATCTAAATTTTGCATCCAAATTTCTCCTTTATTCATCGATACTTTGATAAAAACAGCTTCTGTGCCCCGTATGACATGCTGGACCATGAGGTTTCACTTCAACCAACAACGTATCTTTATCGCAATCTAATGTCATCTTTACAACATCTTGCAAATTGCCGCTAGTGGCACCTTTATGCCATAATTCTTTTCTTGAACGTGACCAAAACCATGTTTGACCGCTCGCTTTAGTTTTTTGATAGCTCTCTTGATTCATCCAAGCGACCATTAAGACTTCTTTTGTCTGGTCATCTTGAACTACTGTAGTTAACAATCCCTTCGAAAAATCTGGTTCGATCATCTAACAACAACTCCTTTTTGATTAAGATATTGTTTGACATCTTTTATCGTTAATTCGCCATAGTGGAATACTGAGGCTGCTAAAGCACCATCAACTTTGGCTTTTAAAAAAACTTCACTAAAGTCTTGTAATTTTCCGGCACCCCCAGAAGCAATGATGGGAACATTTACTGCTTGATTTAATTTTTGATATAACGAAATGTTAAAACCATTCTTAGTTCCGTCTTGATCCATTCCTGTGACCAACAATTCGCCTGCTCCAAGTTCCACGACTCGTTTGGCCCAAGCTATTGCTTCAAGATTGGTCTTTTTTTTACCGCCATGAGTGTAGACGAAATATTTTTGAAGAGCAGCATCAAATTTCACATCAATTGCTGAAACGATGCACTGATTGCCAAACTTTTTAGCACCTTGAGAAATCAATTCTGGATTATCGATTGCCGCTGAATTGATAGCAACCTTATCGGCACCGGCTCTTAATAAATTTTGGATATCCAAAACTGAACTAACTCCGCCACCAATTGTCAAAGGCATGAAAACTTCTTGAGAAACTTGTTCAACAACATCTAACATCGTTTTTCTTTTTTCGTTAGTCGCTGATATGTCTAAAAAAACCAGTTCATCAGCACCTTGCTTTTGATACTGTGCAGCAATTGCTACTGGGTCGCCAACATCAGTCAAGTTAACAAAATTGATACCCTTTTTCACTCGTCCATCATCAACATCAAGACAGGGGATTATTCGCTTCGCTAACACCATTTTCCACCTCCACAATCTGTTTAAGAGTGATTGTCTTTTCATATAAAGCTTTACCGATAATGACATCTTGAATTCCGAGAGCTCTTAAATTATGTAAATCTTTCTTATTACGAACGCCACCGCTAGCAACAAGATTAGCTTGGGGAATTTTTTGACTAAGCAACATTAATAAATTTAAATTTGGTCCTGTCATTGTTCCATCTCGAGCTACGTCAGTCACAATAAATGATTGTGCTCCTTGATTCATCATTTCTTTAATTAAGTCTTCCATTAAGATGTTTGATTGCTCAATCCAGCCATTAACCGCAACTTTGCCATCTTTTCCATCAACACCAATAACAATTCTTTTGCCACCGTATTCTTTTAATAATCTTTTGACAAAATCAGGATTTTCAATAGCTGCTGAACCAATAATGATTCGGTCAATTCCCATATCTAAATACATGCGGGCAGTTTTTTCATCCCTAATTCCTCCGCCAAATTCTAAAAAGCCTGCAAAATGTCGTCTGATGTTTTCTATCATCTCGTAATTTTCCAAATGACCGCTTTTAGCTCCATCAAGATCGACCAAATGAATCTGATTGACGCCTTGTTTCGCTATCTCTTGAGCTTGAGTAACTGGATCTTTATTGATTAAGGTGACCTTTTGATAATCTCCTTGATACAACCTGACGCTTTGACTGTTATGTAAATCAATTGCGGGAAAAATCATTTTCCATCACCATCTTTTGAAATTTTTTCAACAAATCTAAACCTACTTGACCGCTTTTTTCAGGATGAAATTGCATTCCAATCACATTTTCATTCTGAACGATACTAGGGATTTTAATACCATAGTCGACTTCTGAGATAACGTATTGTGCAGGACAATCAGCATAATATGAATGAACAAAATAAGTAAATTGATTATCGATTATCTTAAAAGGACTGACTTGTTTAACAACATTTTGATTCCAGCCCATTTGAGGAACCTTCAAACCAGTGTCTGGTATTGCCAAGACATGTCCGGGAATCAAATTTAAGCCTTTATTTAGGCCATATTCTTCGCTATCTTCAAAGAGTAGCTGCATCCCTAAACAAATCCCCAAAAAAGGTATTTTTTTTCGAGCGGCCATCTTCAAAGTATCAATCAAATCACGTTTTTCTAATGACTCTACTGCACTTTCAAAAGCACCTACGCCAGGAAGAATAATTGCTTGAGCATTTAAAATTTCTTCTGCATCAGCTGTCAATTTATTATCGATTTTTAAATAATTAAGGGCTTTTTTTAAATTCAATGTATTACCAGTATCGTAATCAACGATTGCAAACATCAAATCACACCTTTCGTAGAATTGACCCCGATAATATCTGGGTTGATAGTAACTGCATCACGCATTGCTCTGCCAAAAGCTTTAAAAAGGCTTTCAACTTTGTGGTGCGTATTTCTACCATAGAGAATCCGCGCGTGTAAATTCATTTCTGCTGCAAAGGCAGCTGCCTGAAAGAAATCTTCCACTGTTTCAGTATCCAAACCACCTAATCTTGGATTAGTCAATTCGGCATCAAATACCAGATAAGATCTTCCACTAAGATCAACGCTGACCTGACCTAAGGTCTCATCCATTGGTACAAATTCTGTTCCATAACGTTCAATACCAACCTTATTTCCAAGGGCCTTTTTGAAACATTCGCCTAAAACGATACCGGTATCTTCTGTTGTGTGATGAGGATCGACGTCGAGGTCTCCGTGAGCTACAACTTCTAAGCCGAAACGTCCGTGTTTAGCAAAAAGCGTCAACATATGATTCAAAAAACCAATTCCTGTATCAATTTTGATACCTGTTTGCTCATCTAAATTTAGACTGATTTTTATTTGTGTCTCCTGCGTTTTTCTTTCAATCGTTGCTTTTCTCATAAGAATCTCCTTAGTCGTAATATTTATCGAAACGTGATTCGATTGCTCTTGCGTGTCCTTCTAATCCTTCAACTCTGGCCAAAGTAGTGATTGCTTGAGCCTCTTTCGCCAGTGCTTTTTTAGTGTACTGAATAAATGACGTTCTTTTGACAAAGTCATAAACACCTAATGGCGATGAAAATCTAGCTGTCCCGCCAGTGGGCAAAATATGATTAGGTCCAGCTACATAATCCCCTAAAGGTTCAGACGCATATTTTCCTAAAAAGACTGAGCCAGTATTTTTAATCGAATTGAGATATTGCGTAGGATTTTCTAATTGGATTTCCAAATGTTCAGGAGCAACTGTATTCATCAAAGTGAACATATCTTCAACTTTTTCAACAACTGCAATAAAGCCCTTATTTTGTACCGAAGCACTGGCAATTTCTAGACGTGGCAAAACCTTTAATTGCGAATCGACATTCTCGCTCACGGATTGGGCTAATTTCAAACTATCGGTCACTAAAATTGGTCGTGCTAACTTGTCGTGTTCGGCTTGCGATAATAAATCAGCTGCTAATTGTTTAGAATCTGCTGAATCATCAGCGATAATGCCAATTTCTGAGGGGCCAGCTACCATATCAATCGCGACCTGACCAAAAACTTGTTTCTTAGCTGTAGCTACGAAGACATTTCCTGGACCAACGATTTTATCAACTCGAGGAATGGATTTCGTCCCATAAGCTAAGGCAGCAATTGCTTGAGCGCCACCAACTTGATAAATAGCATCGACGCCGGCAATTTTGGCAGCTGCTAAAACAGCTTTAGAAATGCCATCTTTTTGAGGTGGGGTCACAATTACAACTTGTTTCACACCAGCTATTTTGGCTGGCAAGGCACTCATTAAAATAGTTGAAGGATAAGCTGCAGTACCCCCTGGAACGTAAAGGCCAACTTTTTGTAACGGAACTAACTTTTGTCCTCGAATCACTCCTGGCTGTTCACTATCAATAAAGCCATTTTCTAATTCCTTCTTGTGAAAGCTAACAATATTTCTCTTAGCTAATAACAAAGCATTCTTAACATCTGGGTCGATTGCTTGATAAGCTTGATCAATTGTTTCTTGACTCAATTTGAAATTATCGATGTTAACATTATCAAATTTTTGTTCATATTTTTTTAAGGCCTGATCGCCATTTTCAACCACATCATTGATTATTTGACTGACCGATTCTACAACCTTAGGATCAGTCAATTGACGAGTCTTCATTTGAACCATTTTTTCCAATTCATTTAAACTTTTTTGTACGATTTTCATTGTGCTTGCCCCATCTTTTCATTTTCTACAACAGCCTTGAGTCGATCGACGAATTCAAAAATCATTTCTGGTCTTTGTTTCAAAGCCATCCGATTGACTACTAATCGGGTTGAAACTTTATCTAAATAATCAAAAATTTTTAAATTGTTTTCTCGAATCGTTGTCCCAGTCTCCGTAATATCGACGATTGCATCAGCCAATCCAGTTAAAGGCGCTAATTCAACTGAGCCTTCAATTTTAATAATTTCAGCATCTTGTCCTAAAGAATCAAAATAGTGTTTCGTTATTACTGGATATTTAGTTCCGATAATCTTTCTTTTTGGTGCTTTCGGATTGAATTCTTTAGTTGAAGCTAAAACGAACTGACATCTGCCAACATTTAAATCTAATAGTTCATACTGTGAACTTTGATGCTCTGTTAAAATATCGCTCCCAACGATACCAATATCAGCTGCTCCTCGTTCTAAAAAAGTCGTTACATCTGGACCCTTAGCTAAAATAAATTGATAAGGTTGACTATCGGAGTTAAAAATCAATCTTCTTTGTTTATTCCGAATTTGGTCGCAATTGATACCAGCTTTTTCAAGTATTGGGACAACTTGTTTTTCTACTCGTCCTTTGGTTAAAGCTATCTTTAAACGTCTTTCAGCCAATAAATTCACCCTCTGTCATATCGATTAAAGTTGCATTCAATTTTTTTGCTTCGATTTGAGCATTATTCAAATTGTCCGAAAGCGAAAGAATGCCTCCTGGAGTACCCTTCAACAACGACTCTGCTTCTTGCCATTGATTGGTTTTGAAGTAAATCAATTGCTTCTTTTTTGGTTTTGTCTTGTTGACGACTAAATCTGTAATTAAATCAATATTGATTCCCATGCCAACAGCTGATTCACTCACATCTTGGAAATTAGCTAATAATTTATCGTAACGACCTCCGCTGAATAAATATCCTGATCCCGCTTTAGAAAACCCCCGAAAAGTTAATCCTGTGTAATATTGTTGTGGGGCCTGACTACTCAAATCGATTGAAAAAGTTTGGTTCAAAAGATTTTTCTTAGCCCACGAAACAACCTCTTGCAATTTTTTGATTCGTTGTTGAACCTTAGAGGATAAATCAAATTTTTTTAATTCTTTAAAAATTTTTTCAGGTTTACCAAAAAGTCTGGGCCACTGAAGTAAAAATTGATATTCTGATTTATCTTTAAATTGTGCAATTAATTGTTCATACTTAGGAATTTGTTTATCGAATAATGCTTGAGCTACGGTTTTTTTCAATTCCTCATTGGACGTCACTTGCGATAAAACAACTTCGGCAAAGTCTGCCATACCAAGTTCCAACTCAATTGGCTCATCCAACAATTTTTGACTGAGTTGATTGACTAAAACTAAACATTCAAACTCAGCTTTGATTGAGGGATACCCGACTAATTCAATCCCTGCTTGAGTTAACTCGTTGTACGAACCCGAGAGTTTGCGACTAATTCTAAAAATATCGCCGAGATACCAAAATTTTTGTGGTAAAGAAACATTGGTCGAACTTAAGAATCTTGCAATGGGCAAAGTCATGTCTGGTCGTAAAACGATGGTTTCGCCTTCCTGATCAAGCAAACGGTACAATTGATAATTGCCTAATTGATATGGTTCAAAAACAGCTTGTTTTTCCAAAAGTGGCGTTGAGATCTTAGAAAATCCACGAGTGGAAATTGAATTTTCAATCACTGAGATTAGATGTTTTTTGACCACCGCTCTTTGACCGAACTCATCGCGAGTTCCTAATGGTAATAAATTATTATTCATTTCAACGCCCCCATCTTCCTTACTAATCGAATAAATTTTGAAACAGCAAAACAAAAAATGAGAATAAAAAAGCCCTTTTAGCAAATAATTGCTAAGAGGACGTAATTTACGTGGTTCCACCTCACCTTCGTTTAATCCTTGCGAATTAAACCTCATGTTGGCTGTGTCAACTGGGATAACGAACCCGTATCGTCAAAGCCTACTTGATTCAGCTTTGAAGTTATTCATAGGTGTGTGTTCAACATTAATTTCCGTTTCATTTCCAGCTACTGAAACTCTCTTGAGGAGGGATCAATATTTACTTGTCCTATTCATGACTATTATTATAATTTGATTAGTAAAATATTAGTGAATTTAATTTAGTTGTAATAATAGGCGCTGAATTTGGAAATGTCAATAGTTAATTAAAGTTTTTAATAAGTGAATTCCCCGACCAACAGATTCAATATCATGAGCATCAGAACCGTAAACTAAAGGAATCGAGAGTTTTTGAGCAAGATTTAAAATTTGTTTCCCTGGATAAAAATCATTGCACAGTGGTTTATATAAACCAGCTAAATTTAAATCTAGTTGTCGATCTTGTCTTTTAATTTTAGACAAAATATCATTAACCAACTTTAAATTATTGTCATCTAAATCTTCAGTTAAATTAAAATAATCCTGATATTTTCTAACCAAACTCATATGTCCAATTCTTTGTGGAGCATATTTCCCCAAATCCGCTTCAACCGATTTTTGAATGGTTTGATAATAAAGCTTAAAAATCTTTTGAGGATTTTTGATGTAACTTTCAAAACCATTTTCAAAATCTTCTACGCCATTATCAACGCACCAAAATTTATTATTTGTTCCTTTCATGAAGTGAACCGATAAAATGTTTTCTTGCGTCCTTGGTCCATATTCATCCAAAAATGTTTTGGTGAAATCTTCAAAACCTTCTAAATAATCAACTTCAAATCCTATTGTGATATCAATTTCGTCACCATATTTTTTTTGCATTTTTTCAGTCAAAGCAAAATATCTGGGTAAGTCGTCAAAACTTATCGACGCTTCATCGATGCCGCTTTTGCTCCCTTGATAGCTATTTTTAAAATCAGGTGGCAAAGGGGCATGTTCTGTGATGCAATACTTTTTTAGACCCATGTGAATTGCGCGTAAAATCATCTTTTCTAGCGGCTCGCCACTTCCATGCGGACAAAGCTCAGTGTGCGTATGTCCATCCATTAACATTGAATCACCCCTGTTTGATTATTTTTATATAGTATCTTAATACTAATTCCAAAAAATAATCAATAAAAAATCGCACTCAAATTAGAGTGCGACTCGGCTATTTAATTAATTTATTTTTCATTTCTGGATCAAATTTATCAGCTACTAACATGTAGATTTCTGCTTTAAAAGGAGCAACGCCCTTTTTATCGTTTTCATCTTTTTTCACATATGGGGTTTCCATAATTTTCGGAACATTCTCCAATTGTGGATGGTGGGCAACATAGCTTAAGGCATCGAAACCAATTGTACCAAAACCAATGTCTTCGTGACGGTCTTTATGCGAACCGATTTCATTTTTTGAGTCGTTTAAATGGATTACAGATAATTTATCCAAACCAATAATATGGTCGAATTCGTTTAGAACACCATCAAAATCATTTTTAATATCATAACCAGCATCACTCATATGACAAGTATCCATCGTAACCGATAGTTTATCGCTTTGGGCACAGTTATCAAAGATTTCCGCGATTTGTTCAAAACTAGTCCCAATTTCGGTACCTTTACCGGCCATAGTTTCAATCGCAACGGAAACTTTTTGGTTAGGATCAATGGCTTCATTCAACGCTTGGCCAACCTGCTTGATAGCCACTTCTGGACCTTTTTTTAAATGTGCTCCTGGATGAAAGCTTAAGGCTTCAATTCCTAAAGCATCGCAACGCTTAAATTCATCGTGCATAAATGAAATCCCAAAATTCAAATTCTGGGGCTTGACTGTATTACCTAAATTAACAATATATGGAGCATGACCAATAACATGATCAATTCCATAAAGTTTCAATAGACGCTGACCCTCAGGAATATTCATTTCCGAAACATCTTTTCGACGAGTGTTTTGCGGTGCTCCAGTAAAAATCATCATCGTGTTAGCACCATAGCTATGTGCTTCCTTAGCTGAACCAGCTAACATTTTAGGTGCCTTCATGGCAACGTGTGATCCAATTATCATTTAAAATCCTCCATCCCTATGCAAAGAAAATTATAGCATAGGCAAACAATCAAAAAAAACAGGTAGATTAACCAATAATGATTAGTCTACCCATTTAGAAAATGATTATATATTTAAATTTTATTTTAATAAATATGAGCTTGATAGAATCGACCCATGACTTTAACCGTATCCGTGACACTAACAAAAGCGTGCGGATCAGATTTTGCCATCGCCGTTTCCAAATCATGCAACTCTGAACGAGAGATAACAGTAAAGAGAATTGTCTTCTCTTCATGCTTGTAAGCACCCTCGGCATCATGCACGATAGTAATTCCACGTCTCATTTCATTTTGAATCTGCGTAATAACATTCTTTGGCTTAGAAGTAACGATCATCACTTGTAACTTTTGATCCTTGTTATAAATCATGTCAATTACCTGACCATTGATGAAGATACTGACCGCACTGTACAAAGCGTGGACCCAACCGAACAATAATCCGGCACAGGCAACGATAAAGATATTAAACATAATATTTATCGTTCCAACGCTTTTACCAGTCCGCTTTCTCAGAATAATCCCAAGAATATCAATACCACCTGTTGAAATACCATTTCTTAAAGCCATTCCGGTACCGAATCCATTGGCAACCGCACCAAAGATGGCACAGACTAATGGATCTGCCGTAATTTTAATTGGTGGCAACAGATGCATCATCATACTGGCTAAAGCGACTGCAATTATCGTAAAGACGGTAAATTTGTGGTCTATCTTTCTCCAAGACAGCACAAAAAGTGGACCATTCAATACAAAGTACATAACAGCTGTAGAAATATTAAATGGCATCCACCGATGTGAAATTGTTGAAACCAACTGCGCAGCACCGGTTACTCCAGAACCATAAATCCCACCCGGAGTCCAGAACATATTAACCGCAATCGATACAGCAATTGAATACAGAAATGCTATTGAAACTTTTGATAAGTACTGATGCCTTTCGATCAGCTTATCTAATTCACCCATACTAATAAATTCTCCTAATTGTGTTAAGTTACTTACAACATATTAGCACAATTAAGATTTTTTTCAGGCTTTTTATAATATTTATATTATTTACGGTGCTTTTTTATAAAATCACCACGTCCGCCCATTTCTTCCATTTGATAACGAAGCGGATTTTTCTTGTAGAAATCCTGGTGGTAGTCTTCGGCATCATAGAAGGTTTTAGCAGGAAGAATTTGAGTCACGATTGGATCATCGAATTCACCAGATTCAGCAAGAGTCTTTTTAGACGTTTCGGCAATTTCTTTTTGTTCATCATTGGCATAGTAGATTACAGGACGATAACTGTCGCCACGATCCTGAAATTGACCAGTAGCATCAGTTGGATCAGCTACTTGCCAATAAATTTCAACTAAATCTTTGTAAGAAATTACATCGGCATCAAATGTGATTTTAACTGCTTCTGTATGTCCAGTAGTTTCAGAACACACTTGCTCATAAGTTGGATTTGCTACATGACCACCAGTATAACCAGAAACAACTGAAATAATACCTGGTTGTTGATCAAAAGGACTTACCATGCACCAAAAGCAGCCCCCAGCAAAAATTGCAGTTTCTTCTTTCATTTATTCAGCATCCCCATCTTCAACATATTTTTTGTAGTCAGAATAACCTTTTTCATCCATTTCTTCATATGGAACAAATTTTAATGAAGCAGAATTAATGCAGTATCTCAAACCGCCTAATTCTTCAGGACCATCAGTAAATACATGTCCCAAATGTGAATCGGCTGATTTACTAGTCAATTCAGTTCTTTCCATACCTAGAGATGTATCACGATGCTCCTTTAATTTAGCAATTGGTTCACTAAATGAAGGCCAACCGCAGCCAGCATCATACTTCTTAGCTGAAGAGAATAATGGTTCACCAGAAGTTACATCAACGTAAATTCCCTTTTTATAGAAATCATCATACTTACCAGTGAAAGCACGTTCAGTGGCAGCGTGTTGAGTCACCTCATATTCCTCATCAGTTAGACCAGTTAAATCTTTTTTGTAGTCTGCCATAAAATCACTCCTTCTCTTTATTACATGTTCCAGTATAAACACCAGAAAAATTTAATCTAGAATTATGCTCACAATCTTACTGTGGCAGTTAGTTTGATTGTTAAATTGTGCACAATTTGAATAATTTTCTAATGTTATTTTAAGTTTACCGCTAATAAACTAGTAATTTCAATGATAATTTTTCATATAAAAAAAGTCATATCAGTTATTACCAATATGACTCCTGCATTATTCTAAATATTATTGATTATCTTTTTTGATTTCGATGCCCAAATCATCTAATTGTTGCTTTGAAACTTCTAATGGAGCGTGAGTCATCGGTTCTGTAGCATTAGAATTCTTAGGGAATGCAATCACATCACGGATATTATCTTTGCCAGACAATAACATAGCAAATCTATCCAAACCAATAGCCAAACCACCATGTGGAGGACAACCGTATTGTAAAGCATCTAGTAGGAAGCCGAATTGTTCATAAGCTTTTTCTTTTGTGAAGTCCAAAGCTTTCAACATCTTCTCTTGAATCTTGTAATCGTGGATACGAATTGAGCCCCCACCAAGTTCATAACCGTTCAAGACGATATCGTAACTTTGAGCATATGCTTTGTGAGGATCTTCGCCATCATTTAGATAGTGAACATCTTCTTCATTTGGCATTGTGAATGGGTGGTGAGCAGCCGTCCAACGCTTGATTCCTTCATCATACTCAAACAATGGCCAGTTAACGACCCAGATAAAGGCAAATTCGTTAGGATCATAAAGTTGTTGTTCTTTAGCAATAGCGTTTCTCAAGTAACCTAAAGCGTCTGCAACAACTTTTTTATTGTCAGCGACAAATAGTAACAAATCATCATTTTCAAGGCCTAAACGTTCTACTAGAGCATCTTGTTGGTCCTTGATGAATTTAGATACGCCACCAGTTAATTCGTTGTCATTAAATTTAGCCCAAGCTAAGCCTTTGGCACCAAAACGTTTGATATATTCTTGATAGCTTTCGATATTTTTACGTGAATACTTATCAGCACCGCCTTTAACAACGATAGTCTTAACTTGACCACCATTATCAATCGTACCCTTGAAGACTTTGAAGCCACTATCCTTGAAGGTTTCACTTAAGTCTTGCAACTCCATACCAAAACGAACGTCAGGCTTATCTGAACCAAAGCGTGCCATAGCGTCGTCCCAATCGATTCTTGGGAAAGGAGTCTTAACTTCGATACCTTTTTCATCTTTCATGACACGAGCAATAAGTCCTTCAGTAACTGTTTGAATTTCTTCTTTACTCATGAAACTAGTTTCAAGATCGATTTGAGTAAATTCTGGTTGACGGTCTCCACGAAGGTCTTCATCACGGAAACAATGTGCTAATTGGAAGTAACGGTCAAATCCACCAACCATCAATAATTGCTTGAACAATTGTGGTGATTGTGGAAGAGCGAAGAAACGACCAGGATAAACACGTGAAGGAACTAAGTAATCACGAGCACCTTCAGGAGTTGATGGAGTTAGGTTTGGTGTTTCAATGTCGATAAAGCCATTGTCATAAAGATATTCATTAACTGAATGCTTGATTTGAGCACGAGTTCTGATAGCTTTTTGCATTTCAGGTCTACGTAAATCAAGGTAACGATACTTCAATTTTGTTTCTTCTGAAGAATCGATATCATCTTTGATTTCAAATGGTGGTGTCAGTGATTTATTCAAAATCTCAACTTTTTCAACAACAACTTCAACTTTACCTGTTGTCATTTCTTCATTAGTTGCACCTTCGCCACGGAGTCTAACTGTACCAATGGCGTTGATAACATATTCTGATCTCAACGTTTCAGCAACGTCAAGTACATCTTGGTGATCAGTATTGAAGACTAATTGTACGATACCCTTGTAATCTCTTAAATCAACGAAGATCAAGCCACCTAAATCACGGCGACGTTGTACCCAGCCGTCTAGGGAAACTTTTTTACCGACATATTCTTCAGTGATGTTTCCGCAATAATCTGTTCTTTCTTCCATAATTATCCCTCGATCTTTTTCAATTCTTCAGCTAAGTTTTCTAGTGAAACGCTGATTTGTTCACCTGTTGCCATATTTTTAACACTTGCAGTGTCATTTTCCAATTCAGAGTCACCAATTGTCACGGTATATTTAGCATTCAAATTGTTGGCTGTCTTAAATTGCGCTTTAATTTTTCTTTGAAGATAATCCTTATCGGCACAAAAACCAGCTTGACGTAGGCCCACAAGAATCTTAACTGAAGCACGTTCTGCCTTTTCACCGATTGTTACTAAATAAACATCTAAGTCGTCACTTGCAGGCAAATCTTCATCCTTTAGCAACAACATCAATCTTTCTACTCCAAGGCCAAAACCAATTCCAGGAGTCTGTGGTCCACCGAGTTCTTCAACGAGTCCATTGTAACGACCACCAGCAAGAACAGTAATTTCCTTATTGTCAAAAGCTGGATCAGTGACCATGAATTCAAAAATCGTGTGGTTGTAATAATCTAGACCACGAACCATTGTTGAATCAACCTCATAATTGACACCCAAATCGTCTAATAGAGACTTGAGATATTCAAAGCGGTCTTTAGATGCTTCATTTAAATAATCCAAAATTGATGGAGCATTAGCCACGATTTTCTTGTCACCCTTGTCTTTACTGTCAAGGATACGCAATGGATTCTTTTCCAAACGTACTTTAGAGTCATCGCTTAATTGATCTTTAAATGGAGTGAAGTAATCCACCAATGCTTGATGATAAGCGGCTCGTGATTCGGGATCGCCAAGTGAGTTCAAAGCAACCTTCAAATTCTTAATACCTAAACGGTTCAAAAATTCCAAACCGACTGAAATGATTTCAGCATCTAATTCAGGAGAATCTGAACCAAAGGCTTCGACACCAATTTGGTGAAATTGGCGTTGACGACCTGATTGAGGACGTTCATATCTAAACATTGGTCCCTTGTACCAAACTTTATAAGGCTTGATATGTTCAGGTCCATATAGTTTATTTTCAACGTATGCACGCACAACGCCTGCTGTTCCTTCAGGACGCAAAGCAATGTGTCGATCACCCTTATCGTGAAAATCATACATTTCCTTTGAAACAATATCAGATGTATCACCTGAAGATCTTTCAAAGACTTCGTATGATTCAAAGATCGGTGTTCTTATTTCCGAAAAACGATACTTATTGAACGTATCTTGAGCAATAGATTCAACATATTGCCACTTTTTGGAATCTCCGGGCAAAATGTCCATCGTCCCCTTTGGTTTTTGATAACGCATAAAATCCTCCTTAAAATAAAAAAGCACCCCTGTCTGAATAAGACAAGGGCGCAATTTGCACGGTACCACCTAGTTTTTTTGCTGCAGTTAACGCCTGCCGAACGATAAAAAAGTCACACAACAATTGTTATCTGCTCTCAGCCACCAGATTCTCTGTAAAACAACCTTTCTTGATTCGTAATATAGTTATAAAATATCCAAATTTACTAAAAAAGTCAAGTTTTATCAAAGAAATTAGTATTCTATTCTTTCAAGTTGGACAAATATTCAGTAATATATAGTTATAGGATTATCAGTCGTTAAACAATAAAGGAATCAGTGAAATGAAAAAAATTATTAAATTTTTTGTTAAAAACCGAATCCTTGTTGCTATTTTGTTATTAATCGCTCTATCAAGTTGGTCAACTGTCGCCTTAGCAAGTGCTAATGCTGTTGTCGTCCAATCAGATTCAGTTAATGTCCGTGTTGGACCAGGCTTAGCTTACGCCAATATGGGACAAGTGAAAAAAGGCGATAAATTAGCTATTTTAGCTGAAAAAAACAAATGGTATCAAGTTAGATTATCCGGTGACAAAATTGGCTGGGTTGCCAGCTGGTTGATCGACAACACTGATGTAAGCTCGACAACCAATAAAGTAGGTATTGTTAAAGTACCAAATACGACTGTCTTCAAGAGCGCCGATGCTAATAGTAATGTCTTAGGCACAATCGAGCAATCGCAAAAGGTTACTATCATGTACCGTGAACAAGACTGGACGCAGATTCTTTATAACGGAACTGCTGGCTGGGTCAAGTCTAGTTTTATCCAAAGTACTCAAGAAACTTCTGGTTCATCAAATAGTTCTACTACCTCTGATAATGACATTAAAAAAGTTACCGTTACTCAACCAAGTACCAAATTAAGAATTGAGCCTAACCAAAATGGACGTGTCGTCAAAACCGTCAAAGTTGGCAAACAGTTTGATTATCTTGGTAAAAATGGTAAATGGTACAAAGTTCGCGATACCGATGGTTCAGTTGGCTATGTTGCTAGTTGGGTCGTAACTGTAACAGGTACAAAGAGCGCTGTTAAATCCGCCGCCACTAATATTTCTGAGGCTACCATCGTGATTGACCCTGGACATGGTGGCGATGACTCTGGTGCTGAATCAAAGAAGAAGACTTTTGAAAAGAACTTCACCCTTTCTTATGCTAAGGCTATCAAGGAACAACTTGAAAAAACAGGTGCTCGAGTAGTCTTGACAAGATCTGGCGACAACAGTAAATCGCTTGGTGCAAGAGCTCGACTCTCAAGTAAGATTCAAGCGGATGCTTTTATCAGTCTCCACTTCGACTCTAGTGCACAAGCAAATTCCGGTTCTGGTGTAACTACTTACTACTACAACAAGAATAAAGATGGTCAATTAGCTACTGATCTCAATAGCCAATTAAAGGGCTTGTCAATCGGCAATCGTGGTACAGCACAAAAAGATCTCTACGTATTGCATTACAACAGTCAACCATCAGTCTTGATTGAATTAGGCTATATCAATTCCAAGTCAGACTATAAATACATTAAATCAGATACTTATAAGCAACAAGTTGCTACTGATGTAACTAATGGCTTAAAAGAATACTTTAAATAATAAAAGAGTTTCAACGAATTTTTCGTTGAAACTCTTTTTTAATGAAATTTATTTACCAAGCTCCAAACGGACATCGTCCAAAACTTTATCGATGTCGGCTTTAATAGCTTGACCCTTGTTTTCAATTTGCTTTGGCAAAAACTGGTGATCACGATTGACCATGATATCGTACGCACCATCCAAACTGTTAGTCAAAGCCCAGAATGGTTCTTGGATGAACATTGGTGTCATTCGGCCAACTCCTAATTCAATAAAGAGCACATGACTGTCATGTAAATGAGCTACAACATCATCAGAAATCTTTTGATACTCTTGTTGATACCTTGTTCCCTCTAAGAAATTACCATAGCCTCTGACCCAAGGAAAGGCCTCAGCACCACAATTAGAACATCTAGGAATCAATTCGCTAGGAATCTTAGTATCATCACCCATGGCATCAACCATTTCTTGGACCGGTTTAACCGCATCCCAAACTTTATCGCTACATTGCCTAGAGCACTGGAAAAAGCGGTGATCTCCTTGGATCTGGGCAACCTTCTCTTCAGGAAAAGCCTTAATTGCTTGTGTATCTTGGTTAGTTGTCAAAATGAAGTAGTCTTTATCCTTTAAGATAGCTTGCAAGTCTCGATAAGGCTTTCTAACTGGAGCATGTTGGGTTGTGTGAAGAAAAGTTGCCATGTAACCCCAGAACTCTTCACGACTCGACCAAGGATAATTCATCCCTGAAAAAGCACCTTTAAGAGGATATTTCTTTGCAAATTTCCCAAAATACTTTTTGAATGAATCATTGTTCTCATAATAAAAGTCTCCACCACCAGCAGCTGATAGGCCTGAAGCACCCCCGACAATAACGTGAGTCGCTTGTTTGATCTTTTCGGCAAAGACCTTGATCTGTTCATCATAAGGCAGTGGTTTATTTTCAGTTAAAACAACCGGTGTACCGCCTTTAGCGTATAAGTTAAAATAATTTTGATAATTGACTTGCGTTTCCATAACGATTTTTTCGTACAGTGATTGTTCTCTTTGCATAATTTCAATTCTCCTCAACTGCTAATAAACTCTTAAATGTTTGTCCAATGTCGCCAGCCAATGAAGCTGAACGGTTACTGATTTCTGTAGGCACGTTAATTTCTTTGGACATATTTAACGTAATGAAGGACCAATTTATCTTGGGAAACTAAACTCATCAATGGTAATTTGATCATTTTATTGTTGGCGCCGATTCCTAGTTCCAATTGCACAACTTTCTTGTCTTTATAATCAGTAATAAATTTTTCAAATCGAGTCTGTTGCTTCTCCCATGCCACAGACTTTATTTCAAGACCATCAAAATTACCTTCAACTTCAAAAATTTTATCTGGGTCAAAACCATTCAATTGAAAATGCGTATCAGCATTCGATGTCACGACAAAATAATCTTTTTGATGCAAGATATTTTTTAAATTGCCAAAGGTTTGATTGGGCTGATAATCATCAATCATTAATTGATGGACTTTATGCATAAATACCTGGTGATCGGTTTGCGGTATTTGGGCAAAAACACCTTGAATCAAACTGGATATGCCATAGAGCGATTTAAATTCATTAAAATATTTGCGAAAATTCTCATCGTCTGCAAAAATGTTGTATCCTTCTGCAATTGACAACCCATTGCTGGCACTGATTAAAATGGCATCGCTATTATCAAGCATTTTTTTAGCTTTAATTATCTCTTGATTCATTTTATCCTCCTTAATAAAATGATTGACTAGTTGTATAATTATTTACAACGTGTATTTTATTAACTAGATACTAAACAAAAAGCCGCCAGAAATTAAGAACAACTTTTTAAAAGTGTTTTTAATCTGACGGATCAGGAAATATGTAAAGGAGTTTTATGAAAAACAAACGTAAAACAGATCGTCGCACAGTCTATACAATCAATGCCATTAAAAAAGCTTTTTTAAAATTAATCGAACAAAATTCTTACAGTCAAATAAACGTTACTTCGCTTTGTCGTGAAGCAGAAATCACTCGTTCGACTTTTTATCTCCATTTTGATAATTTGACTGACGTTTTAAATGAAGTTCTTGATGAAGCCCTACTCTTCTCTAACACGGAAGTAGAACCAATGTCTTTTGAAGATAATCCATCAATCGACGTCTTAAAAGAAAACGAGTCATTACTGCCAGCTTGTCAACGAGTGGCCGATTCTCCCAAGTATCATCATTTATTAATGGATCCTAGTCTGAGCGATTATATTATCGGCCGCATTATTAAACATGAAAAATCTCGAACTGTTCCATCTATTCAAAAACGAACCGGGCTTAGCAAATCAGAAGCTGAATTACTCTTTATTTATGCCATTCATGGTTCCTTTGCCATCAATAAGAAACATCATTTTGTCAAAGATGAGGCCTGGTATCACGATTTGCAATTGCTGAATAAATTTACTAGTGGTGGATATAAGGTAATTAGCTCAAAATAAAGAGCGCGAAATATAACACAGCATTAAGGCAAATAGCTCCTGGTAATCGCACTCTGATTACCAGGAGCTATTTGTTTTAAGCATAAAAAGCTATGCTATGTTCCCCGTTTATGCTGCAAATTCAGGAGAAAAATAGTTATATCTTAAACTCTTTAAGTAAAATATCTTAATCACTATATGGGTGAACACAATCTGCTAATCGAGATTGAATATAGTTAAGTTCAGTCTTCTTTAATTCACGACTATCTTGAATAGTTTTCACTAAGTCCATAATCGTCTTGTGCTCTTCTTTATTGGCTAAATCTAAACAATAACCATTACGTCGCAAAAAGAAGTCCATTGCCACAATTGCAGTTTGAATATTATCCTTTGCAAAGATATCATCACAAATTATTGTGCAAAACAAATGTGTTAAATAAACGTTCAAGTTGTCAAATTGATTCAAGAATTCAACATTGCTTTGAAGCCTTTTTTCACTAAAAGTGATTTCTTCACTATCATTAATTGCTAGGTGAATTGCTACAATTTGATCGTACGTTAATTTTTCGAGTTTGTTTTCCATATTTTTCATCCATTAACATTAAATTATTTTTTCAACATCCAATAAATCACTTACTTGATGGTCGCAAGCAAAATCAACTTTTTCTGAGTTTAAGAGAATTGTATGTGCACCAACGCCCTTACCAAACTCTATGTCGATTTGTCGATCGCCTATGACCCAAAGACCATCAGATTTCAAATCATATTTATCGATTAAATAATTTAACATTTCCGGATTAGGTTTACGTTTAAAACCATCGCTGACACTGACGATTTCTTTAAAATAATGCTCGATTCCTAAACTTTTAGCTAAATCATAAATCGATTGATCACGATGCGTTATGATGAATTGGACATAATGCTTTTCATCACAATACTTTAAAACATTTTTTACATGTGGAATTAAAGTTATTTTATCATGATATTCTTTTTCAAAACGGAAATATGATGCATAAAAAACTTTGACAGCTTGTTTTTGATCCTCTTCGTCTTTTAATAAATCAGTGACGAATCGTCTAATTGAAGTCTTCTTAGCTTCTTTAAAAATTGTATCTTTTGACAAACTAATGCCAAAATTTTCTCGTAGAGATTTTTGAGTTGCTGAGACAATCCCCGGATAACTGTTGGCAATGGTATCATCAAAATCCCAAACAATACTTTTCATAGTTATCTCTCCATTATTATAGTCACTGGTCCGTCATTGGTAATTGATACTTGCATATCAGCTCCAAATTCGCCAGTTTCGACAGTCAAATCGTATCCTCGTAACAAATCATTGAAATGATCATATTTTTTACTTGAAGCAACAAAATTCCCTGCTCCCGTAAAACTTGGTCGATTGCCATGCTTGGTATCGGCGTACAAAGTAAATTGAGAGATAGATAAAATTTTCCCATCGACATCCTTAATTGATAAATTCATTTTATCATCCGCATCGGAAAAGACCCGCATCTTCACAATCTTACGCGCCATGTATTCCAATGTTTCTTCTGTATCTGTATCCGCAAAAGCCACTAACAAACAAAATCCTTGATCAATTTGACCAAGGATTTTTTCGTCAACAGTGACTTTAGCATCTTTAACACGTTGTATTACAACTTTCATTAAGCTACCGTCCTCTTGATTTCGTATACATTTGGAATATTCTTCAATTTAGAAATGATGCTATCCAAATGTTCCTTGTTGTTGACACCAATGCTGACGTGAATAATTGCCATTTTTTCTTTATCAAGACGACCAATGACATTATTGAGCGTATTAGTATTGGAATTGATAACCTGCAAAACTTCATTGATCAAGCCATTGCGGTTAAATGCATAAATGTCCAATTCAGCTGAATAACGCTTTTCTTTTGTAACATTATCCCAGCTGACATCGATGAAACGCTTTTGAGCTTCCTCGCTTTGGACATTCGGACAGTCAGCTCGATGAATCGTCAAACCACGTCCCTTGGTAATATAACCAACAATTTTATCTCCCGGGATTGGGCTGCAACATTTAGCTAAACGAATCAAGAGATTGTCGACTCCTTGAACTGAAATGCTGCTGTTGGCATTATTTCTTTCTTTGCGTAATTTAGGACTGTCTGTTGCTGGTGCTGTCTTATCATCCGTATCAGTGATGACCTGTTCTTCAAGTTCTTTTTTCTCAGCTTCACGCTTATGATCAGGGTCTTCACTCAAAATCTTATGAACGACGTTGATTGGCGACAATTCACCATAACCAACTGAATTGAACAGTTCATCTGGCTCTGTGTAATTGAAAATCTTCATTGCCAATTCCAGATGCTTCTTGTCCAAATATTTCTTGCTTGAAAGTGAACAATTCTTCAATTCATTTTCAACCGCTTCACGGCCAAGCTGAATGTTCTCTTCACGGTCCTTAGTTCTAAAGTAACGCTTAATCTTGTTACGAGCTCTAGAAGTGAAAACCGTATTGACCCAGTCACGACTTGGCTGTGAATTAGAATTAGTCAACATTTCGACAATATCGCCATTCTTTAATTGCGTATTCAAAGGCACCATTTTGCCATTGATTTTAGCACCGACCGAATGATTACCAACTTCCGTATGAACTTGATAAGCAAAGTCTAATGTAACTGCACCCTTGGGCAATTCAATAACTTCGCCTTCAGGTGTGAAAACATAGACCCGGTCATTAAAAATTTCACCTTTGACTGATTTCATAAAGTCAGAGGCATTATCGGAATTCTCCTGCAGTTCAAGGATTTCACGAAAGACATCAATTTTTTGTTCATTATCGTCTAATTTAACGCCCTCGAAGTTACCTTCCTTGTATGCCCAGTGAGCAGCAACACCATATTCAGCAACTTGATGCATCTCAAAAGTTCTGATCTGAACCTCAAGTGGTTGTCCACCAGGACCGATAATCGTCGTGTGCAACGATTGATAGCCATTGGCCTTAGGAACAGCAATATAATCCTTAAAACGGCCAGGAATAGGCTTCCACTTCGAGTGAATCGAACCTAGGACTGCATAACAATCCTTGACCGAATCTACCACGATTCTAATTGCTAATAAATCATATAACTCGGAAAATTGTTTATGCTTGTCACGCATCTTTTTATAGATGGAATAAATGTGTTTAGGACGACCATAAATATCATATTTAATCCCTAACGCATCAACGTTCTTCTTGATATAATCAATTGCCTCCGCAATATAGGCCTCTCGTTGGTCACGTTTACTATTCATCAAATGAACGATTCGATAGTATTGCTGAGGATTAATATAATGAAGCGATAAATCTTCCAGCTCCCATTTAATCTTGCTAATACCTAAACGATCAGCTAAAGGAGCATAAATTTCCAGAGTTTCATTGGCAATTCTCCGTTGTTTATCAGGACGCAAGGCCTTTAAAGTCCGCATATTATGCAGTCTATCGGCCAATTTGACCATGATGACACGCAAGTCTTTTGCCGTAGCTAAAAGCATCTTCCGATGGTTTTCAGCTAAAAGTTCTTGGTGAGAATGGTATTTATATTTACTAATTTTTGTTACGCCGTCTACAATTGTTGCAACTTGAGTACCGAAAAGTTCTTTGACATCTCCTAAAGTGACATTGGTGTCTTCAACAACATCATGTAAATACCCTGCCGCAACAGTATAAGGGTCCATATGCAATGAAGCTAATATTTGAGCAACTTGAGTTGGGTGAATAATATATGGTTCACCAGTTGCACGTTTTTGCTCTTTATGAACATAAGCGGCAAACTTGTAAGACTTATTGACAAATTCAACGTGCTCTTCATTCATATACCCGCGGCAAATATCTAAAACTTCCTCTGGCGTATAATCTTTATTTTTTTTCATAGAAATATTCACCCCGTTTACAATAAAAAGCACTCAGTGAGTGCTTTTTATTTTTACATATTATTATGATTCCTTTAGGTCAAAATTACAATTATTTTTCTTTTTCAAATAAAAAGTAAATTAAAATACTTAAAAGCAGGTAAATGCCTGTAAGAAAATAGCCATAACGACCATATTTTGCAAAAACGCTGATTACAAAAATGATTGGGAAAATAAATAAATTATAAAAAGACAAACCGTATTTTCTGGTGAACCAACCAATAAAACCAGCAAAAAAGATATTAATCACAAAGAAAAGCCAAATTATTCGACTGGTTCTTCCCAAATGAAAGAGTTTAATTAAGATTGGTAAAATAAAAACCAAGATAATCGAGATTAAAGCAATGTAAGTTGTTTTTGATTTTTCAACTTTTTTCCAAATATTTTTCACAATTTGTTCCTCATTTTACAGTTAATTCGTACTTATATGATAGCACTGATAAGAAATAGGTGGGAGCAGTTTCCGCTCTCATAATACGTGGTCCTAGTCCTACGGATAAAAATCCATTTTGATTCAACATTTCAATTTCATCTGGTGCAAAACCGCCTTCAGGACCAAAAGCACACAAAACTGATTCCGGCTTTTTCTGTAAGGTTTGAGCTAGTAAACTTATTTCGCCAACTTTAGCTGATTCCTCGTAAGCTACTAAATTTGCTGAAACCTGATACTTCAACAAATCTGACAATTTATTCAAATAAATAACTTCTGGAATAATGCGACGTTTAGATTGTTGAGCGGCATTTTTGGCAATTTCTTGTAAACGGGCCAGCTTTTTTTCAACGACATTATTTTTCCAATGCATAATCGAATATTTGGAAGCAAAGAAAATAATCTTGCTTGCACCAAGTTCAGTCGACTTTTGCGTAATCCATTCAACTTTATCCTTTTTCGATAAAGAACAAGCCACAATTGCAGAAACTGGCATTTCAGTACTTGGAATATCCAATTTATCTACTTCTACTGAAAGTTCTTTATTGTCTAAATCAATCTGTGCAATTTTTGCTGTAAATAAATTTTTTGTTGGATCAACTAAATAAATCACATCGCCAATTTGATGACGCAAAACTTTAACGATATGTTTAAATGTTTCAGAATCGTTTATTTTAAAATTACTATCAATTATTTCATTATTAACGAAGTATTGCTCCATCTTCTGCCTCGTACTCTTCTTTTCTTCTACAAATCAAAGTAGACCATCCCTTAAGATGGAGAACTTCAACGACGATAAAACCTATTTCTGTCATTTTATCAGTAATCAAAGCTTCTTTTTCATTGATAATTCCTGAAAGAATGACAAATCCATTTTTATTTAAATGTTCATCGATTTGAGGGACAAACTGTAAAATCACATCTGCCAAAATATTAGCTACAATGACGTCAACTTTTCCATTTACGCCGTCTAACAATGAATTCTCGTACACTTCAATATCTTCGCAGCCAGGATTTAATTGAATATTTTCTTTAGCCGCACGAACGGCTTCTTTATCCAAATCAAAAGCTTTAATATCACTGACGCCTAATTGACGTGCTTGAATCGACAGGATTCCTGAACCTGTTCCAACGTCATAGAGTGACTTGGATTGACCAAGTATCATCTCTAAAGCTTGCATACAAGAAAAAGTCGTGGAATGAGTTCCCGTTCCAAAGGACTTGCCTGGGTCCATCGTGATTATTCGTTCACCAGGGTTCTTGGGTTGGTAATCGACCCAATTTGGCACAACAGTCAAATAACGGCTGATTTGAACGGGATGATAATATTGTTTCCATTCATTTTCCCAACTTTTATCGTCTAAATCACTGACAGATACTTCCACTCCAGTAATATCAAAACCAAAATCAGTTAATTTGTTAATCTGTGCTTCTAATTCTGTCAAAATCTTTGTATTATAATTTTTTTCATCAAAATAAGAATTAATCTTGGTTTTGACACTTTTATCTTCATCATCGACCATTTCTGTTCCGTTTGCGCCAACACGCATAAATACGTCAGAAATAATCTCGGGGTCAAAATCATTTGGGATTGCGACCGTTATTTTTTTCCAAATCATAAACGTTCCTCCATTATTATAAGATTACTAGAAAAGGCCAATAAAAAAAAGACGTTACCGTCTTTATTTAGTTAAAAAACCAATTGTATGAATAAAATCTACTTGGCGTTGTTTAATTTTTTGTTTTGCTTCTTCTAATTTTGGATGATTGATTTGATTTTGATCCGTATCTAAGCAGCTGATCCCATCAATTAAATCGAGAAAATATTGATTCAGTTTTTCAGCTATCAAACTATTTTCCAATTGGTATTTTGTTATATATGAATTGCATAGTTTGATAAATTTATGAATATTAGAAAGATAGTTTTCTTGCAACCGAGCATATGTTTCGTATCGTAAGGCTTCCCCACGCTCGATTACCTTCATCGTTTTAAAATATTCCGCAAACACTTCATTATAAGTAACGAACCTTTCTAATAAGACATTTGTTTCTAAAATACGATATTTACTAGTTGTTAATTCCATAAATCCACCTCATTTCTTTTTAAGACTATACCATATGTTTTTAATTATTAAAAGCATTAGTTTTTAGTTATATAATTATAATAAAAAAGAACAACCTATTTTTTATCAGGTTGTTCTCTTGTGTCATAAGCTTTTTTCCTTAAAGATTCATTATCCTTAAACAACTTTTGAGCCTCAGATAATTTCTTTGGGCTATTCTTAATTTCTTGAGAAATTTTGCTAAAATCATTTTTGGCAGGATCTTCTGGTTCTTTTTTAAACAAACTCATCTAATCGCTCCTTATCCTGTTGTAACGCTAATAATTATATAACAGTTAGCTACAAATGGTTTAATAATTAAAAATAAATTGTATGCCAAATATTCAATTACTTTTAAAAATTATCTGCTTTGTTATTATATACTAAGTAAGTGTTAAGTATTGGGGATTGGTGACAAAAAATGAGCAAAAAAAAGAAATTACAAAAAACTCTCGTAGAAAAAATTTTAGATAAAGAAAAAATTGCATATCAACCGATGACTTTTGAAACTGAAAAAGACGGCGATACTCAAGAAATTGCGACTGATAAGACTAGTCGTGACGGCTACAAAATTTATAAAACATTAGTTTTAACTGGAAATAAAACTGGTCCTTTAGTTGGCATGCTGCCATTAGATAAGCATCTAAGCTACAAAAAGTTGGCTAAAATATCAGTCAATAAAAAAGTTGGCATGATTCCTCTAAAAGACCTCGTTAAAACTAGTGGCTTTGAACATGGAGCCAATAGTCCAGTGGGAATTCGTTCGCTTCACAATTATCCTATTTATTTCTCAAAAGAAGCCGATGAAGCTGAAAAAATTATCGTCTCAGCTGGCAAAATTGGGCAATCACTCTTGGTTGAACCACATGACCTGGCAAAATCAGTTGATGCTAAATTTGGAGATTTTGCGGTTGATAATCCAGAGTAAACAAAAAGTCGAAGTGAATTAACACTCCGACAATTTTTTTACATTAATTATGCAGCTTTGTTTTTCAAATTAGTGATAGCTTCTTCGATGGTTGTACCGTTGCCATAGCGATTACTATCTTTAACATCAACTGCTGTGAATAATTGATCCTTCATATCTAAAAGAATTCTGTATTTCATATTATTCACGCCTCCTTTATGTTCCGTATATCTTAGAGGTAGCGACTGAGATTATAATACGGTCTTCTTTTACCAAAGTCAACTTTAAGCTCTTGCCTTGACTTTATCAGGGATTCGCATAAAATTTAAGACACAAGCATTAAAAAAAGGAGGATTTAATGAACAATATTTGGAAATACGTTTTAGGATTTTTCATCGCCCTATTATTGTTTTCTATCTTTATCCATTTAATCTTGCCATTGATCGTCATCTTGGCAATTGTTGGTGGAATCTACTATCTATATAAGAAACACCAAAAAGATAAATATACCCCTGAGGGACGTAAAAAAGTAAATTAATCAATTAAATGACAAAAGCAGAGTTTGATTGCAACGACAATTGCAGTTAAACCCTGCTATTTTTTTGGCTTATCAATGTCTGCTGTAGCGGAGATCAGTAGTAAAACCGCTCCTGCAACGACAGCAGAAATCAAATTACTTTTGCTGAACCATTTGAAAATAAATCCTAGTACAGCTAAGACCAAAAGTAAAATACCCAACCAACGGTCTAATTTCATCAGTAAATTCATTTTGCACGACCTTTTATTATTATTTTCGATTAAAAAATATTAGAATGTATACAGAATGTTTTATTAGTTTAGTATACATTATTTTGGAGGAGTAAAAAATGGACAAAGCACAAAGACTTAGTATTTTAGACGACTTGATAAAATTAGAAACAGTCAATGGCGACGAAGAAAAAGTTGCCAATTACTTAAAAGATTTATTCGAAAAACATAATATCAATGTCGAATTGAATAAGTATGCCGACAAGCGTGTTTCTCTAGTTGCGACTATCAAAAAAGGCGATGGTCCAATATTAGGCTTTACTGGGCATGAGGATGTCGTCCCTACTGTTGATGATGACAAATGGAATTATGGTGCTTTCAATCCCAAACACATCGATGGCAAAATATTTGGTCGTGGTTCATCAGATATGAAGAGTGGCCTCGCAGGTTTAGCAATTGCCTTGATTGAATTGAATGAAGATTCCGATTTTAAAGGCAATCTAAAATTCTTAGCAACCGTCGGTGAAGAAGTCGGCGAAATTGGTTCTGAAAAGTTAGCTAAGGAAGGCTTCGTTGACGATGTCAAAGCGTTAGTCGTTGGTGAACCTAGCAATTCATCATCCCGTCTGGTTATGGAAAAATTGATTGACAGTGGATTAATTGAAGTCAATGGACAAAAGCCAGAAACACGGATGGCTGCTTTTTGTGCCCACAAGGGTTCAGTTACTTATAAGGTTATTTCTCACGGTAAAGCTGCCCACAGTTCAATGCCTGAAGTCGGCGTCAATGCTCTCGACAATTTAGTTGCTTACTATAATAAACAAAAAGAATACTTCCAAAAAATCGTTCAAACAGAAGACGACATTTTGGGTACGACTAAACCTTCAGTTACGATCATGAAAGGTGGAGACCAAGAGAACACTATCCCTGATTATGCTGAGTTGACAGTTAAAATCAGAACCATCCCTGAATTCAGCAATGACAAATTGATTGCAGATTTGAAAGATTTAATTGAAAAATTAAATCAAGCTGATCCTAAAATGAACTTGGAATTCAAACTACTCAGCAACAATTGGCCAGTTAAGACAGATATCGATTCTGATTTCATTAAGTTGGTGCGTGACAGTTACAAAGATGTGCTCGGCGTAAACATTTTGACTGTTGGTGCTCCTGGTGGAACTGATGCCTCTCAATTTATTCAAGCTAACCCTGATTTAGATGTCGTTGTAGCTGGTCCTGGTAATGAAAGTGCTCACCAAATCAATGAATTTGTTTTTGAAGATGATTACTTGAAATATATTGATATTTATAAAACAATTGCTAAGAAATACTTTAAATAAAGCAATCCAAATTTAAAAAGAGCAATCTCCAATTTTTATGAAATAGGAAGATTGCTCTTTTTGTTGTGATTTTATTCTAAGTCAAAAAAACTGATTTTTTTAAAGTATTCTTTCCTCAATTCTTTAAATTTTCTTATAAATCTAAAATGGGTCAAAAATAAATGCTACTTTAATCATAGTTAGATAATCCAATACTTTGCCAATACAATCTCTTGCTTGTCCTAATCTAGTGCAATTATATTTCGTTTTTAAAACATTACTTAAATAACAACAATAGATTGTTTGTGTAAAAAGTCGATTCAAGGATTAACTAGTCTAATAATATTGATTTGAGGGGAATATTTTGAAATGAAAAAGAATAAGTTTTTGTTAGCATCAACATTAGCTGTTTTAATTGCTCCAAGTATTTTAAATAATATTTCATATGAATCTGAATCTTCTGTACAAGCAGCTACTACAACAACTGATAGCTTTAAAAATCCAGTTGGAGTAGTTGACCTGGGTGGAGCTTACACCGTTGATTCTAATGGCAATCAAACTGATCTCTTTCTTCCAGGTCAATCTTCTTGGAAGTTAGGAAAATCTATTCTTATTAATGGAGAAAGATATTACCAGGTAGCAACTAATAACTATCTCAGTGCTACTCATATTACAGTAACTGATGGAGCATCTGGAACATATTCAGTTATCCAGCCAGCTGTCCCTAATCTTTTGGGAACTATAGAAAGCGATGCTCAAGTCTATAACATCGATGGAAATACTAACGGCGTCGTCCTTCCTGCAGGTTCCTCATGGCAATTAGGCCAATTGATAAACATCAAGGGTATCGCCTATTACCAAGTGGCAACTAATGAATATGTCCTTGCCGCATTTGTTGAAACAAACGCATTTCCTATTACAACAATCACTTTAAACAATGCTTCACGGATTGTTGATGACAATGGCAATTATACTGGTAAAACTTTGCCAGCCAATACGTCATGGAAAGCCGATAGTATGAAAAACATGAACAACATTACTTACTATCGTGTCGCTACTAATCAATGGGTATCAAACGTTCCAATTCCAAGTTACTCCTTAACAACAACTCTAAAAAATAGCCAAGCTGTTTATAATACAGAAACTAATTCTATGACCAGAATTTTGCCTGCCGGCTCTTCGTGGAAAATTAATCGAGTTGTTCGTAATAAGAATAATCAATTCTATGGAAAAGTTTCCACTAATGAATGGTTATTGATAGATTCCAACACCTTAATGTCATATGGCGATTCTGACACAGTACCTAATGTTGCTGTTAGTGAACCCGAATTCGCTACCAGCATCAACAATTAATTACTATTGAATCAAAAAATAACCTCAGTTTAAAAGACCATGAACTAGAATTTTGTTCATGGTCTTTTTTATCATATATTATTTTTGTTGACCCTTACGCATTGTCAATTGAATTCGATTACGATTTTCATCCACTTCAAGTACCCAAACAGTCACGATATCACCAATCGTCACTACAGTACTAGGATCACTGACAAAATGGTCAGATAGTTGTGAAATATGAACTAAGCCATCTTGTTTGACGCCAATATCGACAAAAGCTCCAAAATCAACGACATTACGAACAGTTCCCTGCAATTCCATCCCCGGTTTCAAATCAGCCATGGTTAAAACATCTTGACGCAGTAATGGTGCTGGCATGCTGTCACGCAAATCTCGACCCGGTTTACTTAGCCCTGCAATAATATCAGTCAAAGTTTCCGAACCAATTTCTAATTGTTGAGCCACTTCATTTTTATTCAACTGACTCAACTGTTGCTGCAATTTAGCTGTTCCAATATCACTAGCTGAAGAGTCGACATCTATCAATAACTTCTTAGCTGCTGGATAACTTTCAGGGTGAATATCGGTATTATCCAAGGGATTGCTACCAGAAATTATCCGCAAAAATCCGACTGATTGCTGATAAGCCTTTGGTCCCAAGCGAGGAACTTTCTTTAATGATTGACGATTCGAGAAAGCCCCATTTTCATTTCTAAATTTCACGATATTTTTGGCCGTCGTTGCAGTCAATCCTGAAATATGCGTCAACAATTCCGGACTAGCTGTATTCAAATTAACGCCGACTTGATTGACCGCTGTTTCGACCACTCGGTCTAATTTCTCATCTAAATCTTTTTCGGAAACGTCATGTTGATACTGTCCTACCCCGATAGCCTTAGGGTCAACTTTGATCAATTCTGCCAATGGATCTTGCAGACGGCGGCCGATACTAATAGCCGAACGCTCTTCAACGTGTAAATCCGCAAATTCTGCCCTAGCGTTTGCACTAGCTGAATAAACCGAGGCACCAGCTTCATTGACGATTACGTAATACACTGGGTGATTCAATTTTTTTAAAATGTTGCTGACGAACTCTTCTGATTCTCGACTGGCAGTTCCGTTACCAATCGCAATCATTTCAACATGATACTTTTCAAGCAATTTTTTAAACTCTGGACCTGCTGCAGCGCGTTGTTTAGCATTGGCAGGTTTATGTGGATAGATAACTTGCTTAGCCAAAAAGCGACCATTTTTATCAATAATGGCTAATTTACAACCTGTTCGATAAGCTGGGTCAAATCCCATCACTACTTTGCCCTTTAAAGGTGCTTGCATCAAAAGATGATACAGATTGTTACCGAAGACTTGAATCGCATGATTTTGTGCTTCTTCCGATAATTTGCGACGCAGTTCTCTTTCGATAGCAGGTCCTAAAAATCGTTTATAGGCATCGGCAAAAGCATCTTCAATTTTAACTACCGCTGGGCCTGTCTTTTGACCTACTAATTGAGAATGGCCATACTTCAAAATTGCAGCTGTGTCTAAATCAATTCCCACTGTTAAGATTTTTTCGTGTTCCCCACGATTAATGGCTAAGACACGATAAGGTGGTACTTGTTTCAAAGCTTGACTGAACTCATAATAAGTTGCATAAACTTGTTGTTCATCTTTAGCTTTAGCTCCACGTTTCAATTTGCTAGTCAATTCGCCATTTTGCCAAGTGTAGCCACGAATCCATTCACGGAATTTAGCATTCTCACTAAAATTCTCCACTAAAATTTCATGGACGCCAGCCCAAACAGATGTTAAATCGGGTAAATCCTTATCTGCAGCAATAAAAGACTTAGCCTTACTATCAAGTCCATTCTTTGGAAAAGTCAGCAACCAATTTGCCAATGGCTCCAAGCCAGCTTCTTTTGCAATAGTAGCTTTCGTACGCCGTTTTTGTTTATATGGTAAATACAAATCTTCGACTTGTTGTAAAACGGTCGCATTTTCCAATTGTTGTTGCAGTTTAGGTGTTAATTTACCTTGTTCTTGAACCAAATTGATAACATCTTGACGTCTTTGATTCAATTTCATCAAACGATGAGCTTCATCTTCGATATTTCGAATCGCAACTTCATCAAGAGCGCCAGTTCGTTCTTTTCGGTAACGAGCAATAAATGGTACTGTGTCGCCTTCATTTAAAAGAGACAAGACCGCTTGAATCTGTTGAATTCGATATTGATTCATTTGTTGATGAACTGGTTTGGCCAGATCAACTAGGTTATTCTCGTCTTGTTTTGTTGCCATACTAGTCCTCCACGATTATATTTCACAATTAATTACTATTATATTTAAGGAAATTACTTATAATGCCGTTTTCAATTATAGCATGACTAATTGAATTGCCCTGATTTTCAATCTAACAATTTTTACAAATAAAAAAGGATTCTTTTAATGAAATTATTTCACTAAAAGAACCCAACTCTCAAACGAAACTCAATATTTCCTTATATAAAATTCATTTATAAACTTATTTAATCCCACAATATCATCAATACATAATTCACCTAACTTATAAAAGTTAATATTTTCTTCTAAAGAAATTTCCCTTAATGTTCCAATATCTACATAGGATTGCCTCAACAAGCCAGATTTTTTCCAATTTTTTATTTTATAATATTGTTTTTTTATTCTGTTAGATTTTTTCTCGTACTTCGTTGTTAATGAAAAAAAAGTAATTGAATATTCATTTGAATTTACAACTAAAATCGGTCTTTTTTTCCCACTATCAGAATCAATAAAACTAACATAAAGTATTAAGATATCATCTGGTTTAGTAATCTTGTGATTTGTCATTAAACCATTCCTCTATTTGCTTCTTTGTCTGCAATTTTTCAATAGGAATATCTTTGATACTTTTTCTTAACTCTCGTGAGGCTTTCTGTTTATCAGTTAGTTCAATTGCAAAAGGAATCTTGCCCTTTGACACAATTTGTTTAAAGTACATCACTATTGCTGTTGTTTGATTTAACCCTAATTCATCTAGAACAGATTGAGTCTCATCTGCCAAATTTCTATCAATATTGATGTTTAATTTTTTCTTAGAGCCTTCTTTCATTTGCATTTCATTACCTCCTTATGAGGTTATTATACTCATGAACTGATTATATTTCGACTATTAATGCTTTATGAATTACTTAAAATCATTAAATTTACCATATTTGTAGAAGAGTAAATTTAGGCCCTGATGATTTAACAGTAAAATTCAAAAATACCCCTTAGACATACAAAAGTTTGTATATCTAAGGGGTATTTTTCTCTTCCAATAAAAAAACTAATTAATACTTTTCCCTAAGTCGGCTGCCTCTGCAATATGCTTATTCAATTCATTGTTATTCCATGAATTTGAAGCAAGAACTTCTCCTTTTATATTCCAACGCATATATTTACAAAGTTGATCAAAATATTCTACTAGAGAATGATAAAATTCACTGTCTTTATTCCCGGAACTATAACCACTAATAAGAACATAAACATCTTTACCGTCTTTTAATTCATGGTTGTATTCATAAAATCTATCAATAACTGTTTTCAATTCAGCGTTGATTCCATAGTAATAAAGAGAAGTACATAATACCAAAACGCCTGCGTCCAAAATCCTAGGCATAACTTCCTTAGAGATAATATCGTCATCATGAATCGTCATTTCATTTTCATCTATTTTTAGAAAATCAATTTTTGATGCATTTAAACCAGCATCGAATCGATATAAATCATTGGTTTTAGAAACACCATTAACAAATGCGTCTGCCAATTGACTTGAAGTTCCATTTTTGTGTGGACTACCAGTTAAAACTGTGATTTTTTTTGCCATATTTTTTATCTCCTTTAATTATCACTACTATACTAATTCTTAAAGTTTACTTTAGGTCAATACCCATTAAGAGATAATTTATTATTTATTTCTCAAACAAAAAAATATATTCTCAGCAAAAACACTGAGAATATATCTTGAAAAACTATAATTTATTAATTTTAATTATCATAATTCAAATGCTCGTTTTCATCCAAACCATTAATTTCTTTAATTTCATCATCAGTCAAATTGAAATCGAAAATATCAAAGTTTGCTTTAACGTGTTCAGGGTTTGATGACTTAGGGAAAATAACGAATCCTGTATCAACTTGCCAACGAAGTACAACCTGAGCAGCACTCTTGTTGTGAGCTTTAGCAATCTTATTGATGGTCTCATTTTGAAGTACTAAATGACCATGTCCAATTGGAGAATAGCCTTCATTCACAATGCCATTGTCTTTATCGAATTTAGCCAATTCAACTTGAGTCTTGAGTGGGTGACGCTCAATTTGATTTACCATAGGCTTAACTTTTGCGACCGCAAAGAGCTTCTTTAATTGTTCTTCTGAAAAGTTAGAAACACCAATAGCCTTAGCTTTTCCATCTGCATAAATCTTTTCGAGTGCTTTCCAAGTATCCAAAGTCAATTGGAAATTGTCTTCATTTGGCCAGTGAATCAAATAAAGATCCAAATAATCCAATTGAAGGTCACTCAAAGTTTTATCAAACGCAGCCAAAGTTGAATCATAACCTTGATCAGCATTCCAAACTTTTGAAGTGATGAATAAGTCTTCTCTTTTAACTCCCGAATCTTTAAGAGCCTTACCTACTTCAACCTCATTGCCATAAATATGAGCACAGTCAAAGTGACGATATCCAGCGTCGATTGCACCTTTTATTGCGTCAGCCACTTCGGATTTTTTGATTTGATATGTCCCAAAGCCTAACATAGGGATAGAAACACCATTACTTAATTTTTGAAATTCCATATTATTGCCCTCCTGCTAAAAACTAAACTACTATTTAATAATACATTACAATTTATTTAATTGGAAAGATACGCTCTGAACTTTTTCAATCACGAAACTTAGCTATGATGTTACACTCAAGTTTAATAAATAATTCAACTCCATTTTTACAAATCACACTGAATTTATTTAATCTAGATAGCAAAATAAAGCAGTTGTGTGAGAATGATTACATTTTCAATTAATGCTTTAGAATAGAGTTCAAATAATGGATATTAAAGAATTAAATCTTGTCACAAAAGAAATCGAAAGTTTTTCAAGGCTAGAACATATCGGAAATGGAAAAAAATAAAGAAATCAAAATCTATTTTTAATTTCTTCAGAGCATGGATCGAATGGAATAACGTTTTAGATGTTATCAATAGCTACAAAAATATTAACATGAATTTACATAATGTTACTTCGCATGATTTTTTGGTCTTGTTTCTCCATTATGGGGATGTTATGATAACTTATTGAAACAATCTTTAAGTCAAGACCCGCTTTAGATTATAGAAAAATTGCTCGCCAACTTTATGACATTCGTCAGACACATCCTAAGTATTCATTTACGGTTGCTTTGGTATCAAAGTTAGATACTTGTAAATTTTTGTCAGATAATGATTTAGATAAAATGATTCTTTTATTGGCAAAAATTTCTAATAATCCTAATGTGACAACAAAGAAATAACCCATTCAAAGTTTGGTGATTGTTTGTACGAAATACTCTATAGTCTCTCAAATTTTTCGATTCTAAGAACTGCTAAAAATTCATTTTAATTTAAAAAGTCACGACAAAGTCGTGGCTTTTTTTCAGTGTTATAAAGATTTATTTTGATTTAATAATCTATCTTGATAATCATCATATTCTCGCAAATATTTCATTGGAAATGGGATTACAGTAAGCTGTTTTGGCGGACAAAATCAACACTCATCATTTTTGCAATATCACCAAAAGAATCTAAAATGACCTTGTCATCCCCTGTCAGTGCTGTAATCTTCCTAAATTTAATTGCCTTACTGATTTCTTGCTTTATACCAGAACTCCGTTTAGTTCCTACATAGTAAAGAAATGCATTATTGTACCTTGTAATACCGATACCATCAAAACCTGGGAACAAAGATGTTGGATCCTTTTGACGAACTGAATTGTTAAAAGTATAGTTGAAATTTTTTTCTAAATCTCGACAAATACTTCGAAATTTCTTCTTTTTGAAACTTATTTGACTATCTAATTTTAATTGATCTTTAATTTCACCTATTGAAACCACAGAAGTCGAAATTTTTTTAACTGCAGCAATCAATAGATTCACATCTTCATCATTATACTCATCATGTGTGGTTTGGTGATTTATACTTAAAAAAGTTTTCAAATCTTTAATCACTTCATTTTTTAACACAATCTTTTCACTATCAAAGTGTATTTCACGTTCTTTTATTTCATCTTGCAGTGGAACAACCTGTATTGATGTTTGTGTGATTAACAAATAGTCTGAGCCTGACTTAATAACACAATCAACACGATCCCAGTGATATTTTTTTTCTTTACTTTTAATTGTGTCGGCAACATCATAAACAACATGTGCCAACTCACTTTTCCTATTGTAATTTTCTAAACTAACAATGTCTGAATCAAATAACATTGTTCCTTCAGAAGATATACTTAATTTGATAACTTTTATCGAACCTTTTTTAATCCATTCGAAACTAAAGAATTCATAACAGCTAACTAATTTCAATAAATCTCCAGAAACCAGCGTCATCTGTTTCTGGCGTATGTCATTTTTGACAATCAAATTAAGAAAAGTATTTATAATTTCTGGACTCTTAACAATATCTTTATTTTGAACTTCTCCATCAACTTTATGCTTTTTTAGTTTCCAATTAACTTTATTAGTTTTATGGTTCAAGTTTCCCAAACCATCAGGTGTAATATGTTGAATGATTTTTTTATCTTGTCCCAATTGATATCGTTCATCAACACTCATATCTTTACGAGCATCACGAATTACTTGGATATTAAGTCCATCAACTGCTTGATTGGCACAAGTAATCGTAATATTCTCCCACTTTAATAACTCACTATCTTGAAAACCTGCCATTAACAAATCAGTTAATTGTTTTGAAATCAAATCGTCAGGATCAAAAAATAAATTTATCGTCTTATTTTGAAGATGATCCCAAATATTATCAACATCAACTGCCAATTTACCGTCAACAAATTGCTCTTCTTTTCTTTCTTTCAATTTGAATCCATCAAGAAAATATTTATTAAAGTAAGTATTCATTTCATCTAATAATTGGTTTAAAATCCCGATTTTACTTTTACTAAAGTTTTCTAAATCTTCTAAAGAAAGATAATTTATTAAATTTTTTTTATGACCATTGTGTCTTTCATATAAGACTATTTTTCTCTCTTTTTTCCCATAATCATAGGTGCGTTGCATTTGTTCACGATTATTATCCCAGACATATGGTTCCTGAACTTCCTGAACTTTCTTAATTTTACTGATTTCAGTAAACGTCGTCACACCAATTTCGAAATTTTTTTCCCAGTTAAGAGATACCTTTAAGGTAATCATTTGTTTTAAATCATCTGCTAATATTTTGGGTTGTTGTCCCTTGCCAACAAACAAATAAGGAGTGATGCTTTTTTCAGGTAACATCACTTCATCAATTGCTAATTGATTAATCATTAATTGAACGATATTATTTTCATAAATTGGAGTTTTCTTATTAAAGATACCAAAATCTACTTTAGTATAAGTTATTTCATTATTTATTTTTGGTTCAACAAATTCATTTTTTTTAAACAAAATTACATACCTAAGTGAATTAATAGCTGTTAAAGCTTGTAACTTTAATTTACTAATATCTTTTTGAAATTGTTTATATGAACTTTTACTTTCCAACTGAGCATAGATTAAATCAAAATCATGATTTAATTTAAGAAAATCTAAATCGTAAACTGTCTCATTAGTCCTAACCATCTTTTTAATTTCCAATTAAGAACTCTCCAATCAATTTTTTATCTTCAGATGTTAAGGAATTCTGACAATTGAAATCAACTAATGCTGAAACCTCCATGATTTTGCCATCATTAGTAATAGTCACTGGAGAATAATTTTCACCTATAATATTAATAATTATGGCTCGCCATTTTTTATTTTCATTGTTTTCTAAAATATTTAATTTTTTTTGGACTTTTAAAAGTGCATTTTTTCGATCTTCCAAGTGACTTGGATTCCAATTTTTAAAATCAATCGCAACATTATTATTTTCAATTTTGTAATCAAACAATTCATTATTCCCTAACTTTTCAAAATTACGCAATTGATTACCAAAAACATCTTCAAAAATATATTTTCCTGCAATTTCTCCCAAAATTCCTCGATACAAATTTATATACTGAATTGGATTTAAAATATTCTCATTTGGAACCCACTCTGTTGCATAGCCATTACTATCAAAGAACTGTTTCAAACCTTTATAGTTCATTAAAATATCTAAACCTGATTCCTGTTCAGAAACACATAACGATGTTTTTTCCTTAAAATCAATTGTCGAACTAAAATCAATTTCTCCTCGGTTAATTGAACCACAATCAACGCAATATGATATTGATCTATCTGAGTTAGGAAGATATTGTAAACATCTTTTGGAAGTACTTTGTAATAGTTTTAAATCATCATTAGAAATCGTTGGATATTTTAAAACCAGTTTGCGAATTTTTTGATATTCCTCGGCAAATTTTTCATCGCTACTCAATCTGTGGACTAACTGATTTACATCACGATAGCTATAAGCGGTTAAATTATTTTTTACAACATTGGTATCATAATCTTGTTGCAAAATATTATTTTCTGAATCAACCTTTTTCATTAGAGAATTAAATTCGGGACTAAACAACATTTTATCTTTATGAATGTATTTAATATTCTTAATGACATTACTGTGAGCTAGTATCAACGGTCGACGAACTTTATTAAAAGTCCGATTCATCCTACCTAATGCTTGAATAATCGCTCTAGTATAACTTACTGGAATACTTTTAGTATGTTTAGGATGAGAACAATAGGGGGATCTATTTTGAATAGCTTTCATCTGTCTTTTTACTTCAAAAGGTCCTATTTCGTTAGCATCTTGCAGATACTCTAATCCAGTTACAAATTTTAAAATATCTGAGCTCAATTTAAAATCAGTTAAATTGGTCATGATGTTCGTGACATCGCCTAAATACATTCCTCCTAAATCAATTTGATTCATTCTTTCGTCATTTCTTTGAACTTCTGGCATAGCTATATTGAATGCTAATGCCTTTTCTTTCTCGCTCATTTTATGTTGCAAATTTTGGCCAACACCTATCGATGCATAAGCACTCAATAAATAAACCCTAATATCTTTTTTTTCTAGTAATTCTAAAGCTTGATTTAACATTTCTTGAACTTGCCCATTTTGTGTTGAAATAAAACAAAGTTGAGGTAAGCTTTCATGTTTATCAGCCAACTCATTGCACAATCCATTAAAAACTTTTTCGATTAAAACTTTTGACATCTCATCCGACTCATCTGCCAACTTTGATTGCAAGCCCAAAAACGAAGTCAAATTTTTATCTAAAATAAAGTAAACAAAACTTTCAAATAAAGATAAATATCTAGTTCGGAAATATTGTATTTCTTTTTCTCTATTTTTAATATTTGAACATTTGATTCCGTTAAGAGTTTTTTGTAATTCTGAATCCAAAGATTGAATTTTTTTTCCAATCTATGTCTATCCTAGAAATTTTCTTAGTTCTTGAATGAGACAGAGCCATTTCAACTGAGTCCTTTAGAGTCAATTTCAAACCCACTATCCAAGAATCATTTTTTATTTTGTGTTCATGATATCTTTTGACATAATCAAATTCAGAAATTGTTGATTTAGTTAAAAATTTTCTCCCGTTAATAAAATTATCACCTAATTTTTCTTTCAAATAATCCAAATCATAATTATCTAAAACTGTTGGTGCAAATGCAGTTGCGGACAATCCATAAACTAGACATTTTTTTGTTAAATTTAAGAGAAAATTTTCAGCTGTCGCATTCAAAAATGAAGCATTAATTTCTGTTTCTAAATCATGCGCAGCTGAATTTTCAAAATAATAAAGTGACATTCCCTCCTTTTGAAATTCATGATAATCATGCGGATCATATTGGCTAATCTTGTTAGTCTTATCATTTTGTTTGATTTCAGGTAAGATATTGACTAATCCTTCAATTTGTCTGTCGTCCAATCGTAATGCATGATAAATAGTTCTGTAGGCGTCCATTTGAGTAATTGCCATATCTAAATCAGAGCCATGGGAATTTCTAAAATTCATGTATCGTCTTGCACATTGAACGATAAAATCATTAAAATATTTGATAAAACCGGAAACGCGTCTCAGCATAAGACTAAAGTTTAATTCATCCGGTTCATTTTGATTAACGATAATTTGCTTTAAATTTTCATCAAAATGAGCATATCTTTTTTTATTCAAACTCACTAAGGTATTTCCTGGTGTGTGAATCACATAGGAACTTGATTCCATTTCATTAAATTTATATAAAAAAGATAATTTGAATTCACTATTTAATTTATTCGCAATTTCGAGAAAATGTTGATACCCTTTACCTTCAGAAAGAATCTTGTTCAATTTTATTGGTAAATCATTTTCAACTCTTTGCAATCCTTTTAAAATTGAATCAAATAGGTCAATCAAATCAAATTTAATAGTCAAAGCATCATTAATAGACTTATTCCAAAATCTTGTTTTAGTACTATCAAATTCATCAAAAACAACTAATGAATTTTCAATTAAAGCAGAGTATTGAAATAATTCTCCTTCGAATTTAAAAAAAGGCGTATAACTTCGAATAAATTTATCAGTTGTGGATAGAAAAATTTGAAAATCCTCAGGATGAATTGTTGGATAAATTTTATTTATCCACCTTTGAAGTTCTTCCGGACATGTCTTTAAAAATGCTTTTATACCTTTTTGTACTTCAACATCATTGAAATTACTAAAATTAATTCCAGCTAAATCCGAAAGAACCTCAGCTAAACTTTTTCTAAATTCATATTCCATCTTTTTTAATTCAGACCATCCTGAAATCGTATCTGGGTCAGAGTTATGAATCGTATTATATAAATTAAATGACTCTTGAAGTTTTATCAAAGCCTTTTCCAAATTTGATTTCATAATTATCATTGGAATTTCTTTATTAGTATAATCATCCACTAATAAACTGACAGTGTCTGTTAATGAACGTAAAACAGCAATCTTCTTGTAAGAATATTTCTGGCTTTTTCTCTTACGATTCCATTCATTCACAAAACTCTTCTCCATAAGGTTTTTCTTTTGATCAGTCACAAAAAAAGTCTTGAATCCACTATTATTGAGTGCTTGCTGGCATAAGAAAGAAACAACGCTGTAACTTTTTCCACACCCTGTAGGAGCCTCTAATACCACTAATTTTCCTGAATTACCGTCTTTATTTATCTGTTTATAAATATTCTCATGATCTGATACTTTCATTACTAGAAAAGTCTCCTTTATAAAAAGCATTTTGAACTACGCTCTGAACTAAATTTTATTTAACCATATAAGGACTTTTCTATCAGTATTAAATGAATTCTTTTTTAATTTATCTTTTTATCCGTGATTAATTAATTTATCTATTTAAAAGACAATTTTAATCAAATTATTTATAATGAATAAATCGAATTTATTAACAAATAAAATAATTAACAATCGTAAATTGTGGGTCATTTCAAAGAATACAAACTATAACGAGTTCCCTTATTTTATTACACCAAATCTTTATTAACCACAAAAATAGATATGGCTAATCGTAATTGCGTGATTACCATACCTACCAATTTCGTTATATTTTAATTTTTACCAGAGATTTAATAATTCAATGTTATCTTTCATGCCTTGCTTCATCGTTTTTGCAAACTTTAAATCTATTACTCCAGTATTCGCCAAAAACTGATAAAATTTAACCATGCTTTTTTGAACCCGTTTAACTTCTTGCATACTTGAACCATGCAGATACAAATCCGAAACATTATCAGATTCATAATTAAACACCGTTATAAATCTGAAAGCTAAATATTCATTTAAATAGAGTTTGAGAGAATTTTCATATGATTTGACCGTTTTCTCTGCATAATCACCCTTGACACTCTGGATAAAACTATCAATCAATTGATTATTTAATCTTCTTATTTTTTCAACTGCATTATCCGATTGATCCAAATCATCAAAAAAAGAATCACTTTCTGCTAGATGTTCAATTTGAATCAATTCATCATGAATTTGGTTAATTTCAGATAAATTAACATCTGGTTCTGTAATTGCAATTTTTTTCCATTTCAAATTTTCAGCTCGCAAAATATCAGCAGTATTTTCAGAAAAAATGGTCTTCCCACTCATGACATTCCGTATTAAACCAGTTGCTTTTGAAGATAAAAAATCTTCATCGATTTCGTTATCTTCTAAATAAGTTTCAACGACTAAACTGACTTCATTTAAACGACCACGTTGACTCCGACTCACTGTAGGCCCTACTTCCCAGTCTTTAGCTATTTTTAGATATTGTTCCAAATTGGATTGTGATAATCCCAATGATTGCCAAACTTTATTTAATTTTTCTTGAAATCTTTTTTGGATTTGTGAACGATTTTTAGCATTGACATCATATAAAACAATCGACAAAGTTGTTGCATCATTAGTAAAAACAACTACTTTTTTTCTCTTATGATTTAAATATTTCACATGCCACGAAAAGATTGGATTCCCTAACACTAAATTTTTAATTTGATCAGAATTTTGCCGAAACTGATAATCTTTGAAAAGTGATTGTGCTTTTTGAACTACATTGATAAACATTACTGACTCCTAGAATTGATATTGTTCGATATTTACAATATCACATTTACCTGGATAACTAATATCTATTACCTAGTAAATGGCAAATTTATTTAGAATCCACTTTGACGATTTTAGGATATCCAATACACTTATCTTTTTCATCAACATAAATCTTTTTGAATGCTTTACAAACTTTTTAATTCGAAAAGATAATATTAATTTAACTAATTAATGATATTTTCTAAATTGCCAATAACAATAGACGTTAAGAATTTTAGCTGGACTTATCGAATCAAGGTAAGTAAAATAAAGTAGTTATGTGAGGACAATCACACAGGCTTAATTAAAGCAAAATAATTTTCCGTAATTAATGTTTTCGAACGGAGTTCAAATAATGGATATTAAAGAGTTAGATCTCGTCACAAGAGAGATTGAAGATTTTTCCGGATTAGAACATATCGGAAACGGAATGAATAAAGACATTGAGGATTATTTCAATTTTTTCATGACTTGGATTGATTGGAATAATGTCTTAGACGTTATTAATAACTATAAAGATATTAATATGAACTTACATTATGTTACAGCACACGACTTTCTAGTTTGGCTGCTTCACTATGGCGATGTTTATGATAATTTATTAAGACAGTGTTTAAGCCATGATCCATTGTTAGACTACAAAAAAGTTGCTCGACAATTGTATCAACTAAGACAAAATCACCCTAAGTATTCCTTTACAGTCGCTTTATCATCTCGTATGAAATCAAAGAAATTTTTGTCAGATAATGATTTAGATAGATTCATTCCCTTATTGGCAAAAATTCCAAATAATCGTAAACTTTCAAAAAAAGAAATCACTCAATCTAATCTGGGTGATAACTTATATGAAGCACTCTATAGCCTTTCAAATTTTGCGGTTCAAAGAGTTGCTCGAAATTCATTTTAATTTCAGTTAAAAAAGTCACAATCTATTTGTGGCTTTTTTATATATTATTTTTATTCAAGATATATTGAAATCTTATTAGTGCTAATAAATGAAGATTTTTCTAACTTAGTTTTTTATCCTTCATTGCTTAATTAAAATATCAAAATTTAGCTAAATTATGATTATTTTCAATAATTAATGTAAATTTTGTTAACCATTAAAATCATTAACTATATAATTGACTAGAAAGATAATTTTCTTTCAAGAGGGTAAAATAAATGAAGAAAAACATAAGAAAAGTTTTAATCGCTTCAGCAATGACAATTATGATGGCTCCTGGCGTTTTGTCAGCTTTACCACAACAAACAGTCGCTGCAAGTTCTGTAGGAACAGTCTCGGTAAACACACCGGTTTATGATGCCAATGGAAAAGCTAATGGCGTAACATTAGCAAGTGGCACTAGCTGGCAATTAGGCGAAAAAGTCACTTTGAATGGCGTTTCAAATTATCAAATTGGTAATAATGAATATATTCCAGTTGCCGTAGTTTCAAATGTCAGTGGATCAAGTACAAATAATGACGACAGTGAAACTTCTACTACCGGCACATCAATTACTGATAGTAACGACGTCAACGGTCAAGTCGGTACGTTAACTGCTAATACAGCTATCGTAAATGGTTCAGGTAAAACTACTGGTCAAATTCTCTCAAAGGGCAGTCAATGGATCATTGGCAATAACATTTTGACTTATAACGGTGCCAAATATTACCAAGTTGCTACTAACGAATACGTTTTAGCATCTAATTTATATATTGCTCAACCTAATATTGATACAAATTCATCGATTCCTACACCTGGAAATGGTCTAATTGGTAGAACTAATTTGCAAATGAGAACTTATAATTCAGAAGCAAATGCATACGACATGACGCTACCTGCTAATACTTCTTGGAAGATTTCTAAACTAGTCGTTAACAAGTACGGTTCATATTGGGGCGAAGTTGCTACAAATCAATGGGTTTGGATTACTGATGTCACTTTAAATAGTGGTCTCAATTTAGGAAATAATTCATATTACGTTCCAAACTTTGCGACAAGTATTAATAAATAATAATTAAGATATTTTTTAAAAAAGAGAAGTAAACTTATTCAGTTAAGTTTGCTTCTTTTTTTCATATAATTTTTATTTCTCTTTTTTTATAATTTGTATATAACGATAGATACTCGGTTCAGAGACTTCCAATGCTTTTGCGGCCTCTTCGACACTATCTTTTAGTTGAAAATATCCCTGTTCATGCAATTGTCTAACACAATCAATCTTATTTTCTGGCTTCATGAATTCTTTTGTGATACCGAGTTTTTGAGCATAATCATTCACTACTGTATGGACATATTCCTTTGCTGATTTAGTTAAAGTTTCAAAGTCATGCTCAGTAGTTTTCTTAATATTGTCATTTTCAAGTTCCGAAAGTGAATCATTTGGAATCCGATAATCTTTCAAGACGCGTTCGACCGAATTCTTCAACACATTCAAACTCTCTTCCGATGTATTGATACATAACATAGCCACTACTTCACCAGCAAATTTTAAAAAGAAAGTTGATGATCATAAATTTATATTTTTAGACGACTTACCCGAATAGTTCGTTAAAAAGTTTTTTGATTCCTTTTTGCCTTGTTTTGACATTCGTAAAACTAAATCTGAAGCTGGGTCGCCAATTTGTCTATGCGAAATATAGTTATTGCGAATTGCCACAATTGAATGATCCAAATTTCTAACATCATTTAAAACCACTTCACTATTTCTTCCCAAAACCTCAGCAAGGAAGTCCACCATAGGGACAAAACTCTTAATATAATCGTCAGCATTCTTAAACTGTGCTTCTCCCATTTTTTATCTTCCTTCCCCATCAATATTAGTTTATAATTTGCCTATTAATGTTTTTCATTGGCATTTGACCGCAACGAATCCATAATAATAATTAAATATTATCACGGTAATAATTTATTTGCACAGAATATGGGCTGATGATACAATTTCATTGTAATCGATAACATTAATATTTTTATATCAGGAGGTGTCTTGAAAGTGTTGGTCAAAAAAACATAATAATTCAGAAAAGGGATGATTAAACTGGCAAAAGAAAGTCTGGAACTCAATAATCAGAAGTCAAACGCCGGCATGAAAACCATTATTGCTTTAATGGCTGGCTATTCCATGGTTTACATGGATAAAAATATGGTTTCAACGGCAATTATTCCGATTGCAAAAGAGTTCAATTTTACAACTTCACAAACTGGGATGATCATGAGTATGTTTTTCTTAGCATATACTTTGATGCAAATTCCCGGTGGCTGGCTAGCTGATAAAATTGGTGCCAAAAAAGTTCTCTTACTATCGCTTGGCATCATTTGTTTCTTCTCATATGCTTTTGGATTCGTTAGTTCTTTGATGCTATTTTTTGCGATTCGTTTTGGTGCCGGTATTGGTCACGGTGGCTATCCTGCATCTTGTTCTAAAGCCGTTGCAGAAAATTTTGATAAAGAAAAACGTGTCATGGTTCAATCTGGTATTATGACAACTTCAGGTATTGGCGGTTTATTAGCTTTCGTTCTTGGAGCAAACGTCATTGCTATCAACTGGCGTTATGGTTATATCCTTTTAGGAACAATGTTTCTCATCGCCTTCTTGTTGGTTTTGTTCCTTTTGCCAAATGAAGTTAAAAAACCGGTAGAAGAAACAAAAGTTGAACCAGAAAAGGTCCCATTTACACAGGTTATTACTAATCGCAATGTGTTGCTTTTATTCGTAATCATGATCTTATTAAATATTACTTATTACGGCGCCATGTCATGGTTACCTAGCTATTTAACTAAAACCTATCAATTATCATTGGGTGCTGCCGGAGGTATTTTGGCAGTTAACGCTATTTCTCAAGTTATCGGTAGCTTTATGACTGGGATAATCCTTTCCAAATGGTTCGAGGGTAAACAAAAGGAATTCATTCTGATTTGTTCCATTATCAGTGCTATCTGTATTTACACTTTAGTAAATATCAACAGCGTTGTTTTCTCTCTAGTTTTAGTAGCCTTAATTGGGATGACTACTATTTCTGCTTTCACCGCAACTTTTACTTGGCCACAAAAAATTTTTAAACAGGAAATTATCGGATCTTCTGTTGGTATTATCAACACTGGTGGTACTTTTGGGGGCTTTTTAGCACCAATCATAATTGGTTCTATTGTGCAGTCCGCAGGTGGAGATTTTACCAACGGCTTCATATTCTTGGCAATCAGTATTCTTATCGGTGGTTTTGGTACATTTACCGTTAAAACTAAATAAAGATATTAGAGGTGCTTACAAAATGAGTGAAAAATATGCATTAGCTGATCAAAGTTTGAAAGAAAAGCTTTATAAAAAAATTGAAGATAAAACTGACAAAATGATTCAAATCAGACGTTATCTTCATGAACATCCAGAATTATCCTTTGAAGAAAAAGAAACTGGCAAATACATCGCTGATTTTTATAAAGATATGGATGTTAAGGTTGAAGCAAATTATGGCGATGGCTACGGAGTCGTTGTCACGATCGATTCTGGAAAACCTGGTAAAACAATTGCTTTAAGAGCTGATTTCGATGGTCTTCCTGTTCAAGAAGAAACTGGTTTGCCATACGCTTCAAAGAACAAAGGCGTTATGCATGCTTGTGGACATGATGGTCACACAGCTTATATGCTGATTTTGGCTGAATGTCTCTATGAACTAAAGGATGAATTCGACGGCAAAGTCAAAATCATTCACCAACCTGCTGAGGAGACTCCTCCTGGTGGCGCACCTGGTATGATTAAAGCTGGTGTTTTAAAGGGTGTCGATGCCATTCTCGGCGTTCACGGTTGGGCAACTACACCTTATGGAACAGTTCAATGTACGATTGGACCGGTTATGACTGGTCGTTCAAGTTTCAAATTGACGATTCATGGTAAAGGTGGTCACGGTTCCGCTCCTAACTTAGCTAATGATGCTAACGTAGCTGCTTCTTATTTCGTAACGATTGCTCAAACAATCATCTCTCGTAGAACTGATCCATTCGATATGTGTACTTTAACTGTTGGTAACTTTGATGGACGCGGTTCATTCAACGTCATCAAGGATTCTGTCTTTCTTGAAGGGGATGTTCGTTTCATGAATGTTGCCGAACGTCCTATCATTGAAAAGAACTTCAAGAATATTGTCAAAGGACTTGAAATCATGTTTGGCGTCAAAGTCGATCTCTTCTATAACGCTGACTACCCTGTTCTTGACAATAATGAAGACCTAACCAAAGAAGTCCAATACAGTTTAAATCACAGCGATATTAAAGAATTGCAAACGGTTGATACAACATCCCGTAACACAGCTTCTGAAGACTTTGCTTACTTCAGCAATGAAGTCCCTGGAGTTTATATGTTTGTTGGTGAGATGCCTGATAATGGTGTTTATTCCGCTCACCACAGTCCAACATTTGTCATCAATGAAAAGGCACTTCCACTAGCTGCTAAAACAGTTGGTGCAGCTGCACTTGATTTCTTAGCAAATAAATAATCAAAATTCTAAAATAAATAAGCGTTCAAATTTCAGTTTATAATTGAAATTTGAACGCTTATTTTATTTTGTTAATTCATAACTATTGTCTAACAGATTACAGATTTGTTTGGAATCAACCTTACTAATTTCTATCGAAAGCCAGTGACCCTTATTCATATGATAGGCTGGAAGAAATTCTGATTCGTCTTGGAGGAGTTCAATATTTTCTGGATCAAGTTTGATATCCATCACATCCAGCAATTCTTTTCCATCCAAGCCTAAATTCTCAGCTTTTACTTCCATCACTAAGTCAAACCACTTGTGATTATCAGAATGTTTCAAAACCGCATAAGTTGGATACTTTCTCCATAAATATTCTGGCTTTACGTGGTACTTTTTTTCAGCATATGTAAAAATCTCTTCACGTTTCGTATCTTCATGACCCCCATTAAAAATACATTAGAGAATAAATTTATTAATGACTTCGGCCAATGCATCGTGGTTATTATCTGCTTTAGTGACATATTTAGCAGCTTCTTTAATACTATCAATCCCATTAGCAACACTGACTGGTAAGCCAACTGCCTTAAGCATTGGCAAATCGTTGCTGTTATCTCCTGCAGCAATAATTTCTTCTGGTTTAATACCTAATAATTGTCCTAATTGAACAGATGCACTTCCCTTATCGATTCCAGCTGGATTGAATTCAACATAACGACCAGATGAATAAGTAACCGCTAAATCTTTAGGATCAACTTCTGATTCAACTGTTGCTCGCATTTGTTTACGTTCCTCAATTGAAGGCAATGCCATGATAACTTTCATAACATTCATGTCTTTGAATTGATCAAAATTGTCAGTCTTCATTTCTGTAAAACTGACGCCACGGTTAGTTAAATAATCGGAGTCTTCTGGAACCGGATTATAGATATACAAGACATCTTGCGTATATACGTGAGTTGCTGCCTTCTTATTCTTTGCTCCAGCAGCAAAAACCTTTTTGGCAATTTCAAAAGGCATCGCATTGATTGCAATCGGACGGTTATCTTTATTTTCCAAAATCAGACCACCGTTGTAAGAAATAGAATATTGATTGGGCTGATTTTTTAAGTGCATTGTTTCCAAATCATTTTGAAATGACGTATAGCTTCGACCCGAATTTGGCACAAAGTGAACGCCCTTTTTAGTTGCAGCTTGAATGGCAGCAGCATTTTTAGCCGATAAACTGCCATCGTCATTCATCAAAGTTTCATCCAAATCACAAACAATCATTTTATACATAAATTAAGATACCTCTCATTTTTAGATTACCTAATTAACTTTAGCTAATTTCGCAAGTAAGCGCAACCACTTTAGGATTCATAAGAATGATTTTCTCCCTAAACAATGTGAATTTCATTAAAGACCTAATTTAATTAAATTCCACATTGCATTAAATCTGCTTTCATATTCGCTATCTTTCCAAGAATCCTTAAAATTCGGTAAAGTAAAAACTGAAAAAGCAGATAAAATTGTTTCTGCTCTTTTAATATCATTATCATCATACTTCATTATTCTATTAATAGTATGATAGCAACCTGTTAATACTTCTCTGAGAACATATGGATTGTTATCAACATATTTGGTATTTAAATCAAACATTCTTTTATCACTCAAATAAGCTTGTTTTTTTGCATTAATAAATTTCCAAAGCCAATCATACAGTTGTTTTTTTGAGTCATTAATGGATTCATCAATGCTTATCTTTTCAACAATATTTTGATTGAACCATTTTTGAGCAACTGTTTCCCAAAGTTCTTGTTTACTGCCAAAATGTTTATAAATGGCTCCATGTGTTATTCCCATTTTATTAGCAATTTGAGGGATAGAGACTTCTGGTTTGCCAGTTTCTTCTATTAATAGTTCTGCAGTTTCAATTATCTTCAAATTTGTTATTTTTTCCATATTTTTAAATTTCTTTCTAATAATTTATTTGTAGTTTAGCACAATTGATTTTAAGTAACAATTATTGACTTCTGTTACCAAAGAAATTATACTATTTTAAAATTATAGATAAAAAACGGTTATCAAATATGGAGAAGAATATGAAAGTTGCTCAATTAACTAAGTATGAAAAGAATGCCAAATTAAAAATTAAAGACTTACCTGTTCCAAAAATTGCTACTAATGAAGTTCTAGTTAAAGTCAAAGTTGCTGCTGTGAATCCACTTGAGAATTTAATTACTAGTGGAAGTGTCAAATTAATTCAAAACTACCAATTACCTGCAACTATGGGAAACGAACTTACTGGGATAATTGAAAAGGTTGGAGATAAAGTCCGTGATTTCAAAATTGGAGACAAAATCTATTCTCGTTTACCATTAAATAAAATTGGAGCCTTTGCTGAATATGTAGCAATAAATCAAGACGCAATCGCCTTATTACCGAAAAACCTTAATTTCTCTACAGGTGCTGCAGCTCCTTTAACTGGTCTGACAGCTTATCAAGGACTGCATGAGGAACTACATGCCAGTGCAGGAAAGACCATTTTTATTCCTGGAGGATCTGGTTCATTTGGACAAATGGCAGTTCCAATTGCTAAAGATATGGGCTTAAACGTTATTGTCAGTGGAAATAATCGCTCTCGTGAACAGGTTATGAATATTGGTGTTACTCAATTTTTAGACTACAAAACAGAAAATTATTGGGAGATTCTGCATGATGTCGATTATGTTATTGACACTCTAGGAGCAAAAGAAATCGATAAAGAATTATCTATTTTAAAAAATGGTGGCAGGCTGCTATCACTAAAAGCTGGTCCAAATAAGCAATTTGCAATTGACCATAACTTACCATGGTGGAAACAAATATTATTTGCAATTGCAGGATCAAAAATAGACAACAAGGCCAAAAAAGCCAATGTAAAATACCGATTTATCTTTGTTAGAAGTAATGGCCAACAGTTAAAGAAAATAACTCAAATAATTGAAAAAGAGAATATAATCCCAGCTATTGATCCTAAAGAGTTTCACCTTAATGACATTAACAAAGCTATTGACTATATGACTCACGAACATCCCAAGGGAAAAGTTCTAATCCATTTTTAGTAAATATTAGAAGCAATTTTATAGCCCGTTAACAATATATTTAATTTTATTACCTTCGTAAGCAGCAATGGTATTTTGAGCTACAATTTCTGCCATAGCATCACGAGCTTCAACCGTCGCATTACCCAAGTGAGGCGTCAAAATCACATTTTTCATTTACTTCAATTCATCAGAAACCTCTGGCTCATGTTCATAAACATCTAAAGCTGCCCCAGCAATCGTCTTTTGCTTTAAAGCAGTCGTTAATGCAGCTTCATCAATAATTGGACCCCGAGCAGCATTGATTAGCACAGCGTTTGACTTCATTTCTGAAAATTCTTTTGCTCCTAAAAGATGCTTGGTACTGTCATTTAAGGGAATATGAATCGAAACGACATCAGACTTCTTTAGAAGTTCATCTCGACTGACGAATTTAGCTCCCAATTGCGTTTCCAAACTAATAGGCAAACGATGGCGTTGCGTATAAAGAATTGGCATATCAAAAGCATGCATTCTCTTGGCAACTGCTTGGCCGATTTGACCCAAACCAATAATACCCAATGTTTTGCCTTGCAATTCATGACCTAAGAAGAATAAAGGAGCCCAACCATTGAATCCAGTAGTTCTCATCAGATGGTCGCCTTCAGCGATTCGATGCATCAAGCCAATGATTAAGCCTGTGGTTGATTCAGCAGTCGATACTGTTGAGACTTTAGGCGTATTGGTAACTGGGATATTTAACTTCTTAGCGTAATTAACATCAACGTTGTTTGTTCCCGCTCCAAAATTAGCAACTAATTTAAGTTTAGGAGCAGCATCCAAAACTTCTTGATCAACTGTTGTTGAAAGTGGAGTAATTAAAAAATCACTGTCAGAAACATGTTGTTTTAATGTATCCTTATCAATTAATTTATCATCAGTATACATATCAATCGTTAAGTCAGTTGCCTTCAATAAGGAAACTGCTTTATCGGGAATTTTTCCCGCAATAAAAACCTTTGCCATAATTAAAACCTGCCTTATTTAAATAATTTATTTACTTATACTATGATAATTATGGTCCTTAAAGTGCATTCTAACAAGATTTTAAATTCAAAAAAAGTAGTACCTTAATTTCAATAAAGATGGTGAAAATGTTATAATTCTTTTAGAACATATGTTTGTAAATCATCAATGGATGCCCAGTGCATCCCTTTTTTGACTGGAGGATTATTCAGATGACAAATGAAAGGACCTACATGGCTATTGACTTGAAATCATTTTACGCATCAGTGGAATGCATTGCCCACGACCTTGATCCATTAAATGCTAATCTTGTCGTTGCCGATAATTCTCGAACTGACAAAACAATTTGTCTAGCAGTCTCTCCTGCTCTAAAAAAGTTTGGGGTTCCTGGTCGTCCACGACTTTTTCAAGTTGAACAAATCGTTTCTAAACTCAATCATAAAAGATTATTAGAAAATTCTCGTCATCATTTGACAAAATATTCCTCAATCAATCGTCAGCACTTATTAAATTCACCATCGCTAAAAATTGGCTATAAAACTGTCAAACCAAGAATGAATTTTTATATGCACAAAAGTACGGAAATTTACGGTATTTACCTGCGTTTCATTGAGGCAAAAAATATTCATGTCTATTCTATTGATGAAGTTTTAATGGATGTGACTGATTATTTAGCGACACATAACATAACTGCTCACACCCTAGCTAAAACGATTATCCAGCAAATTCAATCGGAAACTGGTATCACGGCCACAGCAGGTATCGGAACTAATCTCTACTTAGCTAAAGTAGCAATGGATATCGTTGCTAAGCATATTCCAGGTGATAGCGATGGCGTTAGAATCGCACAGATGAACGAATTGCAATATCGAAAACTTCTTTGGGCTCATCAACCATTAACTGATTTTTGGCGCATTGGTCGTGGCTATTCAAAGAGACTTGAGAATTTAGGATTACACACCATGGGTGACATTGCTCGGTGCTCGTTAGGCAGTTTATCAGATAAAAAGAACGAGGAAATCCTCTATCAAGAATTTGGTAAAAACGCCGAATTGATTATTGACCATGCTTGGGGACATGAGACGACGACTCTTGCTGATATTAAAAACTATCGCTCAGAAGATCACGGTCTCTATTCAAGTCAAGTTTTGATGAAGCCAACTTCTTATGCAGACGCTTTAAAAATTGTTCGTGGCATGAGTGATACTTTAGCTTTAGATTTGGTTCAAAAAAAATCTGTCATTAACCAAGTAGGTATTATCGTTAATTACGATATTACTAGTCTCCAAATAGACAATAGTTTTACTGGCCAGTTGGTAACTGACTACTATGGAAGAAAGGTTCCTAAACCAGCTCATACTAATATAAAATTGGATAGTCCAACTTCATCGTCTGCTGAATTGAGCAGCACCTTCAAAATGCTCTATGAAAGATGCACTGATTCTAAGATGCTGATAAGACGAATCACATTAACAGCAACCAATCTGATTGACGAGAAAAAAGCCAAACAAAAAACTACTTTCAAGCAAACGAATCTTTTTGAAGATACTAATGAGGAAATAATTCAAGATAAAACTGCTCAAACTAAGCGTCAACAAGATAGAAAAATTCAAGAAACTATTTTAAATTTACAAAGGAAATTCGGTAATCGCAACGTCATCGTCAAAGCATCTGATCTTGAAAAGGGTTCAACCACAATGGAACGTAACAATCAAATTGGAGGTCATCACGCCTAATGGATGAAAAGAAATTAATTGAACAAAAGATTTTTAACGATACCTCAGCTTATAACGATATTATGAATCTTCCTTATCAACCATCTAAACGCCATTTGCCAATGCCAGAATTAGACCGAGCTGCCCAATTTGCGCCTTTTGGAGCTTTGGAAGGATTCAAAGGATTGATTGAAAAGAAGACTCAAAGCTATCGCCGAAAAAAATATACAACTGCTGATGAAGAGGTTTTAATCAAACGTCAGCTTGAGTACTTAAGGAAAAATGACAAGACAGTCGATGTTAATTACTTTAATGAAGTTTCTGGTTATTATGAGCATCTAAAAGGCCATTTGAAATCAATTAATTATCCAAAAGGTATCGTTATGTTTGAAAAAACCAAAGTTATTATCGTCAATATTCGTTCCATGAAATTAATTTAAAAGGATGTCCAAAAAGTGGGCACCCTTTTTTACTAACAAAACTTTTTCATAAAAAAAGTCCAAACAAGTTTTTACCTGTTTAGACTATAATTTTTATTTCAGTAACTTTTCTAAAACGTTCAAAACACCTTCATCATTATTAGAATCAGTGAAATGATTAACCGCATCTTTAACTTTAGAAACAGCATTTTCCATGGCGTAACCATAAGGAGTCAATTGCAACATCCCTAGGTCATTTTCGTTATCGCCAAAGGTCATGATTTCATCGTCAGCAACATTGAATTTCTTCTGCAATTCTTTCAATCCCACAGCTTTATTGACTGTGTTATCACTGATCAATTCGGTATTATAACCTGAAGTTTGACTGGCAAGACCGACCGGCAAAGCCTTTCGTAGATTGTTCATCATACTATCAAAATCAACATGATTATTAAAAGTAACCCCAATACTAGTAATCTTATCCTCAAGACGTTTAGCAGTTACTGTTGGTAAATCTACTACCCGTTTCAAGTGATTATAGTAACGATAAGTTAAATCATAAGCAGCTTGGGAAATTGTTTGGTCCACATAAGCTGACTTGACGCCGACAACCAAATGTTCAGCGATATCAGTTGGTTCAAATTGATGATTAATAATGTCTAAAGTTTTTGCCACGGCATCCTCTGGAATTGCTTGAATCAACAATGGTGCATTCTCACTGTATACGACAGCTCCGTTTTGTGAAACAAAATCCATTTCTGATTTGAATTCATCAAATTGATTTTGCAAACGTTGATATTGAGAGCCACTAGCGGCCACTACACGAATATTTTTCGAACGCAGTTGTTCTAAAATCTTTCCAAAACGTTGATGATTATAAGTGTTTTTATCATTTAAAAATGTTCCGTCCATATCAAAAGCGACTAGTTTAATGGCCATTTTATTACCTCTCTTCAAAAAATAACCATTTAATCATATCATAAGTCGCTATTAATGAACTAATACTTAATTTATAAAACTGCTTCTAAAGCTTTAGCAAATTCTTGTGCATTCCCGACAAAGTAGTAATCTGAGTAATTGAATATTTGGGCACTGGCATCAGTATTAGCTGAAATAACCACTTTAGCATTGGAAATACCGGCTGTGTATTGAACTGCACCTGAGATACCTAAGTTAATCAACAATTCTGGAGCAACTGTTTGACCACTTTGACCAATCTGGTCATCAATCGTGAATTAGTCTAAGTCAGTTAATGGTCGTGTGACACCAACATTAGCATGTAAACGTTCGGCTAATTTCTCAGCGGTCTTAATTGCAGCTTCAGAATTATTGCCTCGACCTAAAGCAACGATTCGGTCAGCGTCGACGACACTATCACTTGTCTTAGGTGGCAAAACCTGACTCTTAATTTCTAGTTGAGCATCTTTTTGCCATGTGAGATTGGAAATGTACTCAACTTGTAAACTTTCATTATTCTTCTTCTCGGCGGAAAAGACATTGGGACGCGCTGTGGCCATCTGTGGTTGGTGATTAGGAATCGTGATATCGCACATGATGTTATCGCCATAAGATGGTTTAGTTTGAACTAAGAGGTCGCCTTCAAAACTCAAGTCAAGACAATCAGCAGTCAAACCAGTTCTCAATCGTGCTTGCAATCTTGGAGCAATTGAACGTCCAACAACAGTTGCTGGGAAAATAAAAGTATTCGGAGTTCCCTTTTGTTTGATCAATTGATCTAAGGCATTCGTAACTTCCAAATCGTCGCCACTAGCTAAGTCATCATCTTTGATAACCAAAATCTTATCAGGGCCGTATTCAGCCAAGTCATTTTCCAATTTGGCGGATTTTCCTTCAATCAAAATTACGACAACTGGGTCATGACTGACTTGATTCATTTTTGTAATCAATTGATAGGTTACCGGATTGATCTTTTGCAATTCAGTTTCGGCAAAAATCCAATTTTCCTTAATCACTGTCATTTTATTCATCCTCCGTCAAAACATTTTGTTTCTTCAAAACTTCAACTAATTCCTTAGCTGCATCAACTGGGTCGTCGGCCAATTTATGACCTACCTTGGCAACTTTTTCAGGTGAAGAGATTGAACGAACGATTGTTGGTGAACCAGCTTGACCAACTCGTGAATCTTCCAAACTCAAATCACTAGCGTGCCATGTGGTAATTGGTTTGTCGAAACTCTTAGCAATTTCAACGACATTCGTATATTCAGGTTGATTGATCGTATCCGTTACAGTAACTAACAAAGGCAATTTAGCGGTGATTTCTTGAGCAACTGTTTCCAGATTACGTTTGATAAGCAGTTTATCAGCTTTTGGCTCAATGCTATCAGCGTAAGTAACTTGAGAAACTTGCAACAACTCAGCAATGATGGGACCAACTTGGCCAGTATCGGCATCAACTGACTGTTGACCAACTAAAACTAAGTCCACGTCGCCAATTTTTTCAATTGCTTTACCTAAAACATAACCAGTGGCTAACGTATCAGCTCCAGCAAAAGCTCGGTCAGACAAAAGAACTGATGAATCAGCACCTAAAGCTAAGGTCTCTTGCAAGGAAACGGCAAAATCGTCTGGTCCCATAGTTAAGGTGATGACTTCTCCACCGACTTTTTCTTTGATATCTAAGGCAGTTTTCAAGGCGTGCAAATCATAAGAATTGATGACTCCACCTAATCCACGACGGTCGATATTTTTAGTTTTTTCATTAATTTTGACATTAGTAGTTTCTGGAACTTGTTTAATGCAGACAACTATTTTCATATTTTCCTCCTAGGCACGATTCTTTGCTTCTATTAAAGCAATCTCTGTTCTCATTTTTTCAACAGTACCTTCAGCGATTTCCATAGCACGAGCATCCCTGATTAAATGTTCCACAGGATAATCCAAACTATAGCCGTAACCACCTAAAATTTGTAAGGCATTGTCACCTGATCTAACAGCGCTGCGACTTCCATAAGCCTTAGTCATAGCAGCTTCTTCTTCATAATCCTGACGATTATCTTTTAACCAAGCAGCTTTTTGATATAACAATTTGGTTGTTTCTTTAGCAACAGCAATATCAGCGACTTTACGTTGAATTCCTTGCATTTGGATAATTGGCGTATCAATGGCTTTTCGGTGCGTTGCATAATCAGTAACAACATTGAGCTCATGTTCCATAATTCCCGTTAAGACAGCGCCCATCAATACACGTGCATCATTATGAGCACTGTCGCCGATTTCCTTACCCATACCAACTTTACCGAGCAAGTGATTTTCATCGACTTCAATATTATTCATAACGATTTCGCCAACTGGAACACCAGTCAAGCCTAAGAAGTTTTCTTGTTTACCGAATTCAAAGCCAGGCATATCTTTATCAATGACGAAAAATGATAATTCTTCTGGAGCTGTTTTGACTAGAACGCAATAAATCTCAGCCAAACCACCATTAGTAATCATGATTTTGTCACCATTGATAATCCACTTGTCGCCTTTTTTTTCAGCGTGGGAAGTAATGCCTAGAGGATTAGAACCACCACTTGGTTCAGTCATTGAAAAAGCAATGATTCTAGATTTAGCTTGTGGTAAATATTCATCTTTTAAAGCTTGATTACCATATTTAACGATTTGGTCAACTGACTTAAAGTGACCTTCTAAGGTAACAGCCAAACTGGCATTTCCACGCGCAATCTCATTGATCATGGCCGCCGTCGTTTCACCATCGAAACCGGCACCGCCATATTCTTTTGGCAACATCGTGCTCAAAAAATCATATTTTTTAATTTTTTCTAATAAGTCATTCACATATGAACGAGTCCGATCGATTTCCATATCATAGGGAGCAACTTCATTTTCAGTGAACGACTTCACCATTCTCAGTAGTATCTCTTTACTTGTTTGTTTTTGATCCATTAGAATTCTCCTATATGTTAAAATTTTCACATACGATTATAAAAAAATATCCAAAGGATATTTGCTACTTTTAATTTTAAGATACTTTTTTAATGTTTTAAATATAATTATTTTATATATTTATTAATTAAAATCAGTAGTTTATTGAAAATATTTTTTATTTTTTTGATTATTATTTTGATTTTGAAATTTCTCCTACTGCCCCAAGCACTAGAGACGCTTGGCTTCACCAAATGTAATCGATTACAAATGGTTGAAAGCAATTACAGTTAATATTTTTTCATCAAATGTTATTGACATAGGCATAGAATTTTATAATAATAATAATCACAAAAAACTTATAAACGAGGTTCATTAAATCATGTTAAATACCCGGGGCAAATTCTTTAGACTATCATGTATTACCCTGAGCACAACAATTCTACTAAGTATCACTCCTAGTATCCAAGCGTACGCTGCTGATATTGCGACTGAGGAAACGTCTGATATCAACCAAACAAAAAACGATTGGACACCTTCATCAGGTGGAAACGTGACAGATGATTTTAAAAATAGTGACAATAACGAATTAGGTTATGCTGCTCACTTCCATATTTTTGCTAAGGAAGCTAACCTTTCGACGCATACAAATGGTAACCTAGCCGTTGCTAATTTATCAGGTGATGCTGGATTCGGTACCAACATCAAAGATGATATGGGAAAAGTTGAAAAAGATATTTCTTATATTCAAAATGTTTCCAAAATGGAATCAAGTTCTTTTGTTTCTAGCAATGGCGATCGGACTAATAAAGTAACTTTCGGTACAGACAATGACGTTTTACTATCTGATACTGAAGAATTGATGGTCAATACATCAACTATCAGTCACCTTACTAAAGATGAAGTTTTCCAAGACCAAGGCAACAACACCTACATTGACTTTGATTCATACTTTAACGTTTTAGCTCAAAAATCACAGGCTATCACGCAAAGAGATGCTCATGACAAATTAAACGATAAAAATTTTGCTGAAGACATCAATAACCGTGTCATTGAATTAGATGACTACACTCCTAATAAGGAAAACAAAATTGCTTTTGATTTAGATAGCAGCGTTCTTGAAAAAAGTACGCCTTTGAAAATCAAAGGACTTTCATCAGAAGCTGGTGGAACAAATATCGTTATCAACGTTGATTTGAAAGGTAAATCTAGTTACGATATGAAATCACAGATTCAACTATTCTATACTGATGGAAACAGTACTGATCCAACTAACCGTCCTAATCATGAAACAGAATATTTTGACGACAATCACATTCTTTGGAACTTTTATGACAGTTCACAAGCAGATGGCGTTTATCGCGGAACAATTAATTTTGATGCACCTTTCCAAGGTAGCGTCCTTGCAACTAGTGCAACAGTTACCGTTAATCATAACTTAGATGGAAATATCATTGCTGAAGTGGTTAATGTTAAAGGTGAAACGCACCGTTGGGATTATCAAAATGACTCTTCATATGATGAAGCTGTTGATGAAGACAAAAATCCAGAACCAACAAAACCAGATATTGATGAAAGTGACGAAGAAGATTTTGATGAAGATTTAAGTACAGATTCAGGTAATGAACCAGATACAGATGATGGAGAAAATTCAACTGACGACTCGAATGAAGAAGATGTTGACTCAAATACTGATTTAGATACCGATGAAAACGAATCAACAGAAGACCCAGACGGAAAAGACATTGAACCAGACACAGATACTGACTCAAGTTCTAACCCTGACACTGATCAAAAACCAAATACAGATTCAAATTCAGAATTACCAATTACAAACGGCTCCTCTGAAAGTAGTTTTGGTCAGGAAACAACACCCAAAACACAAAGTACCCGCTCTTTAAGTACTGGAAAAGCTTTGCCAAACGTATTAGAAACTGTTCAAAATGATGTTGCTACACCAAGTTCAACTTCCAAAAACAGTTCAGGACTCTTCCCTTCAACTGGTGGCACAAGTGGATTGATTGCTTCCATTTTAGGATTGGCATTACTGGCATTACTGGCAGTATTCTCAATTATCAAAGTAATAAAAATTAGGAAAAACAACTAATCTAATAAAACCACTTATTAATCACTAAAAAAGACACGAATTCGAATTTATCGAATTCGTGTCTTTTAATGATGATGTTTTTCAAAAAGCAATGTTATTTGAGTAGTTATTAGTCTAATCAAAAGATTTTAATCTGTATGAATAATGCTAAATCTTTTCACTTTAACTGAAAACTCACTTGTAATAGGAAAAGTTGTACATTTTAAAAGTTTTTGAATTATCTATAACATAAACAACGACTACTTTCATAGTAAATTTTTCTCTATTTATTTATAATACTGTGTATAAGAAAGTATGAGGTCATTTCTAATTGGATAAAACAGATTCAGAAATATTGAAATTGCTAAATAGAGATTCACGCATCAAAAAAAATAAAATTGCGGAATTAGTTCACCTAACTCCTCCTGCAGTGGCAACGAGAATCGAAAATTTAGAAAATGATGGCATTATAAAAAAATATACGGTTGAAGTCGATACTGCCAAAATGGGATATTCTCATCAAGTTTTTATTCAAACACAGATGGAATATTACAGCCACGAAAAATATTTAAAGTTCATCCACAAAAAAAGAAATTTCATTCGCCATCATTTCCGAATTTCTGGTCAAATGAATTATATGATTCAAGCTGCCTTTCATTCTAGTTCTGAACTAAATGATTTTTTAGAAGAGTTAAATGCCTATGCCAATTATCAAGTTTTAGAAGTCATATCTGAACTCATCTAAAACAATTACCCCATTTGAATAATGATACTTAGGCTTTATTTAATAAAACAAAATTATCGAAACAATTCAAATATATTCTCCAAAAGTAAACCAAAATAAAGCTGACGATATTTTATCATCAGCTTTTTTATTTATTCAAATTGATGCCAAAATTTTAATTGATAGTGATGGATTATTATTATCGCAGCAATGCCGATTAAAACAAATACCCCTAGATTCAATAGCCAAATTTGTGGAATAAAGATTACAGCCATTGAATACGAAGCAATAACCACTACTCCAAGAAAAATAATTGCCATCATCGACAATATCAATCCTATGTTACCAGCGCCTCGATTAAAGAGTTCAGAAATGTTGGTCCAATTAGCTAAACGTAAGCGATAATCACGGGTGAAATAATATTGACTCATGAAATACGTCCCCAGCGTCACGCCTAAAACTAAAGATATTGACATAATCAAACCGATTTGCATTACCACAGCTACTATTCCCATAATAATCAAATTGATCAATAACTGAACCACAAAGCCCAATAAGAATTTACGATATAAATAACGGTTCATTGAAATAGGTAACGATTTGACAAATTTAAAATTCATTCGATCTAAAGATATTAAATTGCCAACCAATGATGTTTCATTCGTAGTTAAAATTCCCATCAATAAGCCACCAACAAAAAACACTCCCAACCATTTCACAGGTAAGTCCGTTGGGCCTTTAATCATCGCAAAAGTAAAGATAAAGATTAACGGCGGCAAAATTGAACTAGAAAATACTTGGAGCAATACATTAGGTTCTTTCAATAATTGACGGTTATAAAAATCAAGTATCTTATTTAAGTCACGACGATGAATGGATTTTCTTTTAATTGATTTCTTTGAAAAAGCAGAATTTGCTTTGGTCAATTGGTCATTCAATCCTGGTAAAACCAGTAATTTAACAGCTATTCCTAAAACAAATAATGTTCCTATTAAAATAAGCCCAGTTAAAGTACTTCCAATAGAAATAGGATTAAGAAACATTTTAAAAAGTGGTAAAAAAATCGGTGTTAAGACAAAATTGAATCCCTGAGTTGCTGGATTGCTTGAACTATTGATGAAGAAAAAGACGCTCATAGCAATAATCAAACTAGCGGCAATTAAGCTATTCATAAAAGCATTAGGATTCTTTTGAAAGAATTTCGTTTTAGTTAAGCCAAAAATAACTAACGAACAAATCATTAATATAATTGCAATTATTAAAATAAATACTCCAACGCTCAATAAAATTGCTATTGGTATTATCATCCCTGCATACCAAGCTGTTAAAAAAAAGGCCAATAACATCGGAAGCGTGAATGGGATAAGGTCTAAAACAATAATCATGATTTTACTAAAAAAGATTTCCTGTTCCCTAAAGGGTAGTGGTAAATAGCTAATCAAATCTTTACTGGCAAAAAAGATATTGTAAATTCCTGAGATACTTCGTAAAAATGCCAATAAAATCGATAAACTGACATATAAACTAAATGTTCCCGGAAATTTGCTCAAATTCAACGAAAGCATGGGTACTCCTAAAATAAATAGAAAAATCGCCCCATTTATTAGAAATTGAAGTTCTAACTTTTTAGTTAGATTATCCCCAACGCTTCCCTTTTTTCTCAAACGAGCGGTTATTTGTGGATTAAGCAAACGTAAATCTACTTTTAATAAAGCTTGTAATTGTCTCTTATCCATGGGACTCACCTTCGATATCTTCAACTAGGTGGCAATCACTTTGACGTCCAGCCATTTTCAGATAAATTTCTTCCAACGATTCATCATTATTCTTCGCTCTTAAAGCTTCTACTGTTCCGTTATAAATCATCTTTCCACTCTTGAGAATCGCTAATTCATCACAAAGTTGTTGTGCCGTATCCAAATTGTGGGTCGAAAAAATAACTGTTTTGCCTTTTTTAGCATGTTCTTTCATCAACTGCTTTAAATCATAGGCCGCTTGTGGATCCAAGCCTTGCATTGGCTCATCTAAAATCCATATATCGGGATCAGATAATAAAGCTCCAATAATCACTGCTTTTTGACGCATTCCGTGAGAAAAACTTCCCATTAGTCCATTAACTTGCTCACCCATACCAAATAATTGGATTAATTGTTGACGTCTTATAGATACTTCTTGATCAGATAGTTTATAGGCAGCAACTAATAAATCCCAGTATTCCATGGCCGTTAATTGTAAAAAGATGTCTGGTGAATCAGGAACATAGGCAATTCTTTCTTTGATTTCTTGACGATGTTCTCTTAAATTCAATCCATCAAAAACAATCGAGCCAGAACTAGGTTCAATCACACTGACCAAACTATTTAAAGTAGTCGATTTGCCTGCTCCATTATGACCAAGAAAACCAAATATTTCCCCCGATTTAATTTTTAAAGTCAAATTCTGTAAAGCTTTTTTATCACCATAATTTTTACTTAAATTATTAAATTCAATCATTGTTATACTCCATAATTAAAGATTTTATTTAAGAAATAATTACATGCAGTTATTTTTGTTAAATCAAATTATACTTACTTAGTAGCTTGATTTCCTTTACATTATGGAAATTTTCTTAACTTAATTTGCAATATTTGCTTAATTCATAACCTGTTGTTTTGGCGGTAAAACTAACTAAAATAAAAAGTATATTTTAATTTAAAATACGCAAAAAAAGGCATCTAATCAACGATTAGATGCCTTTATTAATTATTATGCTAATTTTTCGATATATTTTTTAGCGTTTTTAACTGAGTAGCGTCCTGAATTAACACAGTGCGCACAGCATGAACCGCCTAAATTAATCGTATAGATGTTTTTATATTGCATGGCACTATCAATTCCAGCTGCATAAAGACCAGGAATCTTATTCCACTTATCATCTACTACTTCAAAATGGCGATTTTCACCGATACCTCCAATTGAAATTGCCAGTGACTGATTAAGTCTGGCTATATAATACGGACCCTTTTCGATTGGTACCAGATATTTTTTAGCTTTCCCAAATTCTTTATCCTCGCCATTTTGGCAAAATTCGTTATACTTTTTAACCTCATTAGTAAATTCATCTTTTGGCAAGCCAGATTTACCAGCAAGTTCTTCCAAAGTATCTGCTTCAAATAAAGAATTTCCTTTATTAGTTTTAACTGCTTTATCAAGGATAGCAAGTGCTTGGGTACTGTCATGGTGATTCATATCATCAATACCTTTCATACTCTTTTGTTCTTCTTCAGAAAGATCCTGAAGGTTATCTTCATATTTAGCAAACATTTCTCGACTAAAGACTAAATAACCGTTTTTAATGGATTTGAATGGTTGCGACTGCAAAATAGCATTTCGATCAGTAATACTTTCATCAGTGAAACTAACGCCATCTTGATTGACCCACAGAGCAGGACCACCAGCGAGTAAATCACGACCATTTCCTAGAGGCAAAGCTTGCACGAAATTCGTAATCAATGGTGCTGAATTTTCTAAGGTATCTTTAGCTCCAGCAGCTAGAGCCATTTTGTAGGCATCACCTGTTGACCCGGTCATACCAACAAATAGCATATTGTCAGTATTCCAGCCTTCTTTTTTGATTAACGCTCTATTTTGACCAAAACCACCGGAAGCAAAAATTACGGCCTTAGCGTTTATTTTGACAACTTGGTCGTCGATTGAAGCGTAAACACCTTTGACAGTCTTATCTTTAAAAATTAAGCCGGTAACTGGTGAACTGGTTGAAATTTTTACGCCTAATTCTTCAGCTTTTTTCTTCATAAATGGAATATAGCCGATTGCTCCACGTCCACCTTTGAACCAGTGAAATGTCGGCAACGGACAAGTGTGATGGTAGTCGTCCACGCGGTCGAATTGAACGCCTTGATCAATCAACCAATCAATATTATCGGCTGTATGATTGACTAAATCGACCCAAAATGACCCATCAGCTTGATATTGAATCGTTTCTAGCTCATTTCTGACTACTTCTTCTTTTTTGAAAGTTATGCCGGCCTTTTTTTGCATTTTAGTTTCAGCACTCATCATACCTTTAACGCCAGAACCATTGCCACCAACAAAACCATTCTTCTCTAAGACAAGTGTCTTAATTTTATCTTGTCCAGCTTGAACGGCAGCTGATAAACCTGAAATACCGCTGCCAACGATAACTAAATCTGTCTGAATCGTCTTTTCAATTTTTTGAGGTTCTCTAATCCAACTATCATAATCGTCGTCTGCCTTAGAAAAATTTTGACTAACCTTATTAGAAAAATCGTCAATATCTCCTCCAGCATCAGCTATGGCTTGTTTGATAGCTGAAATAATCCCTTTGCTTGAAATAGTCGCACCTGATACCGTATCGACGTTGACAGATTGATTATCAATAATCCGTTGACTCATTTTATCTAAGGTACCTTGTTCCAAATCAGAAATATCAGTACTTTTGTTATCTACTTGTTTGATTTTATTATTTTTAATATCAATTGCTAAATTTAGTGGTCTCTCAACACCATTAGCTTTTTCATTATAATTTCCATCTTTCAACAACATGCACCCCTTTTTAGTTACAATATTAATTATATGTTAACGATTTCAAAATATCTAATGTCTATAAAATGATATTTTTGTTCATACTATTAATAAATTAACTATAATTTAAATAATAAATAAATTTTTAAGGAATATATCATGTTAAAAAACATTCTGGTTGCAATCGACGGTTCGCAAAATTCTAATCGGGCCTTTAACCAAGCTTTAAAACTTGCCCAAACTCAAAAAGCCAACCTTTATCTTGTTAGAGTTGTTGAAGACTATTACTTAAATGAAGATGATGGCATTTTACAAATGGAAAATTATTCAGACAATCCAGAAGTCATCAAAGCACGCGATGATTTGAACAATAAATCTCTAATGACAGTCTTTCCTATTAGGGATACTTTTTTACGAATCGGTGATCCTAAAAAAATTATTGCCACCTATCTCGTTCGTGGTTTGAAAATTGATTTACTTGTCGTTGGTCGTTTTGGAAAAGATTTCATCAACCGGAAGAAAATTGGTTCTAACGCAAATTTCTTTAAACAAAACGCTCCTTGCAAAGTACGAATTATCGAATAATAAATTTTTATTTATGATTTTTTCTAAAAATTACGGAATAAAAATGCTTCCAATTTCATCAACAGAACTATAATTGATTTAAGAAATGGAATGAAAATTTGTGAGGTTATTTTCATCATTTCAAAAAGCTGGTGAATAAATTGGGGAATATTCAAACACAAAAAAATAATTCTGCTAGTGAGCCTATCGCTCAACTACTTAAAGAATTAAAAACAACAAAAAATGGATTAAATCAGGAAACTGCCACTAATCGACAGACTAAATATGGTCCTAATATGATCCATCGTAATAAACAAAAATCACAAGTGAAAGTATTTCTAAAAAATTTCATTAGTTTGATGGCTGTTCTTCTTTGGGTCAGTGGTTTCATCGCTATCCTAACTGGTTCAGTTGAATTAGGAATTGCCATTTGGTTAGTCAATATCATCAATGGTATTTTTAGTTTTTGGCAGGAACATAAGGCTCAAAAAGCTACTGATTCTTTGATGGCAATGCTACCTACCTATGTTCGCGTCTTTCGCAATGGTAAAATCGAACAATTAAATGCTACTGAAATGGTTCCCGGCGATGTCTTCGAATTGCAAGCAGGAAATTCAGTCCCAGCTGATGCTAGATTACTTGAGGCTACTTCGATTCAAGTCGATCAGTCAGCTCTGACGGGTGAAACTGTTCCACAATCCAAAACGGTCAAATACCTTGCTGGCGAAGGAAAATTCTCGGAATCTAACCTAGTTTATGCGGGAACTACCGTTGGCGCTGGTGATGGTAAAGCCGTGACGATTGCTACTGGAATGCACACTGAATTCGGTAAAATCGCTTCTTTAACGGAAAAACAAGATAAGCAAGCTAGTCCTTTGCAACTTGAATTGAACCGATTGACAAAGCAGATTTCTATTATTGCGATTGCCGTTGGTTTTATTTTCTTTTTGGCGGCCATTTTCTTCGTTCACAATCCTATTGGTAAGTCCTTTATCTTTGCTTTAGGGATGATTGTTGCCTTTATTCCTGAAGGATTATTGCCTACTGTCACCTTGTCATTAGCTCAGGGTGTTCAAAGGATGGCTAAGAAGCACGCTCTAGTTAAAGATTTGAACAGTGTTGAAACACTTGGCGAAACAACGGTTATTTGTTCTGATAAAACTGGTACTTTGACGCAAAACCAGATGACAGTCAATCACATTTGGCTTGCTTCCGGTGAATACACTGTCTCCGGTCAAGGTTACGTTAATAATGGAAAAATTCAAAAAAATCATCAAAATATTAATTTTCAAGATGATGCTGATTTGAAGAAGTTATTGATGGTTTCAACTTTTGATAACGATACAACAGTTGAAACTACTGACAATCCTAAGAAACCTAAAATTTTAGGTACACCAACTGAGGCCGCTTTAGTTATTTTGGCTCAAAAAGCTGGTTTTGATTCTGACAATGAATTGAAACAAGCTCCACGTTTAAAAGAATTGACTTTTGATTCAGAACGTAAACGTATGACTACCATCCATCGCCAAAGCGACCAATTATTAGTTTGCGTCAAAGGCTCATTGAGTGACACCTTAAAGCAATGTACGACCATTCAAGATTGTGGAAAAGTTCGTACAATAACAGTTGCTGATCAAAAAAATATCAACGATGCAAATAAGGAATACGCCACTCAAGGCTTACGTTCTCTAGCCATCGCCTATCGAGAAATACCTGTGACTGATGATAAACAGGTTGACCAATTAAATATCGACAATACTGAAAAGGATTTAACTTTTGTCGGTTTAACGGTCATGGCTGATCCTCCACGTCCTGAAATTTATGACGCGGTCAAAAAATGCCACGATGCTAGTATTAAAATTATTATGGTTACTGGTGATAGTGAAATCACTGCTAAATCAATTGCCGTTAAAATTGGTATCACAAGCGATAAAGTTAGAGTAGTTACGGGATCTGAACTCGACGATATGAGTCAAGCAGATTTAAAAGAAGCTCTAAAGGGTGAAATTTTATTTGCTCGAGTTGCTCCTGAACAAAAGTATAAAATTGTTTCTACTTTGCAAAGTATGGGTCAAAGCGTTGCCTCAACTGGTGACGGTGTCAACGATGCCCCTGCTTTGAAGAAAGCTAATATTGGAGTCGCTATGGGTGTTACCGGAACCGACGTTGCTAAAGATGCGGCCGATATGATTTTAACTGATGACAACTTTGCCTCGATTGTTGCTGCAATTGAAGAAGGTCGGACCGTTTATAGCAACATTCAAAAGTTCCTCTTGTATATTTTCAATTCCAACGTTCCCGAAGCTGTACCATCAGCGTTATTTCTCTTAAGTCGTGGATTAATTCCTCTGCCATTAACTGTTCTACAAATTTTGGTAGTCGACCTAGGAACCGATATGTTGCCTGCTTTAGGATTAGGCTCAGAACAACCAGAACCTGGGATCATGCAACAAAAGCCACGGTCTCATCAATCGCATCTTCTGAATAAAAGGTTACTTTTGACGGCGTTTGCTTGGTATGGAGTTATTGCCTCACTAATTTCCACAATGGCTTATTTCTTCGTCAACATGCAAAATGGCTGGCCACAAATCAATTTATTAGCTACTGGCAATGGCTATAGTCGTGCTACGACCATGACTTTAGCGGCAATTATCTTCTGTCAAATAGCTGCCGCAATGAACTGCCGTACTAAATACACTTCTGTCTTCAAATTAGGAATTTTCAGTAACCATCGAATCTGGACTGGAATCGTTTTTGAAGTTATTCTATTAGCAATCTTAGTTTACACACCCGGATTGCAATCAGTCTTCAACACCGCACCATTAGAGATCAATGATTGGATTTTCCTAGTTATTGTCCCTATTCCAATCTTCTTAATTGAAGAATTGAGAAAATTAGTTTTGAGATTTAGATATCAAAATAATTAATAATGGCTGTTCGTCAAATTAAGTTGATGGCAGTTTACATAAGCAGTTAGATCATAATTGGTCTAGCTGTTTTTTATTTGGCTGACGAGCTTGCTCGGAGCCAAAAAATTTGAAGATTGATACGCTTAATA
>NZ_VDFP01000110.1 GCF_009600985.1 Companilactobacillus halodurans
CGCTAACGAACGAACAATCGATGTGACAGTCGCCACAAGAAGACAGTTTTTATTACATAACGCCGTTTTAGAGGATGTTTTTGACACCGATGTTGCGATTCAGCATCCGCTACTAGTTAAGACTTTACAAGCAAATAAAAATAGCCAGATGAGTTCCATTACCGCAACAATTCAGCAAGAACAAAACATCATCATTCGTGATACCCAAAGCACAGCACTGTTAGTAAATGGAATCGCTGGCAGTGGTAAAACCTCGGTTGTCTTGCAACGAATTGCTTATTTACTTTACCGTTACCGCGATAATCTAGTATCAAGTGACATGTTGCTCCTTACGCCAAACACATTATTTACTAACTACATCAATCAAGTTCTCCCTAGTCTCGGTGAAAAATCGCCGTTACAAATGACCTTTGCTCAACTATTGACTACCTTTATCAATAAATCAATTCCTTTTGAATCGGACACTAGTCATGTCCAAGATTTAGCCAATAAGTTAGATGATTGGGTGCTGACAGCTGCTGACTTCAAAAATATCACTTTGAACGATGTCACTATTTTCAGTCAGGCAGATATTAAGCAATTTTTCGAACAAACGTCGAAAGCTATGTCTTTGACTAAACGTATAACGGCGTTATCTTCCATTTTGACTGCTGAAATCGAATCAAGAATTGAACAGGCTTCGAAAGATGGTAAAGTTCAGGCTGAATTATCAGACTTAACCGACTCTCAGCAGGAAAAAATCTTTGGTCGTTTAATTTCACCCAGTTCTGACCTTGCCGTTCAAAAAGCCACTAAAAGAATGTTACTGTGGCGCAATCGTAAACTTCTGAAACAGATCGATCAAAAGGCATGGTTGAATATTTCTCAAATTATAAAATCAGTCTTGAATACCCACCAAATCAACGATTTAGATTATACTTTCACCCGTTTAAAACTATTGGATCTAGCACAGAAGAATCTTAGATTTGTGATAATTGACGAAATTCAAGATTATTCTTTGGACCAAATATTATTTTTACTGACTGCGTTTCCCAAGGCACATTGGACCTTGGTAGGAGATCAATTTCAATCTATTTTAGAGTCCAGCCATCCTTTGACCTTTAATAATCTAATGGGACTATTTGAGTCACATCATATCGCCGTTACACAAAGAAATTTGTATACCAGCTATCGCTCAAGTGGTGCCATCACTAAGGCTTTCATCAAACACGGATCTCCCAATTTAATTGATAAGGTCAATACGATTCAGATCGGTGGTAAAGAACCTGAACTTATTGAAAATCAAGATTTTGAATCACTACTTATTAATTTAAAGTCTGAAATAAAACAGCTAGATAACGGTGAACTCTCGGCCATCATAACAAGTGACCTTCACCTAGCTCAAGCAATTCATGACCAAATAAAACAGACAGTTCTGGGCACTACTGCCGAGAAACTGCCTGCATCTGGAATCATAGTTTTACCCTTAACTTTAGCCAAGGGACTGGAATTCGACAATGTTATTATTGCCGATGTTAATTCAAAATATTATCTTGATACTGCTTTTTCAAGAGCATCACGAACACTTATCATT
>NZ_VDFP01000111.1 GCF_009600985.1 Companilactobacillus halodurans
AAAGACATCAAAGAGGGAGCTTATTATCCATCTCATCAAGGTAGTGATTTTTATCATCACTATAAAGAAGATATTAAATTATTAGCAGGGATGGGTTATAAAACTTATCGTATGTCAGTTGCCTGGACTAGAATTTTTCCTAATGGCGACGATGCAAAGCCTAATCAAAAAGGTCTTGATTTCTATCGTAAGGTTTTTGAGGAATGTCATAAATATGGGATTGAACCTTTAGTCACGATTTCTCATTATGAGATGCCATATCATTTAACTGAAGCATATGGCGGCTGGGGTAGTCGAAAAGTTATCGACTTTTATGTTAAATATGCGAAAACTTTGTTTACAGAATATAAGGATTTAGTTAAATACTGGTTAACTTTTAATGAAATCAATATCGGAATGTTATTTGGTGGCTATATGTCACTGGGCTTGCCAGTTAAGGACGGAGCTGCACCTTTCAATCCCAAGATGTCTGATGAAGATGTCCAAAATAATTTGCAAGGGTTGCATCATCAATTTGTAGCGAGTGCTCTGGCTGTTAAGATTGGTCACAAGATCAATGCTGACAATATGATTGGTTGTATGATTGCGGGTAACGTCAACTATCCTTTGACATCTAATCCGGATGACGTTTTGAAGGCACAATTGGCTAACGAAATTAATAATTATTACTGTGGTGATGTTCAAGTTCGTGGGGCTTATCCACACTTTGCACAACGTTTTTGGAATGAACACAACGTAAAATTGAATATTACCGCTGAGGATACGGAAATTTTGAAAGAAGGAACGGTCGATTACTATAGTTTCAGTTATTATTCATCAAATACTTTAACGACTGATGAGAGTAAAGGTGAAGCGGCTGGAAACTTTTCAACTGGGGTCAAAAATCCTTACTTGAAGTATAGTGAATGGGGCTGGAGTATGGATCCTAAAGGACTTCGCTGGTATCTAAATGATGTTTACGGTCGTTATGGGATTCCAATTATGGTTGTAGAAAATGGACTTGGTGCCCGTGATACCGTTGAAAAAGACGGATCTATCAACGATGATTATCGAATTGATTATCTTAAAGGTCACATTGAACAAATGAAAGAAGCTATCAAGGATGGCGTTGATTTGATTGGCTATACACCTTGGGGCTGTATCGATTTGGTCTCAGCCGGAACTGGTCAAATGGCTAAACGTTATGGATTTGTTTATGTTAACCGTGATGATGACAATAAAGGTGATTTCAGTCGAACACCAAAGAAGAGTTATTACTGGTATAAGAAAGTTATCGAGTCAAATGGTGAAGAATTGTAAAATTTCTGAGCGTCGTGATTGCGTGATATCAAAAAAGCTTTCATAATAGTAGTACAATCTCAAAGCAAAGAGGAAATTACTTATGAAAGATAAAATACCGAGGGTCACGCTGAGATTATCAATCATTGTATTAGTAGTACTTGGAGTTGGACTCTATTTTTTGAATCAACCAAACGCAGTATTAGCGTTATTTGCGGTCGTTATCTTGTCAGCGGTCTATTTATGTGGAATGGAAAAAGACCATGATAACTTCATGCATC
>NZ_VDFP01000112.1 GCF_009600985.1 Companilactobacillus halodurans
CTATAAGAACTAATTTAGTATTACCAAAAATCAATTCGTCACCACCGAAGGCATATAGAAATGAAACTGGTAGTGAACCAATAAGTATGCATAAGGTTTTGTTTTTCAATGAAATTTTCAATTCTAAAGCGGCGTAATTGACAAGTAATGTTGGCAACATGGGAATCGCGTAGCCGATACTTAGACCAATTCTTGGATGGCGCATGTTCCTTAAACGGTCTGCTAAAGATCTAAAGCGACTTGGTTTAACTTTATGAGGGAATGATCCAAGAATATTAATGGCTAATAGATTTCCAATAACAATTCCACAAATATTGATACCGAATCCAAGCCAGCGTCCAAAGCATACGCCTGATAATATAGCAATGGCTGAGATTGGTACACCAGGAATTGCCGACCCAATAGCAATCACTGCCATAAATATAACGGCGTTATGTTTACCTTGGCTTCTTAAAAGAGTAATTAAGGTTTGACGATTAAAAGTATAATTGAAAAAATTCTCAATTATATCACGATAGTTAAACCAAAGAATTGTAAATAAAGTTATGAAAATAACGAAACCAATAGTAATAAAGAAAATTTTATGACGGAGTTTCATGGCAATACATCAGAATTGGAGTTAATAAATCCAACTTAGCATAAATATAAAGAAAAGTGATAATGAATTTAATATTTCTATAAATTCATTATCACTTTTTATTATTAGATTAGTCTTGTAATTCACGAATAGCCAAGGCAAAATCACCCATTGTAGCTGAGCCATTATTCTTAACTTCAGGCATCGTGATGTATTTGTCTAAGGCAGGTACTTCAATATAATTGTTCAATAATTCTTTAAATTGAGTACGAACTTTTTCTAGGAATGCCTCACTAACAACGCCACCACCAAAGACAATTTTGTCAGGTCTTAAAATTAAAGTGGCTTGAATGGCTGCTTGAGCAACATAGTAAGCCATGATATCCCAAACGTGATCAGTAAGAGGAACATCTTTACCAGGCTTGCCAAGACGGGCATCAAAGGTAGGACCAGCAACAAGACCTTCCAAACAGTCGCCGTGGAAAGGACAGATACCCTTAAAATCAAGATCGTCAGGATGACGTTTTAAGAAAGTATGACCCATTTCAGGATGTCCCATATTACCGATGAATTTACCATCAGAAATGGCACCAGCACCTACACCAGTACCAATAGTGTAATAAACTAGTGAATCGATTTTTTCATTAGATAATGTTGACATAACATACTCACCATAAGCTGAACCATTAACGTCTGTTGTCCAAAACATTGGGACATTTAGACTTTTTTTCATTGTTCCAATGAAATCAGTATCTTTCCAGCCTGGTTTAGGGGTTGATGTAATGTAACCATATTTAGGTGAATTTTTACGTAGTTCTATGGGACCAAAAGAAGCAATTCCTAAGGCTTCAATATCAAATTGTTTAAAGTAATCAATGGCTTTTTGTAATGTTTCTTCAGGTGTAGTTGTGGGAAAGTGTACGCTATCTTTAATGCGATAATCTTCATCACCAACGGCACAGACAAACTTTGTCCCAC
>NZ_VDFP01000113.1 GCF_009600985.1 Companilactobacillus halodurans
TTGTTAATATTATATTTGTTTTAATAATTGTTAAATTGATAAGAGAAAATTATGCAAAAATAAATGAAATTGAAGAAAAGATATTATCTTTAAAATTAAATAAGGTAGCGTCAAGAATCTTGTGTAAATGAAATGCCTTCGTACATATAATATGTATCTAACTTAAATAAATGATGCTTCCAAGGTGTCCTGGAGTCCTTTGAACCCTCGGTGGATCCGCTTCAGAGACTTCTCGTTATAAACATTAAACTGAGAAACCAGGAAGCGATCCAGTGAATCTTCCGTTGGAAATTGTTCTTTGTGGTGGGTGGTGCGCTTGAGATGCTTATTAAAGTTCTCAATCAGGTTAGTGGAGTATAGTGATTGCCGGATAGCTGGTGGAAAGTCCATGAAAGTGAGTAAATTCGGCATTTTAAGCAGATCTTTGATTAATTTGGGATAGGTCTGATGCCAGTTGTTGGCGAACTCATTCAGTTTCAGTTCGGCTGCTTCACGGTTGGCGGCCCGATGAACTTGTTTAAAGTCACTGATCACGGCCTTGCGGTCTTTTACGCGAACTTTGTTCATCAGATTCCGCCCAACATGAACCAGGCAACGTTGTCGTTTGGCTTTAGGGAAATGCCGATTCAAGCCTTCATCCAAACCAACTAACCCATCGTCCACAAACAACAGCACATCTTTAACGCCCTGCTTGATCAAGGTTCCCAGCAGTTCAGTCCAGATTCCAGTCGATTCCGTTGGCGCCACTTGGTAGTTCAGCACTTCTTTCGTACCATCTGGACGAATGCCAATCGCAATATGAACGGCTTCTTTTTGAACGGTATCCCGCTTTAACGGCAAGTAAGTGGCATCTAAGAAGATGGCCGCATATTGTGAAGCCAGTCGACGTTGCTGGAAAGCTTGAACCTGTTCATTGACGGCTTTAGTCATGTTGGAAACCGTGGCTTTGGAGTAGTGAGCACCGTACATTTTCTCAATGAGTTCGGCAATTTCAGCAGTGGTAATTCCCTTGGTATACAACTGAATGACCGTTGTTTCTAAATTATCACTGTGCCGACCGTAGGCTGGCAAGGTATGATTTTCAAACTGGCCATTGCGATCTCGAGGAATGGTTAAGTTAAGTTGGCCGTACTTCGTATCAAACGAGCGCTCATAACTGCCGTTGCGGTTATTACCAGTGTTAATCCCAGCGTATGAGTAGCGTTCGTAACCCAAAAACTCTGCCAATTCGGTTTGAAGCAGCTGGTTAATCGCAATTTCGAGGTGGTGACGAAAAACTTCGTCCAAATCTTGCTTTTGGGCTAGTGCAGCGATAATTTCTGTGGTAAGTTCATTCATGGGGAATGCCTCCTGTGATGTTTTCTGTGATTACTAAATATCATAAGGGAAGGCATTCCCTATTTCTATACAATTCAGAAATCTTTTATGCATTTACACAAGATATTTTACGCTCTCGGATTATCAACTATGTCCAACTTCATATAAACCTGACTTAAAACATCTGTAATATTCAATAAATATGGTGATTGATCTGGATGTGCAT
>NZ_VDFP01000114.1 GCF_009600985.1 Companilactobacillus halodurans
TTTATTCTAATTTAAACTATTATACAAGGTGATTGCTCTTGGAAAACGAAAAAAATACACACATCAATCTAAAAAGAAATATGGAGTCACGTCACCTTTTTATGATTTCACTTGGTGGAGTTATTGGTACTGGGCTATTTCTTAGCTCTGGTTATACAATTCATGAAGCCGGTCCTGTGGGAACGATTCTAGCTTATGGAATTGGTGCTATTGTTGTTTATTTAGTCATGCTCTGTCTAGGTGAATTGTCCGTTGCCATGCCCGAAACTGGATCTTTTCACGTTTATGCTGACCGTTATATCGGACCGGGAACAGGATTTACTGTTGCCATTTTATATTGGTTAACTTGGACTGTAGCGCTGGGTTCAGAATTTACCGCAGCCGGATTGATTATGCAACAGTGGTTCCCACACTCTCCAACTTGGATTTGGAGTGCTTTATTTATGGCTGTTATTTTTATTTCTAACGCTTTATCAGTTCGATTCTTTGCCGAAACTGAGTTTTGGTTCTCTAGTATTAAAGTTATCGCTATCGTTCTCTTTATTATTGTTGGTTTTTTAGCCATTTTTGGTGTGATCCATATCAAAGGAACCACTCAAGCCCCAATGTTTACTAATCTCTTTAAAGATGGGCTCTTTCCCAATGGCTTTAAAGCCGTTTTTACAACAATGCTAACTGTTAACTTTGCTTTTTCCGGAACTGAATTAATTGGTGTCACAGCTGGTGAAACTAAAGATCCTGGCAAAAACATTCCACGTGCTATTCATACAACCTTGATTAGACTAATCATATTCTTTATTGGTAGTATCGTCGTCATGTCAGCTTTGATCCCTTGGCAAAAAGCCGGCGTCAATCAAAGTCCTTTCGTTCTAGTCTTTAAGAGTATTGGTCTTCCATTTGCTGGAGATTTGATGAACTTTGTCGTTTTGACAGCCATCTTATCGGCTGCCAATTCTGGACTTTATGCTTCAACAAGAATGCTCTGGTCTCTGGCCCATGAAGGTATGATTCCTTTAAAATACGCCAAAACTAATTCTCATGATGTTCCAATGATCGCTCTATGCTTGAGTATGATAGGGGGCATTTTGGCCCTAGTTTCCAGTGTCGTTGCAGCATCTACTGTTTATTTGGTCCTAGTTTCTATTTCCGGACTGGCAGTAGTAATCGTTTGGATGGCAATTGCTTTGTCAGAAATCAACTTTCGTAAGAGTTTTCTCAAATCGGGTCATTCTTTAGATGAACTTAAATTCAAAACGCCTTGGTATCCTTTTGTCCCTTGGGCAGCTTTTATCATGAGTTTATTATCTTGTGTCTTAATTATTTTCGACCCTAATCAACGTACTGCACTCTTTTATATGATTCCTTTCTTGATACTCTGTTACGCTGTTTATTATGGTAAAGAGTATCTCAAAAAACATAAATAACTATTAATTGTTTCTCCCTTGATAAAAAGGTTTAATATTAAGATATAAGCTCAAATCGGGAGAGATATTATGAATAAAAAAACAGAACTTGATGAAAGTCCATTAACAAAAGTTAT
>NZ_VDFP01000115.1 GCF_009600985.1 Companilactobacillus halodurans
AATTATTCCAAATGATGGTGCTATTTCTAATATTGATCCGACAGCAACGGTTGAAGTTCCTTGCCTATTTGGTTCAAATGGACCAGAACGCCTATCAATGGGAGAAACAGCTACATATCAAAAAGGTATGATTACTGAGCAAAATAGTGTTGAAAAACTTGCAGTTGATGCTTGGGTAGAACATTCATATACAAAATTATGGCAAGCATTTAGTTTATGTAAGATTGTTCCTGATGCAGGTGTTGCTAAGGATATTCTTGATGAAATGATTGTTGCAAATAAGGATTATTGGCCAGAACTTAAATAATAAAATTTTGAGTATGGGTAATTATTGAAAGGCTATTCAACAGGGGTGGAATAAGCCTTTCTTTTTTTAAATTAAAAAGAAGTGGGATGAATTACTATGATGCAGAAATTGCAAAAATTTGGTGCTGCAATGTTTGTTCCTGTCTTGCTATTCTCATTTGCAGGTTTAATTGTAGCCTTTGGATCACTATTTACTAATCCAGAAATCTTTCATAACCTAGCTCAGCCAACGACTAATTGGTATGGTATCTGGTTCACCATTGAAGAAGGTGGTTGGACAATCTTTAGACAAATTCCACTGTTGTTCGTTGTAGGTTTGCCTATTGGATTGGCTAAGAAGTCTCAAGGGCGTGCGGCCCTTGAATCATTGGTCACATATTTAACTTTTAATTACTTTATAGGTGGTATGTTGAGCCAATGGGGATCATTCTTTGGTGTTACTAATTATGCTAAACCTATTGCCGCTAACTCTACTAACGGTGGTCTAACAATGATTGCTGGTATTAAGACTTTGGATACTAGTATTGTTGGTGCTTTAGTTGTTGCTGGTATTGTGGTTTGGTTACACAATCGCTACTTTGATAAGAAATTACCTGAGTGGTTGGGGACTTTCCAAGGCTCATCATATGTTGTTATTTTAGGATTCATTAGTATGTTTGCTTTGGCATTTGTTACATGTCTTGTTTGGCCTAAGATTCAATTAGGTATTTCAAGTTTGCAAGGATTCATGAAAAACTCTGGTGTTATTGGTGTTTGGGTATATTGTTTCTTGCAACGTGTACTTATTCCTACAGGATTACATCATTTCATTTATATTCCATTCCAATATGGTCCAGCTGCCGTAGCTGGTGGACTACAACCATATTGGCTAAAACATTTGGCAGATTTTGCTGGAAGTACACAATCCCTAAAGGCACTTGCTCCATCAATGGGATTCGAATTGTTCGGTAATGAAAAAGTCTTTGGTATTCCTGCTATCTGTTATGCATTTTATGTTACAGCTAAAAAGAGTCGTAAGAAACAAACAGCTGCTTTATTAATACCAGCCGGATTAACTTCAATAGCAGCCGGTATTACAGAACCTGTTGAATTTACTTTCTTGTTTGCAGCTCCAGTTCTTTGGTTCGTACACTCATTCTTAGCAGCCACAATGGATGCAACAATGTACGCTTTTGGTGTCGTTGGTCAATTTGATGGTGGTTTAATTCAATTCATTAGTATGGACTGG
>NZ_VDFP01000116.1 GCF_009600985.1 Companilactobacillus halodurans
TTGTAATCAAAGCAGATTTACTTAAACCTGTTTCTTTAGATAAAACTTCTATTTTTTCAAAAACTTCTTGATTCAAAGTTATCATAATTCGTTTTTTTTCTTGTTTTTCAGCCATATTTTTTCACCTCAACAATTTTCTATAAATACGAATTCCCTTATAAAACAATCTAACACATTTATAACTAAAGTGTAAGAAATTTATGCATTTTTATCAAAAAACCGGGTTGAGCCTTACTCTCCGTTGATGTTTCGCGATTTATACCCTTTCAGCCTTAGAGGCGCAAGGGATACAGAGTTTTGACCTCTGACCAGTGACCAACCTAGGGGGGGTCGTAGTTGCCCCCCTAGGTTCGAAAAATCCAAAGATTAAATACAAAAACAGTAATCAAAAATGTGATTACTAAAATCCATAAATCAAATCCCAACTTCAATTAACTTGTAATTTAATTTCCTTTTGACTTCACGATATCGAAAGTAATGATTTGGATTGGTTGTTAACTTGGATTAATCCAAGTTACAACTGCACCAATCGCTACTGAAGTAGCTATCATTATTTCTTTGCTCGTCAAAAGTATTTCTCATATCACAAGTTAATTGAAGTTTTGGCAAGCGTCGTATTTGCTAGCCACTTCATTCGCTAACGCTCATTTCGTTCTGCAAATACCCTTGCTGGGATTATATCCCAGACCCTTTATTTTTGCTAACGCAAAAAGCTAGCCATTTTGGCTAGCTAATTCAAATTCATCTAATTCTATGTCTAATAGATTTAATATAATTATTCATAATAAACGCTGAATTATCACAAAGTAACGGAAACCAATCATCAAATCTATTTTCCATAGCATAATCTATTAAGTCTTGAATCTCATCAATATCATTTTCTTTAACAAAACTAATCATTTCTTTAATTAATTGATATCTCTCTCCAGAATTGGCAGAAAGATATATTAAAGGATCAGCACCAGCATGACCTATTATTTCACTCTTACTATACTGAAACTTATTAGGATCATCCATATGAGCAAAATAACGCACCATACCTTTCAGATCCATAACCTTTTGAGGATTTGGTGCCTTTAACCTTAAAGTAATCTCTCTAACCTGCTCATAAGACTTTTTAGAAGCAAATAATATTAATATGTGCCAATGAGCCTTTTTCAGTTCTCCATTAGAATCTACATCTTTATCATGTAATGGACTTTCTATCCACGGTATATGCATCTCGTTTAAAACATCTCTCCAATTTTCAGGTGCAGATTCCGGATAAACAAAAAATGTCCAATTACGTGTTCTTGTATCTCTCTTTTCACTCATGTTATAATTACCTCACTTATAAGTATAATTTATTTCTTAGTCGCCATTTGCCCTGGCGACTATTTTTATGCCTTTTTTTGTTCATTAACCCACATTGTAATCAAAGCAGATTTACTTAAACCTGTTTCTTTAGATAAAACTTCTATTTTTTCAAAAACTTCTTGATTCAAAGTTATCATAATTCGTTTTTTTTTTTTTTTTTTCTT
>NZ_VDFP01000117.1 GCF_009600985.1 Companilactobacillus halodurans
CACCATTTTAAAGGAAGCTGATTTTTTTTGTCCGAACAGCGTTCGGATTAATTTTACAATCTACCATATAGGAAAAAATTTATCTTGTGCTACGACTTAAAAAGAAAGAAACTACTGCTACAACAACTATTGCGCCTATAATTGACGGAATAATGGCCATACCAGCTATATTTGGCCCCCAACTGCCTAAAATAGCTTCACCAATGGATGAGCCAACTAAGCCAGCGATAATATTGCTAATCCAGCCCATAGCTGTGCCCCGATTAGTGATGGCACCAGCAATTGCGCCGATAACAGCACCAACAATTAAAACCCATAACCAATGCATAAAATTCACTTCCCCTTTTTTGAACAAACGTTCTATAATGATTACAAGGATAAATATACCCTTATCAAGGATAAATATACCCTTATCAAGGGTGTGATGCAAGGAAACCATACGATCAAAGCTGTTGAACAAATTCACAATATTTCCTGTGCATGCTATTTATTTCATAAATGTTTCAATAATAAAATAGGTATGTAAAACAATTATTTGTGTTTCATATCTCCGATCAAGTGGAGTGTCCATTAACCAATTTTTGAGATTGCTAGTGTTGGGTTGACTGGGTGTCTTATATTATTAGCTACACCAATATGTATTTTCGGATAGATCAGTTAACTTAGCATTAATCATTTTTTCTTAAATAAAATAAAAAAGTGGGTAAATGAAAAATGATCATGATGTATACACAGTCAGGGTGTCATTCTTGTATGACATCTTGCTTCTTCTTTTGTCCTCCTGCTTGTGCCACAGGTAATCCTTATGAATCCAGCGTAAGGTTCATTGACTCTCGCAAACTATACTTCTCCTCTGAAATGTAATACCAGGAAACCGCAATTTGAAAAACTGGTCCATCTGATTGGACCCAATGACACATTGATTGTCACAATGTTAGATCGTTTTGCTCGTAATACTAGAGAAGCATTGAACTTAATTGATGACTTATTGAAAGAAAAAATAATGATTAAGGTTTTAAATTTAGGAACGATAGATAACACCCCAATTGGGCGTATGATTGTCAGAACTTTGCTATCGGTTGCGGAGATGGAGCGCGATATGATTATCGAGCGTACGCAAGCCGGTAAAATATTTGCAAGGCAACACAATCCCAACTATAAGGAGGGTAGACCCAAAAGAAAAAAAGATAGCCGGAATATGGCTATCTTTGAATATTCTAACTCTCATACTGTGAAGGAAGCCGCTGAAGCCTTTAATATTTCTCCGCGCACAGAAAAAAAAATAAAAAAGCTATTTAGATAAATAACAAATACCACTGTCTATTTATATTACAATTCCTGACAAAAGCTATTAAATTATTGAAAGGAATCAGCCCTTTAAAAAGTCAACAAAGCAATTCCGCTTTAAATCATATTAGGGTATCACAAATACTTTACAAATATTTTTTGCGTCGCAACCAAAACCAGCAAATTAGGCTTAGTATAACAGAGATAATCAGCACAGCAAAAA
>NZ_VDFP01000118.1 GCF_009600985.1 Companilactobacillus halodurans
GGCTGTACGATAAATAAAGTTGATAGGTATTTTGCCATCAACTTTATTTTTGTATACCATTTATTAGTAATAACCATTTAAGAACACCAAAAAAGGACACCATTCATGCCCTTTAGATGTTCGACCCTCTACAGCTTCACAATGAAAGGAATTTGAATGATGCCCTTAACAAACAAGTCTATACGAAATGCTCTAGAAATGAAAGACAAGAATATTGTTTTTACTGATGACTCGGCCTTCATGAATATACATGGAACCATATCCTTAGTTTATTTTGCAAAACTTACTAAAGAAGTTGACCGTTGTATTAATTGTGGCCTTACAGGCCACATAATTAAAGACGGATTCAATAAAAATATGATAATCGCTCCATCACTATCTTTACGTCCAACTTTTATTCAATTGTACCGGCAGAAATATGTATGCAAGTCCTGTGGATCAATCTTTGTAGCTAAAACCAACTATGTTTGGGATTGTTGTCAAATTGCGCAGCCAGTCAGACAGATGATTCTGTCTGAGGCTGCTTACAATACCTCTCTCAAAGATATCGGAAGACGCTTTAATGTTTCAGATAAGACCGTTCAACGGGTCATTGATGAAGAAGCTAAACTTCATAAGAACAGGTGCACAGATTCTCTTCCAAAACACATGGCCTTTGACGAATTTATGGCGACGGATAAATTGAGCTTTATTTGGCTAAATAGTAACAATCATCGAATCGGGGATATTCTGCCTAGAAGAACTTCTTATCAGATTAAGAAATATTTTGAAAATTTTTCTTTAAAGGCTAGAGGGCAAGTGCAAACCGTTTCTTTAGATTTAAACGCTGGTTATATTAATCTCGTTCCAAAATTATTCCCTAAAGCAAGAATAGTCGTTGATAGGTTTCACATAGTTCAGATGGCTAATCGTTCTCTTAATTCTTCAAGAATTAAGGTAATGAAAACCATGCCCAAACGTAGTAAAGAATATTTATTCATGAAACGAGATTGGAAGAAATTCTTGGAATCATTCGATTCCATCGAAAAGATAAGGCCCAAATACCAATACAGTGTAAACTACTATGAAACGGATTTAAATTTAATTACAAAATGTTTGGATTTGGACGAAGGCTTTGCCAAGTCCTATGAAGCTTATCAGAATATTTTAAAAGCTATTGAAACAAGTAACATTGCGTTAATGAATGACACAATACTTGATTACCATCCGCTACGTAATCCAATGGATACAACTATGAAATCATTGAGAAAATATCGAAAACAAGTATTAAACGCACTGCATTTTGATTACTCTAATGGATTTTTAGAGGGAACCATTGGAAAGATAAAGAAAATAAAAAATGGTGCATATGGCTATCGAAACTGGAGTAACTTTATTAAGCGTATCAATCTTCAAATTTTTTGGCTCCGAGCAAGCTCGTCAGCCAAATAAAAAACAGCTAGACCAATTATGATCTAACTGCTTATGTAAACTGCCATCAACTTAATTTGACGAACAGCC
>NZ_VDFP01000012.1 GCF_009600985.1 Companilactobacillus halodurans
GTCGAACATCTAAAGGGCATGAATGGTGTCCTTTTTTGGTGTTCTTAAATGGTTATTACTAATAAATGGTATACAAAAATAAAGTTGATGGCAAAATACCTATCAACTTTATTTATCGTACAGCCAAGAAAAATAGGACCAGCAACCACTTTAACGATTGCTAGTCCTATTATTTATTTACTATTATTCTTCATCATTATTTGTATTATCTTCTGGTCTCATCGTTGGGAACAAGATGACATCACGAATTGATGGTGCATCTGTCAACAACATTACCAAACGATCAATTCCAATACCGAGTCCACCTGTTGGTGGCATACCGTATTCAAGAGCTTCAACAAAGTCGTCATCGATATGTTCAGCTTCATCATTACCCTCTTCACGTTCCTTAGCTTGGGCTTCAAAACGTTGTTTTTGATCGATTGGATCATTTAATTCAGTGAAGGCATTTCCATATTCATGACCAAGAATATAAACTTCAAAACGGTCAGTGAAATTAGGATTGTCTTTACTCTTCTTAGCCAATGGTGAAACTTCCAATGGATATTCATAAACAAAAGTTGGTTCCTTAAGAGTATCTTCAACGAACTCTTCAAAGAATTCAGCGATAATGTGACCAACGCCCCAGAATTCTTCATAGTGAACACCTTTGTCATCAGCTAATTTGCGAGCTTGTTCTAAGTCCATATCTTGGCTGAAATCGATGCCAGTTTGTTCTTTAATAGCATCAACCATCTTGATACGCTTGAAAGGCTTGCTTAAGTCAATATCTTCACCTTGATAAGTGAATTGCTCTGTTCCTAAAGCTTTATCAGCAGCGTGTCTGAAAAGTCCTTCAACTTCCTTCATAACATCTGTCATATCCCAGTAAGCAGCATATGTTTCAAGTGATGTATATTCAGGGTTGTGTTGTGTATCCAAACCTTCATTACGAAAAGCTCTTCCGATTTCATAAACACGTTCAAAACCACCAACGATCAATCTCTTTAATGGCAATTCCAAAGCGATACGAAGATACATTTGCATATCCAAAGCATTGTGATGAGTGATAAATGGACGGGCACTAGCACCACCGGCTTGAGTATTCAAAACAGGGGTCTCAACTGACATGAAACCTTCACCATCCAAATATTCACGAACAGCTGAAATAATCTTAGTACGTTTCTTGAAACGGTCAAAACTGTCTTGGTTAGCAATTAAGTCCAAATATCTTTGACGATAAATTTGTTCAACATTTGTTAAACCATGGAACTTATCAGGCAATGGACGCAATGCCTTAGCTAACATTGTTACATGAGTAGCCTTAACAGTTAGTTCACCCATATCAGTTTTCATGATTTCACCATGGATACCTAGGTGATCGCCAATGTCGGCACGTTTGAAGATATGGTAATTTTCTTCGCCAACGACATCTTTACGGACATAAATTTGAATCTTGCCGCTTCTATCGCGCAAGTCAGCAAAACCAACTTTACCCTTACCACGTTTGGACATCATACGACCTGCGATAACGCAAGGCAAGTCTTGTTCTTCAAGAACTTCCTTATCTTCATCGCCATATTTATCATGAATCTCTTGAGCCAAGGCTGTACGTTCAAATCGTGAACCGAATGGATCGACACCTTCGTCATAGAGTTCTTGAAGTTTATCGCGTCTGACCCGTAATTGGTCATTCATGACTCTCTTCTTCTTTATATCTTCTTTTGTTGGTTGCTTTTTCTTATTTTCGTTACTCAAAATTTTTCCCCCTGTCTACGAAATTTTTGAGGATCTCGCTTCTCGTTTTTCGTAACTTTCAACAAATTGATCTAACGTTTCAAACACTTCAGCCATAGAATTTTCATCCATCACTTTTGCACGTGTTCTAACTGCATGGGGAATTCCCTTTAGATAATATGCTGCTTGTTGACGAAATTCTGGAACACCAACATGCTCACCTTTTAAGTCTACCAGACGTTGGAGTTGAAGTTTAGCAATATTAATTTTTTCTGCCACACTTAATTCAGGTAGAATTTCTCCTGTCTCTAGATAATGGTTCATTTGCTTGAGTTTCCAAACATTGCCTAAGACAGCTCTTCCTACCATAACAGCATCTGTACCAACGTCAGTCAGCATAGTTTTAGCATCTTGAGGCGTTTTAACATCACCATTACCTATAAAAGGAACGTCTAGTCGTTGTGCAACTGTATGTAAAATATCCCAGTCAGCGTGACCAGTATACATTGCAGCTTTAGTACGGCCATGCATTGCAATCGCACTTGCACCACCCTCTTGAGCTGCCAAAGCATTTTCAGTTGCCAAAATATGGTCATCATCCCAACCGGTTCGCATTTTAACCGTTAAAGGTTTCTCAATTGCTGAACTGACAGCCTTAACTGCATCGTACAGTTTGTCTGGATCTCTTAACCAGCTGGAACCAGCTCCAGTCTTTGTGACCTTTTTGACAGGACAGCCCATATTGATGTCGATAATATCAGCACCAGTATTTTGATCTACGTATTGAGCCGCTTGAACTAATGATTCTTTAGTGCCACCAAAAATCTGAATACTAACCGGATGCTCTTTAGGATCGACGAACAACATTCCTAAAGTCTTATCATTTCGGTATTTGATTCCTTGTCCACTAATCATCTCACAGACGACCAAACCTGCTCCAAACTCCTTTGCTGTAACTCGAAAGGCGGAATTAGTTATGCCGGCCATAGGTGCAACGACTAATTGATTTTTAATCGTTACATTGCCTATTTTCCATTCCATAGTGTTTACCTCTGATTTTTTCAATTACAACTTGCAATAATAACAAACTATCTATCAGCATGGCAAATATGATTAGTCTTTTGTATCAATAATTTCTTTCAAATCATTTTCGCTAAACTCATATTTATTGCCACAGAACTTGCAAACAGCCTCTGCACCATGATTTTCATCAATCATTGATTGTAATTCTTTTGTATTTAAAGTAGCTAATGATTTAGAAAATCTTTCCTTTGAACAATCACATTTGAATTGAATTGGCATATCTTGGAGATATTTCATATCGACGCCATGCATCACTTTTTCCATAACATCTTTATTACTTAAGCCTTCATTTAACAATGTTGAAAGATTAGGAATAGTTTTTAAATTATCTTCAATTTGTGTAATATCTTTATCCGTTGCTCCTGGTAAAGTTTGAACTAGGAAACCTCCAGCAGCTCCAACTGTCTCGTTGGGATTTACGAAAACAGATACTCCAATAGCAGATGGAATTTGTTCTGACTTAGCCATATAGTAGGCAAAATCCATTCCAATTTCACCCGAAACTAACGGAACTTGCCCTGTAAATGGTTCTTTCAGGTGTAAATCCTTGGTGATGCTTAAAGTACCATTAGTACCAACAGCAGATGCAACATCAATATGTCCATCTTCTTTTGCCTTTAAACTGACATGAGGATTAGAAATGTATCCTTTAACGTTTCCTTGAGCAGTAGCATCAACAACAATACTACCAACTGGTCCATCGCCTTGAACTCGAGTCGTTAAAACTTCATCTTCCTTTAAAGTTGAAGTAGCAATTAAAACCGAGCCAATCATCGTTCTACCTAAGGCAGCACTAGAGTTTCTCCAAGTATCATGTCTTTTTTGAGCTTCTTGAACAGTTTCTGTTGCATTAACAACGTAAGCTCTAAATTTACCGTTAGTAGACACTGCTTTCGTTAATGTGTCTGTCATATATAGTTCCTCCGTTCAAAAAAGCGACTCTCGCGAGTCGCTTTTTCTTATTGTTATTGATTATCTTTATTATTATCGCTGTTGTCAGCATTTTTGTTTGAATCATCTGAATTAGATTGATCTGAATTAGTTTGGTTCGTATCAGATTGACTAGAATCCGTTTGATTAGAATCAGACTTAGTTTGACTTGAATTGTCAGCATCTGAATTAGTTTCAGAAGTTGATTCGTTATCCTTATGTTCAGAAGGATAAACATCCTTGTCAAGGTCCATGTCTTCAAGCTTTTCAGAATCTTTCTTACCAGTTTCTTCATTCTTTTGCTTAGCAACATCTTTAGCTTCAGCAGCCTTCTTAGCTTCTTCAAAGGTTGCAGCACTTTCACTTGGGAATTCTTGGTTTGGATCATTATCTGGCATCTTACCAGTATTATACAAACTTAAGATTTCCTTTTCGTCAAGTGTTTCATACTTCAAAAGAGCTTCAGCAATAATCTTGTGTTGTTCACGGTGTGTTTCGATGATTTCTCTAGCACGTTCGTGATCTTCATCAATAATGCGTTTAACTTCTTGATCAATTGCCTTAGCAGTATCTTCAGAATATGAAGGTAATTGACGATAGTTACCACCACTGAATGGTTGACCATTCTTTTCAAGTTGAACAGTACCTAAGCGGTCTGTCATACCATATTCAGTAACCATTGTCCGGGCAATTTGTGTTGCCTGTTCAAAGTCATTTGAAGCACCAGATGAAGGTTGGCCAACAATAATTTCTTCAGCTGTACGACCACCTAATAATCCAGTGATTTGTTCATTCAAATCCTTTTTACTTGCAAGGTTTTGATCATCCTTAGGAAGCATGATGGCATAACCACCAGCACGTCCACGAGGTACGATTGTAACCTTTCTAACAACTCGAGAATCGTTCAATACTAAACCAATCAAAGCATGTCCTGCTTCGTGATAAGCAACAGTATGACGTTCCTCTTGAGGAATAACACGATTCTTTTTAGCTGGACCGGCAATAACACGGTCTTCAGCTTCATCCAAGTCAGTAGCATCAATCTTATGCTTACCACGTCTTGCAGCAACTAAAGCAGCTTCGTTTAGTAAGTTTTCTAGATCAGCACCAGCAAAACCTGGAGTTTGTTGAGCAATAGCCTTTAAATCAACATCATCAGCAAGTGGCTTGTTCTTGGCGTGAACCTTAAGAATAGCTTCACGGCCCTTAACGTCAGGACGACCAATAAGAATCTTACGGTCAAAACGGCCTGGACGCAATAGAGCTGGATCAAGAACATCAGAACGGTTAGTAGCGGCCATAACGATGACCCCTTCGTTACCTGTAAATCCATCCAATTCGATTAATAATTGGTTAAGGGTTTGCTCACGTTCATCATTACCACCACCGGTACCAGAACCACGTTGACGACCGACGGCATCAATTTCATCAATAAAGATGATTGATGGAGCATCTTTTTTGGCGTTTTCGAACAGATCACGTACACGTGATGCACCAACACCAACGAACATTTCAACGAAATCTGAACCAGAGATAGAATAAAATGGAACTTTAGCTTCACCAGCAACAGCCTTAGCTAGTAAAGTTTTACCTGTCCCGGGAGGACCCTCAAGTAGAACACCAGCTGGAATTCTTGCTCCCAGAGAAACGTACTTCCTAGGATCTTTTAGGAATTCAACAACTTCAACAAGTTCTTGTTTTTCCTCTTCAGCACCGGCAACATCGGAAAATCTAACTTTATTTTTCTTTGGATCTTCAGGTTTGACCTTAGATTTACCAAAGTTCATGACACGGTTTGCGCCACCACCTTGGCCTCCACGGCCCATCATTGCAAAGATTATAAAGAAGAATAATGCAAACGGAACAACCACCGTCAGAATCAACGAAATCCACTGACCTGATTGCGACTTAGGAGCTGCTGTTGTCTTAACATCCTGAGCTGAGGCAGCGTTATTGATTCTCTTTAACGTATCATTGTTGGGCAGAACAGTTGAACTAAATGAAGTTACTTCACTAGTAGTTGTGGATTGAGAACGGCTGAATAGTGACACGGAGCGTGTCGTTTCAGCTTTTTGAGCTTTCTTGTACTGACCAGTTACTTGATAAGCTCCCCCAATGGGTTCTAGCTTGAAACTCTTCACTTTGCCTTGCTTCAATTGTGTAATGAATTGGTCTTGGCTTAACGTTTTAGATTGGTCTGAGGATTGACCACCAGCAAACCAACTTGCTGCAAGAACCAAAACAACAAAGAGCAAGATGTAAAACAGGCTATTATTAATTAACCTATTTCGATTATTTTTCATACATTTCCTCCTAAATTACTTAGACGATACATATTGTAACATTGGTGAACAGTAACACAATAATAATTGTAACTCTATCTTAATTATTTTGTGCTATAGACCTCTGGTTTTAAAACGCCCACATAAGGTAAATTACGATAATGTTCATTGTAATCCATTCCATAGCCTACAACGAACTCATCTGGAATTTGAACTCCGACATAATCGACCTTGACGTGCTTGATTCTTCGAGCTGGCTTATCTAAAAAGGATACGATTTTAATTGATTTAGCATGTCGCGCATTAAATAGCTCGGTCAAACGGTCCAAAGTATAACCGGTATCAATAATATCTTCCACTATAACGACATCTCGATCACGAATCGAAGTATCCAAATCCTTGATGATTCTCACATCGCCAGTAGTAACTGTATTTTCGCCGCCATAACTTGAAACATCCATAAAGTCGTATTCCATTTGAATATCAAGCTCTTTAACTAAATCCATCATAAACATCGCTGCACCACGCAGGATACAAACAAAAAGAGGATTCTTTCCACGATATTCTTCCGCAAGCTCTTTTCCAAGACGTTTATTGGCTTCTTCTATTTGTTCTTTTGAAACCAAAACATTTTTTATATCTGAGTTCATTCTTTTACTCCATCCAAGTTAATTTGGTAATGTTTATTACCTTTTTTTAAATAATCACTCATATTATAGATTTTTTCAACCCAAACAATCTGATTATCAAATAATAAAACTAAATAATCATTACGTTTATATTCAGGTATTTTCTCATTTATAAATCTTTTACTTAATTTTTGATGTTGACCATTGGATAGGAGCAATTTATCACCATTCCTTCTGGTCCTTAAGGTGATTTTTTCTGGTTTTTTATCAACCGTTATTGAGAAATCAGTTTCATCTTCCGTCACAGTTACTTTCCTGTGATTTAAAGTAGCCACTCGATTCAAGTGAAGCTCGACCTCTGTAAGATTTTTTGTCGAAATCTTTTCAACGACGAATTGATCGTAACTACGAATAAAGCGCCATGAATCCTCTAAATCAATCGAAGCATTGGCAGAATCATTGGTTAAAATACCGATAATTTGATTGATTTGTTTATTGCTGATGGAAATATCCAATTGCCGTTTAGCAAAAAAATTACCCCAAAATAAAGTTTGTTGAAAATGGTCCAATTTTAAAACCGGCTTGATTTTTCCTTTAATTATTCGTGCATCATCAACTAATATCATGGCTTGTTCGATTTGACTAAATTGCTTTTGAGCTAAATCGATCAAAGCCATCAATTGTTGATCAAAGAAACGAAAATGAGCTAAGAGTTGCCCATTTTCCTTTTGCAATTCAGGGAAAATATTATTTCTCAGACGATTACGTAAAGTAATATTACTAAAATTAGTTTCATCTTGCACATGTTTGATATCGTGAATATCGCCATACTCTGCTAATTCTTTTTTAGAAAAGTCTAAAAGCGGTCTAATTATCTGGCCATTGCCAAAATTTCTCTGTTCTTTTAAGCTGATGATTTCATAAGCATTGCCGGACCGAATCATCTTCATCAAGATATTTTCTGCCAAGTCATTGCCATGATGAGCCGTCACCAAGGTATCAAAATGTTCTTGTTTCATAACTTCTTTAAAAAATCCATAACGAAATTCTCGAGCAGCAGCTTCCATCCCAACATCACGAGGCTTTTTATCCCACTTTTTCGTGAAAAATTGGTAACCATTTTTTTGGCAATTATCCTTGACGAATTGTACTTCGGATTTGCTCTCTGGTCGAAGATCATGATCAACATTAACGACGCCAAATTTATCAGTCGGTAAAATTTGGGCAATGACATTCAATAAAACCATTGAATCCACGCCGCCAGAAACAGCTACTAAGATTTTCTTAGCTTGGAAACGTTCTAAATTTCTTTTGACAGTACCTACAATTCTTTTATCAATTAGCATTTCAAATTCTCCTAAAATTAAAAAGGCTGAGACAATGTCTCAACCCCTCCGATGAAATATTAACTACGACGACCTCCACGGCCACCACGTTTTCCTTCGGTATTCTTTTTAAGGATACTCAAACGTTCTTCACTTTCTTTCATGAAGCCCGACATCATATCATCAAAACTTTCAGGTTTATGTTGCTGTGGTTTTCTATCATTTCGATCATGTGAACGATGTGAATGATACTTTGGCTTAGGTCTATCGGTTGCTTGCTTAATCGATAATGCGATTTTATGATCCTTTTCATTAAGAACTAAAACTTTAACAGTATCGCCAACGCTTAGCACATCGTGAATATCTTTGACGTATCCATCAGCAATCTCACTGATGTGCACCATTCCGCTTTGTCCTTCTCCGAGGTCTACGAATGCCCCAAAATTTGTAATTCCAGTTACTTTACCTTCTGTTTTAGCTCCTACTTCAACTGTCATCTAATTAAAAATAATTCCTTTCCCTATTTTTGAATCGTAGTGGTCTTAACGTCGTCAGGTAAATTGTAAATTTGTTCGCCTGATTTACTATACATATACTTCTGGCGAATATATTTTTCCAAATAATTCGTATCATGAAGTTGACTAACTTCCAATTTTAAATCACTCTGAGTCGATTTCTGTTTGCTAAGCTTTTGCTTGCTAACTTCAATCTGATCCATCGTATTAGCGTACGTCCTGTGGGCATTAAAAATTTGCACGCCAAATACTATTAAAATAATCGCAAAAATAATCCCAATCATCGCAATTCTTCTGCGATGTACTTTTTTGACATAATTGTTCCGATTAGGATTTGGAGATTTTGATTTCTTCGGTTGTAAAACCGAAACATTGGAATTTAGTTTACGTACTTCCATACCACTACTCCCCTAGAATTGATTACCTTGAGTATAACAAGTTTATGCGCTTATTTGAATAATAAAATTGTTAATTTTAATCTATTTCAAACATTAATTATATTTCTTCGTACATATCTTCAGATTCAGTTTTCTTAGTTGTTTCTTTGATGTTAAGAACCTTGATTTTCATAGTTCTTTCACCAAAATGCAATTCAATAACGTCACCAACAGAAACGTCAGTAGACGATTTGGCAACTCGATCATTGATTAAAGCTCGACCATTGTCGGTGAATTCTTTAGCAACGGTTCTACGCTTGATAATTCGACTTACTTTTAAAAATTTATCTAACCTCATATTTACTCCCTAATCTTCATAAATTTTGTAATATATTTTCCCATGGGTAAAATTTCCCATTCTTCTTTAGTTAACATTTGCCAATGCTTCGTCAAACTCAAATAAATCAAGGCTCCAATCGGTATGGCAATAATGTTTATCAACACGCTGCTTGGGCGATTGACAATTACGGCCATTGATAAAAGCTTAACGATTATTTTAACAACTATTGCCATGATTAAACCAACTTTTATCAGTGAAAGGATAAATTTTTTATCCAACGATAAAAATTCACGATTGAAATTATAAATTATTAAGATACCAAACAAAATTACGCATTCGCTTAGGACAGTGGCCATTGCTCCTCCAGCTATCCCAAACTTTGGAATCAAAATAATATTCAAAGCTATCTTGGCTAACAAAGACATTCCAAAAAGAATTAGTTTATGAACATTCTTTTCGTCATCCCCACTAGTCACAGCAATCAATAAGTTGATAAATGACACAATCATTATCGACAACATGTAAATGGCTAATGATTTTGAACCACTAGCATCTGTAAAAAGCATTGTATTGATTTGAGGCATTAAGGCAATTAAGCCAGCAGTTTCTGCGACTGATAGCCATAAGCACACTCGAACCATCTTTTGAATCGTACTCTTATTTTGTTTGAGACGATTGGTTTCTTTTAATTGCGGCATGATAGTCGAAACAAATGACAATGACAAAACAATGCCCAATTGCAACAACGGCTGTCCACGATCAAAGATACCTTTTTGAATCTCTGCTTGATTTAAATTAATTCCGGCGTGCATTAATAGCCGCAACATTGAAAATAAATCAATGAACTGGTAAAAAATCGTTATTCCAGTAAAAACAACGATTAAAACCACTTCTAAGACTAGTCCATGTTCCAATTTGATTGGGTGATGGGACTTTTTATCCTGATGCAATTTTGCTTTATCCAATTTAGACTTATCTTTTAAAAACCAGATAACTAAAATGAAGACTGCAAAAATCCCACCAATAAAGGCTCCTGAGTTAGCCCAGGTCCCCATTTTGTAGACATCAAAAACTCCGCGTCCAAACAGTAAAGCACTGCCAATTATGATTACGATTCGCACCAATTGTTCAGAAACTTGCGAAATGGCACTTGGTTCCATAATCAAATTGCTTTGAAAATATCCACGCAAACTAGCTTCAAATGGAACTAGTAAAAATGCTAATGAGACTGCTCGCACTTCAGGATATAAATTAGGATCTCCCATTAAAAAAGCGAGATACTTCGCATAAAACCACAATAACCCTGTAATGACGACGCAGCTTACTAATAATAGGTTAAATGTCTTTTTCAATAGGTTATGTTTCGCAATTATTGTATCCTGCTGTGCAAAAGTCTTTGAAATAACGACTGGCAATCCCGAAAGCGCCAAGACAGAAAAAATCCCATAGAGAGGATAAACCTGTTGATAGATGAAATAGCCCCGATCCCCAACGATATTTTGTAATGGAATCCGATAAATAGCACTCAGCAGTTCTGAAAACAGCGATGCTATCGTCAAAATCCAGGTCCCCTTTATCGCCCTAGACACTTCTTTTTGCATATTATTTTTTAATTTTTTCTTTCTTTAATTTATCAAAATCCTCGGCCATTTTTTGAGCAAAGTTTTTCAGCTGGTCAAACCACTTATCCTTATCAACGCTTCCTGAATCCAGCGTGATTGTGAAGCCACCGTTCTTATCGCTGACTTTAGCTTTCATCGTTGTATTGCTTAAGAATTTGAAAACTAAATCACCTGTTAAGTAATCGTTAGCTTTTTGAGAGAACTTAAAATTGATCATCCCATTACGCATGATGACGCTCTTTACTAAGGATTCATCAAAGGAATTCTTCAATAAACTAATGTCCAATAAATTAGCAACTTCTTGTGGATAATCGCCGAAACGGTCTAACAACTCTGATTTAACTTCTTGATAATTTTCAAGTGAATCAATCTGTCTGATTCGTTTATAAAGTTCAACTTTTTGTCTTTGATCAGTGATATAAGTCTCGGGAAGATAAGCTTCCAAAGCGAGATTAACTTCAGCATTCGTCTTTTCAGCTTTCGTGTGGCCACGTTTTTTAGCCACAGCATCGTTTAACATTTGTGAATACAAATCAAAACCGACTGAATCGATGAAACCGTGCTGTTGTTTACCTAACAAATTACCAGCACCACGAATCGACAAATCTCGCATAGCAATCTTGAAACCAGAACCTAATTCAGTGAAGTTCTTGATGGCTTCAAGTCTTTGTTCGCCGACTTCCGTTAGAACTTTATTAGGACGATACATCAAGTAAGCATAAGCCACTCGATTCGACCGACCGACACGTCCTCTGATTTGATAAAGCTGAGATAGACCATAACGGTCAGCATTCTCAACAATCAAAGTATTGGTATTAGGCATATCGACACCAGTTTCAATAATGGTCGTGGTTACTAAGACATCATAGTCGCCTTCCAAATAGTCAGAAATCACGCCTTCCATTTGGGTCTCGTTCATTCGACCATGCGCTGTGGCAATCCTTGCATCTGGAACTAAAGCTTGCAATTGATCGGCCACTTGTTCCATATCTTCAACTCGATTGTGCAAGTAAAAGACTTGACCGCCACGAGCCATTTCACGTTTGATAGCTCCAGCAATCACTTGATAATTTTGTTCCATAACATAAGTTTGAACTGGATAACGATTGCTTGGTGCCGTTTCAATCAAAGACAAATCACGAACGCCTAACATCGACATATTTAAAGTCCGTGGAATTGGCGTTGCCGTCAAAGTCAAAACATCGACATTTGCCTTTAATTGCTTGATCTTTTCCTTATGTTTAACACCAAAACGTTGTTCCTCATCAATAATCAACAAGCCGATATCGCTGAATTTAACATCTTTTGAAAGCAAACGATGCGTTCCCACAATAATATCTAAAGAACCATCTTCCAAGGCTTCAATAGTTTCCTTACTTTGCTTACGAGTTTGAAATCTCGAAAGAATTCCGATATTAACTGGAAAGCCAGCAAAACGGTCTTTCATTGTCTCATAATGCTGTTGAACTAAAAGCGTCGTTGGTGCTAAGAAGACAACTTGCTTACCTGCTTCAACCGCCTTAAAAGCTGCTCTTAAAGCAACTTCTGTTTTACCAAAGCCAACATCCCCAACTAAAAGTCGATCCATTGGATGAGGCTTTTCCATATCACGCTTGATTTCATCGACTGACCTTAATTGATCCGGCGTTTCTGGATATGGAAAGGCGTTGTCAAAATCATGTTGCATCTGGTCGTCTTTAGGAAAAGCAAAACCTTTTTCAGCTTCACGTTTTGCATAAAGATCAATCAAATCATCTGCAATATCTTCAATATTAGATTGAACCTTCCGCTTAGTTTTTTGCCATTCATTGCCACCAAGCTTATTAACTCGAGGAGACTTTCCTTCAGCTGAAACATATTTTTGAACCATGTCCAATTGTGAGACTGGAATAAACAAACGACCATCGTCACGGTATTCAATCGTGATGTAATCTTGATGCTTGCCATCGACTTCCATTGTCTGCATACCGATAAATTTACCGATACCATGATTGACGTGGACAACGTAGTCGCCTGGTTTCAATTCGTTATAACTCTTTAATCGTTCAGCGTTAGCCAAAGTTTGATGACGACGTTTCTTTGGTTGACGATTGAATAATTCTTTTTCGGTAATGATTGCCAATTTTTCTTCAGGCATTTCAAAACCAGAAGAAAGCCCTGCATTCATCAGTTGAGTCGTTTGTGCTAACACTTTATCTTCAGTCGTTAAAGTCGCCTTAATACCGAAATCAACCAAGGTATCGTTGATTGCATTGATTCGTTTATCATTGCTGATCATTAAAATTACGGTATACGCTTGCTTTTGCCAACGTTCCACTTCTGATTTTAATAGAGGCATCTGACTGAAAAATTGCTGCATTGAACGCACGGAAACATTTTCCAATTGATTCAAGCGGATATGCCCCATACCTTGCTGGAATGCAGATAGATAAATTTGTCCATGAACGTCTTTTTTGATCAATTCATTGAAATCTTGACGAATCTTTTGTTCTGGCAAAGCTTTACCGAACTCTAATTGACTAGCTAGCCAAGATTGATTTTCGGCTTTACTATCATTTGATTGCTCGACCAAACGATTGAATTCATTAAAGATAATCAGGTCATCATCCGTTAAATAATCTAATAAACTGCTAGGACGTTCAAAAATATAGTCAGCGATTCGACCAACATTTTCTGGACGTATCCCTTCTGATAATTCTTCAATCGTTTGACCAAAAGAAACTTCCAAATTATTTTTAGTATCTTTATCAGCTGCTTCTAGTTGACGTTGGTAGCTCTTTTGCAGTTTTTGCAATCCAGATTCCACTTGTTCGTCAGTGATGATTCGATCTTGAGCTGGCAAAATTGTAATTTGGTCAACTGAATCCATGCTGCGTTGCGTCTCTGTATCAAAGAACTTGATTTCTTCCACTTGATCGCCAAAGAAATCAATTCTAACTGGATTATCGACATCTAAAGGATAAATATCGACAATATCGCCACGGATAGCAAAATCGCCAGGTTTAGCAACCAATTTATCCTTGACGTAACCCATTTGTACAAATTGTTGATTCAAATTTTCTAAATCATATTCAGCATCTTTTTTGATGTCTAATTGTGCATTTTGAAATAACGCTTTAGCCGATAATTCATATTCCAAACCAGCGACTGAAGTGACGATAATCCCCGGTTTATCACTTGCTAAAAAGCTCAATGAATCTAGTCGTTGGCTCAATTCATCTGGTGAACTAGTAGCTAATTCAGTTGAAATCGATTCTTCAACTGGAAAAATATGAACTAGCTCGCTATCCAAATAGTTCAAATCATCATAGAGCTTGTTTGCATGAAAATTTGTGTTTTCCACCATTAAAACCTTTTTATCGGTTTGTTTTAAAGTTTCCAATGCAAAAAGGGAAATCGTCGATCCCGTCAAACCAGTCAACAAGTTCTTCGTTTTGGGCTTGACTTGATTAATAAATTCCCCAAGGTTTAGCTTATTAAAAATGAAATTTATTAAATTCAATTTTTGCCCCCCTTTATCGTTAATTTAATTATATTTATTCATCAATTGATTAATATCGGTACCGTCGACCCAGTCCTTGACCATATCAACTGCTTGATCGATGCCGGATAATGCCACTGGTGCTTGGTCTTTTGAAAACGGCGTTAGAACCCAATTAACGACTGATTGTCTATCAGGATGTTGGATACCAATTTTAATACGATTAAAGTCTTTTGTTCCTATAGAAGAAATTATACTCTTAATCCCATTATGTCCACCAGCAGAACCCTTGGTTCTTAGTCGAACTTTACCAATTTGCATGTCGAGATCATCTTGGATAACCATCAACTCGCTAGGTTTTATTTGGTAGTAACCCATCAAAAAGTTAACTGCTCGACCTGATTCATTCATAAATGTCAAAGGTTTAACTAGAAAAACTGTTTCCCCAGCGACTTTGAATTTGCAATATTGTGCTTCAAAGTCTTTTTTCATTTGTGTCTGGCCATACTCGTCCATTAATTTATCAATCGTCATAAAGCCCATATTATGCTTGGTGCGATCGTATTTCTTTCCAGGATTTCCTAAGCCAACGATTAGTTTCATATTTAATACCTCATTTCGAACTTACATTATATCATGTTAAAAATACTAAATTTTCACTTTTTTCACAATCAGCTTGTTTATTTACCTCAATTATTTGTATAATGAACCACGGAACATATTATTTTCGAAGGGATGATATTTTATAATGACAACTCCAACAAACGAAAAGAATCACCAAAAAGTACTTCTAGTTGGTGACGGTGCCGTAGGTTCAACTTTTGCTTATGCTATGACACTTCAAGGTATTGCTCAAGAACTAGTTATCTGTGATATCGCTAAAGACAAGATTAAGGGTGACGCAATGGACCTTGCAGATGCAATTCCATTCTCATACCCAAAGAACATTCACGCTGGTGAATATTCAGATGCTAAGGATGCAGATCTTGTTGTTATCACTGCTGGTGCTCCACAAAAACCAGGTGAAACAAGACTTGACCTTGTTAACAAGAACTTGAACATCTTGAAGACAATCGTTGACCCTATCGTTGAATCAGGATTCAATGGTATCTTCTTAGTTGCTGCTAACCCTGTTGATATCCTTACATACGCTACTTGGAAACTTTCAGGCTTCCCTAAGGAACGTGTTATTGGTTCAGGTACTTCACTTGATACTGCTAGATTACAAAAATTCGTTGGTGAAGAATTAGATCTTGACCCTCGTTCAGTTCATGGTTACATCATGGGTGAACACGGTGATTCAGAATTCGCTGCATGGTCACATCTAACAATCGGTGGCGTTACAATGGCCGAATGGATGGAATCACATCCAGAAATTACTAAAGATACTCTTGACAAGATTTACAAGAAAGTTGTTAACGCAGCTTATGACATTATCAATACTAAGGGTGCTACATTCTACGGTATCGGTACTGCACTTGCAAGAATTTCTAAGGCATTGTTAAACGATGAAAACACTGTTCTTCCATTATCAAATATGATGACTGGTCAATATGGCGTTTCAGACATTTACATCGGTTCACCTGCAATCGTTAACCGTAAAGGTCTAAAACAAATCATCGAAGTTCCATTGAATGATGAAGAATCAGCACAAATGAAGAAATCAGCTGCAGAACTTGAAAAAATTCTTAAAGATGGTTTCGAAGCAACAGGTATCGAAGGTCGTCAATAATCTTTAATATCTCGCTTGAAAAAAAGTCTGAAACAAATGAAAAATTTGTTTCAGCTTTTTTTTTCCTTGGATTTACTGTATTATTAATTCAATTATAATTTGATTGGATGTGAATATATATGTTAGTTAAATCACTTGTACTCAAAAAGGACAAGCTTACAACTGTTAAAGAAACTGTTACACTCGAACAAGCTTTAAAGATTCTAGAAGACTCAGGTTTCCGTTGTGTGCCAATTTTAGATGAAAGTGGACAAATATTTAGGGGAAACATTTATAAGATGCATATCTACCGTCACAAGTCACGTGGTGGCGATATGAGTCTTCCTGTAACTACTTTAATGAAAAACGCCACTAAAACTATCAGCGTTGATTCACCATTCTTCAAAGTATTCTTTAATATCAAAGATTTGCCTTACATCGCAGTCTTAGATGAGAATAATCTTTTCTATGGAATTTTGACACACTCGCGACTTTTGAGTATGCTATCAGATGCCTGGAACTTGGATATTAGTAGTTATGTACTAACTGTCAGTTCTTCAGGCGACAGAGGCGATTTGGAAAAAATGTCCAAAATCTTTGCCAAATACGTTTCGGTTGCGGCTTGTATGACTTTAGATGCCAAGTCAAACGAAGTGGTCCGCAGAACTTTATTCACATTACCTTCTGGAACCGACGTCGACACTTTAAAAGAAATTATCAAGCGTCTTGAGAAAAAGAATTTCATAGTTTCTGAAATTGATGACTTAAAGTCTGGTAAAATACTAGATAAGAACACTTTGTAAGATAATTTTTTCTATTGATCAAGGTTGTAAAATTATCTACGCAGCAGGTAATTTCAAACTTTAATCATTTAGAAAGTAAATATTTTCAATCTGTTTTAAGATACACCCGTACCATAAGTTTCTAAAACAAAACCGTTTTTAAAACAAAACCAAAAAATCCTTATCAGCTGAGCTACGTCGGCTAGTAGGGATTTTTTATTAGTCTTAATTTATGGCATGACATATATAAAATATGATAATATTTTTACAAGGGCAAAATAATTTATAAATTTTATCAATCCCATTTTGTATGAAAATTATTGCGAAATTAGTGAAAGGACTGATTTTCTGACCAAATTCTATCAACTAACAACTACTGACGTTTTAGATAAGCTATTAGTCGATTCAAACCGTGGCCTAAGTAATCAACAAGTCCTCGAAAATCGAAATTTATATGGTACAAATAAACTATCTGAGAAAAAAGAAGATCCCGCGTGGAAAATTTTTCTCAAGGGCTTTAAAGAACCTATCGTGATTGTACTTATCGGTGCAATTTTTTTATCTCTGCTAAGTTCTTTTTACGCCTTCAATGTTCAAAATGAACCACAACATGGAAAAGAAGCTCTTTATGAAGCTATTGCCATTTTTATCTTAGTCATTATAAATGCTTCAATCGTCTTTTTCCAAGAAATGAGCACCAAAAAGAGTCTAGATGCCCTGAAAGAAATGGATAACCGGACTAGCGTTGTCTTGCGAGACCATGAATGGCAAACCATCCCCACTTCCCAAATTGTCGTCGGCGATATTATCAAAGTTAAAATGGGAGACTTTGTTGAAGCCGATGTACGCTGGATCAAGAGTTCAGAATTACAAGTTATCGAGTCTCACTTAACTGGTGAAGCTGATGCAATTTCAAAAGATACTTCAGTTATTTCTGAAGATACTCAATTGGCTGACCGTAATAACATGGGTTATTCAGGTTCAACTGTCTCTAACGGCCAAGGTATTGGTGTCGTTGTTGGTATCGGTGATAACACCGAAATGGGTAACATTGCGACGTTGATTCAAAATTCAGATACAAAGACTTCCCCACTTCAAGTCACCATTAAAAAATTAACTAGCAGTTTGATGAAAATCTCTTTAGCTGTCGTTATTTTGACTTTTATCATTGGAATCATCAAGGCTGGTGAATTAAGTATTGCTTCAATCACATCTGTTTTATCAACCTCGATTTCCTTAGCTGTAGCATCAATCCCTGATGCAATGCCAATTGTTTTATCGATTGTTCTGACGATCGGTGCTACTAAGACAGCTGCTAATAATGGATTGATCAAGTCCCTCAATAGCGTTGAAACTTTAGGCAGTACCTCTTATATTTGTTCCGATAAAACTGGTACTTTAACGCAAAATCAAATGACCGTAACTAATTTTTATGACGGTCAACATTCCTACAAAGTAAGTGGACTTGGTTATGAACCAGTGGGAGAAATCAAAGCCGGTGAAATTAATTTTCAAGCTGATGATTCCTTATTTATCAAAGGTAGCGTCTTATGTAACGAGGCTTCTGTCAAAGAGGTCAATGGGAAATTCAAACCGTTTGGAAATCCAACAGAAATTGCCTTAAATGTTTTAGGCCAAAAAGCTGGCGTAACTAAAGAATCACTAAAAAGTTCCAATAAAATTATGAGAACATTGCCTTTTACCAGTGACCGTAAAATGATGAGCGTTGTTGTTGAGACGCCAACTGCCTATCGGCTTTATACCAAAGGAGCTCCTGATGTTCTTTTAAAAAATAGTCAAAACATTTTGCTTAATAATAAAATTGTTTCCAGTTCCAATCATCAACAATTCTCAAATATAGTCGACGAATACGCTACTAAAGCTCTGCGGACTTTAGCAGTTGCCTATCGTGACTTAACTCAAAAAGAAGCACAGACAAGTACTATTGAGGAATTAGAACAGCAACTGACGATTGTTGGCGTAGCTGGCATTATTGATCCACCAAGGCCAGAAGTTAAAAAATCAGTTAAAACTTTAAACGATGCCAAAATTGAAGTAGTGATGATTACCGGCGACCATGCCAAAACAGCCCGAGCTATTGCTTATGATTTGGGAATCGTCAAATCTAAAAACGCAGTTGTAATTTCAGGTTCTGAAATCGAGAAGATGTCTGATGATGAACTCTTCAATTCAGTTTTAAAAACGAATATCTATGCACGAGTAACCCCAGAACATAAACAAAGAATTATCAAGCAGCTGCAACGTCAAAGACAAATAGTTGCTATGACTGGCGATGGTGTCAATGATGCTCCAGCTTTAAAAGCAGCCGACATTGGAATTGCCATGGGTATAACCGGTACGGAAGTAACCAAAGATTCAGCCGATTTGATTTTACTAGATGACAAATTTACGACCATTGAAAAATCAGTTCGTAGTGGTCGGATGATTTACGCTAATATCAAAAATTTCATGCGTCATGAACTAACAACTAACGTTGCCGAAGTAATGTCTTTACTATTTGGATTATTCTTTACTCAATCGATTGGTCAAGTAACCGCTGGTACAGCAACGTTGACTGCTTTGATGGTCTTATGGGTCAATATGATCAGCGATTCTTTGCCATCATTTGCTTTAGGATATGATGTTGCTGAATCTGACATTATGAAAGAAAAACCTCGTGATGTAAACGAATCGATTCTCGCTAACCACACCTGGTCAAGAGTCTTGATTCGAGGAACTATTATGGGAGCGATGGTTTACTTAGCCTTTTACTGGGCTGCACGAAATAATTTCACCCCTAATCAAGCTCAAACAGCCGCTTTTTTGACCCTAGTTTTCGGACAATTATGGCATGTTTTTGATGCTAGAAGCTCCAAATCGATTTTTAGAAGAAATCCATTTGAAAATAAACATCTATTAGTAGCAGTTTTATTTGCTGGTATTTCATCAATTCTAGTCACTGCCATCCCATTCTTCAATCTTGTGATGGGAACAGCGCAATTACCTCGAATCGTTTATTTATGGGTCATCTTTATCCCTGCTATTCCTACTTTTGTCCTTTCAGGACTTAAGGAAATTTTCAAAATTAAAATTTGGTAACTAAAAAGTTGTGATATAAGATTTGTACAAATCTATATCACAACTTTTTTTTGGATTAAAAGCTGCTTTTGTCACAGTCTCTTTTTAATTTTTTACTTTAGAATCATTCATTATAATATCTATCAACGAGCTGTATTCCAAGTTCAAACTATCCGCAACAGCTTTTTGAGTCAACTTGCCTTGATAAGTATTGATGCCAGTTTGAATAGTTTTATTTTGTTCCAAAGACACGCCCTTGTCAGCGATTGCTAAAGCATATGGCATTGTAACGCTTGATAAGGCTTGAGTAGCAGTTTTCGGAACCGCTCCTGGAATATTAGCCACAGTATAATGAACTACACCATGCGAGACATAAACGGGATCTTCATGAGTTGTTGCCTTAACGCTAGTTTCAAAGAGACCACCTTGATCGATAGGAATATCCACCACCACTGAGCCGGCTTCCATTGAAGCAATCATTTTTTCAGTAACCAATTTTGGAGTTGCAGCTCCCGGAATCAGTACCGCTCCAATTACCAAGTCAGATTCTTTGACACAATGTGCAATATTTTGTGAATTAGACATCAATGTTTGAATCTTGCCCGAAAAGATATTTTCAATTTCTTCCAAACGCTTGGGATTGATATCTAAGAGCGTGACAGATGCTCCCATACCAATCGCAATTTTGGCTGCGTTGACACCAACTGTTCCACCGCCAATAATCGTAACTTTGCCCTTTTTTACTCCTGGAACGCCACTCAGGAGCAATCCTTTACCAAGATGTGGTTTCTCTAAAAAATGAGCTCCCACTTGCACTGCCATTCGACCGGCAATTTCACTCATTGGGAACAACAGTGGCAAACTGCCATCTGGACCAATCATAGTTTCATAGGCGATTCCCGTTGCTTTACTTTCCAATAATGCCTCGGTTAATTTTTTATTAGCTGCCAAATGTAAATATGTGTAAATAATTTGACCAGCTTTAAAATATTTGTACTCACTTTCGATTGGTTCCTTAACTTTGATAATCATCTCGCAATTCCAAGCCTCAGCTTGAGTAACGATTGATGCTCCTGCATCAAGATATTGTTGGTTAGTATATCCAGAACCTAGACCGGCATTGTCTTCAACTAAAACTTGATGACCTGCTTTAACTAGCCCCGCCACTCCATCTGGTGTCGAACCAACACGATCTTCCTGTTTCTTTAGCTCTTTAGGTACGCCAACTATCATCAATCTTTCCTCCTTATTGTGGATTTCTTTTTGATGAATACATCATATCATGTAATGTAAGCCTTAACAATTTAATTAAGCTGGGAATTAATTTTAAAGAAAGGAATTAGATTTTAACTATTTTTTACTTCTGCCGATAAAAAAAGAGCCCTGATAATAAAAAGAATAATTATCAAGACCTCTTAAATTTTAATATTTGAAACACAAATATTTCTTTATTTTTTATATACTCTTGGCAATCTTTCACTCAAGCAGCAAAGAATTTCATAATTAATTGTTTTAGCATATTCAGCCACATCAGTAGCGGTGATTTCCTCATCGCCATCTTTACCAATAATAGTTACTCGAGTACCGACTGGCATTTTCTTAGGAAGTCGAACCATGAATTGATCCATGCAGACCCGACCAACAATCTGACATTTTTGACCATTGATCAAAACATTTGAACCAGACATCCGGCGCAACCAACCATCTGAATAGCCAATGGGAACCGTACCGATCCATTCATCCTCTTGGCTTGTGTAAGTTGCACCATATCCAATACTTGTACCAGCCTTGACTTTCTTAACAAAAACTAGCTCTGAATAAAGGCTCAAAGCAGGTTCTAATTTAAATGGCAATTGCGTAATATCTGTCCCTGAAGGGTTTAAACCATACAAGGCAATTCCATAGCGCACCATATTGATGGCCAAATCCTTATGCCACAAAGCTGTTGCTGAATTTGCACAGTGAACATAAGTAAAGTTCGTGGGCAAATCTCTCTTCATTTCTTTGAAATTTGCAACTTGTTTTTCAAAATACTTTTCATCAGGACTATCTGCTGTTGCAAAGTGCGTGAATAAACCTTCTGGAATAAAGGCTCTTTGATGTTCGTTCAAGAAATTGCAGGCTTCAACTAAATCATCGCGGTTTTGAAAACCGATTCGACCCATACCACTATCGATGGCAAGATGAACTTTTAAGTTAGTTGTTCGTAATTCGACAGCCACCTTTAGCCAATCTAGGTCACCAACTGTAACTGATATATTAGCTCTTGAAGCGATTTTTGCATACTCGACGGGAATTATACCTAAAACGAGAATTGGAGCTTGTACGCCACTATTACGTACCTCTAAAGCCTCATCTAATGTAGCTACGCATAAACCAGTTGCACCATAAGCAATTTCTGCTTGAGCAACCTTAACTAAACCGTGACCATAAGCATTAGCTTTTACGACTGCAAAAACCTCAGTACCTTCAGGGACGGCATTTAACTCATTTTGAAGATTCTTTTTTAATTTGCTTAAATCAACTTCCACATAAGCTGGACGATGAATTGATGGTAACATATTACTCTGCCTCCTCTAGAATAACCTCGGTTATTACTAGCTCATCAGTATCCGAAATAGATACCAAGATATTTCCTTTAAATAAATCAGTTTTGATATAAGGTTGACCAGATTGATGATTCAAAATGCTCAAATCATGAAAACCGATGCCACGAAGCCCAGTTCCCATAGCTTTAGTGAAAGCCTCCTTAACAGAGAAACGCCCTGTTAGATAAGTAATCTTAGCCTTTTCAGTATTTAAAGAATTGAAAACAGCAATCTCATCTTCATTTAAAATTTTCTCCAAAAATCGAGGATGACGACCATAAATCTTACGTACTCGATCAATCTCCGCAATATCTATACCCAGACCCTTAATCATATATAGAATACAACTCCTTTTTTAGAGAGCGGAACAAGGGCGATTAGCTCTCGGAGCGTAAGACAATTTCTCAAATTGGCTGCGTAGCAGACGGTTTGGGAAATAGACTTAGGTGTAGAGAGTTGCCCTTGTGCAGCTCGTTTCAGTGAACAAGCACAATAAAGTGACTTAATTATACAAAAAAATTAAGTAAGTATAACTTACTTGTTTTCAAGTTCAGAGTTCAAAAACATACTTAACCTCTGAATAAAGTTACCTAATATGCTTTATTTCAAAAGAGATACCGAAAAAATAACTCACATGCATCTCATATAACTCATTAAACCAACAGAAAAAACTTATCCACAAGTTTATCCTTGTGCAAAAAAATTAATTTTTTAAAAATCAAAAGCGCTTATCCACAAACACTTCCAACTCCATTGGTAACTTGTGAAGTCTAAGCCTAAATGATAGCATTTTCAAAATACTTTACAAGTCCAATTAGGCAAAATACTTCATAAAATTATTTATTAAGTGTTATTTATTCTAAGCACTTGCCCTATTTTACTGTACAAAAAAAGGCAAAGTAAACTCATTTACCTTGCCTAAATCAAAAATATTATAATTTTATATTATTTTTCTAGATTTGTTCTAATCTTGAATGATTTCTTGCTACGTCCGTGACGACGATTGTCATGTTCACGACGCTTGCCACCATTCTTGTCATCATGATGATCATTGTTACGACGTCTGTGATGGTTTTCGCCACCATTACGACGACCGCGACCACCGTTATTTCTACCACGACGGCCATGACCTGATCTACTGTGACTAACTTTTCTAGATGGAAGTGGTCTTTCAGGAGCAATCTTAACGGGAACACTTTCAGCATCTTTGATTGCATCACTCAAGAATACTCGTGTGATATCTTCAGCTGAATATTCTGAAAGCAATTCTGTAACAGCGTCATCAAAACGATCAAGATGTTTGTCATGTTCCAAAGTATCTTTAATCTCTTGTTTAACTGCTTCAAGTTGTCCTTTAAGAACTTCTTTATCAGTTGGTGGAGCCATTGGTTCCATGCGCTTCTTTGTTAGGTTTTCGATTGTACGTAAGTAACCCATTTCGTTTGGTGTAACGAAAGTTACTGACACACCAGAGTGTCCGGCACGTCCTGTACGTCCAATACGGTGAACATAACTGTCAGGATCTTGAGGAATATCATAGTTATAAACATGTGATACACCGGAAATATCCAAACCACGAGCAGCAACATCAGTTGCCACAAGGAAGTCTAACTTACCAGCTTTGAACTTACGTAAAACGCTCGTTCTCTTATCTTGTGATAAGTCTCCGTGAATACCTTCAGCGTTGTAACCACGAGCTTGCAATCCACGAGTCAATTCGTCAACACGACGCTTAGTACGTCCGAAAATCAAGGCCAATTCAGGTGCTTGAACATCGAAAAGACGTGTCATCAAATCAAATTTTTCAAAATCTTTTGCTTTAACAAAGTATTGTTCAATCTTGTCAGCAGTCAATTCCTTTGACTTAATCTTAACAATCTTAGGTTCAGTCATGAACTTATCAGCAATCTTCATGATTGGCTTAGGCATTGTTGCAGAGAACAACAATGTTTGGTGCTTATTAGGTACGTTTGATAGGATACTTTCAATATCTTCAACGAATCCCATGTCCAACATTTCATCAGCTTCATCAAGTACAACAGTCTTAACGTTGTGCAACTTCAAAGTGTGACGGTTGATGTGATCGAGCATTCTACCCGGTGTACCAACGATGATTTGTGGATGGCTCTTTAGAGCACGAATTTGTCTTCTAATATCTGATCCACCATAAACACTTTGAACTTTAACTTTCTTCTTACTACCTAAACGATATAACTCTTCTTGAGTTTGGATAGCTAATTCTCTAGTTGGTGAGATAATCAATGCTTGAATATCGCTTGATTGAGTATCAACGGCATTTAGCAATGGTAAGCCAAAGGCTGCCGTCTTACCTGTACCAGTTTGAGCTTGTCCGATAACGTCGTCGCCAGTCATAACTAGTGGAATAGTTTGAGCTTGGATAGGTGTAGTTTCTTCAAAACCGGCTTCGTCTACGGCACTCAATAATCTGGGATCTAAATCTAATTCTTTAAATTTCACAAATGTCCTCCATTTTTTAAAACACGATAAATAACAATTTGACTACTTTACCACGTTTTATACACAAACTCAAATAACAACTTCTAAATTAAATCATGTAAAACGTTTTCTAAGTGAATTCCATGGCTTCCCTTTAATAAGACGGTGTCATCTGGTTTTAATTCTTTCTTTAAATCTGTGGTCAAGTCAGCAAGTTGGTCTTTTTCGTACCAAAACAAATTAGAGGAATCATACTTGTCACTGAGTTTATCTTTCAAAAACTTCATATAATCACCAATTAAATAGACTTTTTCAAAGTCATCTGGACTGATATGTTCAAAGAGAGATTCATGTAGACGCTTAGAAGCATCCCCTAACTCCAACATATCTCCTAAAACGATCAACTTCCGACCGGCTGTTTTTATTTCTTTGAGACTGTTTAAAACTTCAATGGCAGCTGTTGGGTTTGAGTTATACACATCACTCAAAATATCAGCACCATTTTTTGCCTTCATCCACTCTGTCCGGTTTTGAGTAACGAACAGATTGCTTAAGGCTTTTTGCATTGCCTCAGGTTGAATATGAGAAACTTTTCCAACTAATAAAGCAGCCAATGCATTATTAACATTATATTCACCCATCATTGGAATTTCAAAATCTAGCTCTGGCCAAAGGTTAGTCTTAAATTTAGTTGACGTTTTACCAGGGCTTATTTGTGTTGCATACAAGGTATTACTGTCTTGATTGCCGAAAGTTAACTTCTCTTGATTAACTTTTTTAGCACGTTCTAACAATAATGGCTCATCACCATTAAAGACAAATCTTCCGTCTTCTTGTAAGTGAACGACAATCTCCATTTTTGCGTCAGCAATTTTGTCACGAGTCCCAAAGAACTCAATATGAGCCTCACCAATCATCGTAATAACTGAAATATCTGGATTAGCAATACTGCTCAAATGGTCAATTTGTCCAGGACGGTCCATTCCCATTTCAACTACCAAAACTTCCGTATTAGTAGGCATATTCAAAATGGTGAATGGTACACCAATTTCATTGTTAAAATTCTGTGGAGTTTTCGCTACATTATTATTGGTACTAAGAATTTTTGCAATCATATCTTTGGTAGTAGTCTTCCCATTGCTGCCAGTTACAGCAATAACTCTCGGATTTACTTTACCCAAATAATACTTGGCCAATGTTTCAAAAGCGTTCGAAACATTCTTAACGACAACATAAGGTATCTTGTCATTAGGAATATCATGATCGCTTTGCCAAATTGTTGCACTCACACCATTTTCAATGGCACTATTTATAAACTCATGTCCATCGCGTTGTCCTTGCAATGGAAAAAATAAGTCGCCCTTTTGAGCTTTGCGACTATCAAAGCAAACGCCAGTAATTTCGACGTCAGCAATAGAGTCTGCTTGGATTTTTAATGCGGAGTAGACTTCCCTTAACTTCATCTTCATGAAAAAACTTCCTCAATTTAAAAAATTAAATTTATAAGAACTAAACAAAAAAAGAGTATACTAAGATACTTAGAAAGGATTTGATGTATATGACATCTAATGCAGATAATAGTCCTGAACCGAATAATTATTGGAAACGAAATTTAATCGTTTTATGGTTCAGTACTTTTGTATCAGGTATCGGCTTCAGTATGATAACACCCTTTATGCCATTATACATTAACCAGTTAGGTAATTTCACCAAAAGTCAGCTCGTCATCTGGAATGGTATCGCCTTTTCATCGACGTTTCTCGTCATGGCGATAATTTCACCAATTTGGGGTAAAATTGCCGATCGACGCGGTCGTAAGTTAATGCTGATTCGAGCTTCTCTAGGTATGGCTATCGTTATATTCCTTCAAGCCTTCGTTACAGCTCCATGGCAATTAGTTGTTTTACGACTCCTTCAAGGTGTCTTTTCAGGATTCGTCAGCAACGCTAATACCTTGATTGCGTCAACAGCCCCACGTTCAGAAAGCGGACAGGCTCTTGGTACTCTAAACACTGGAGTCATTTCAGGAACGCTTTTAGGACCTTTGGTCGGTGGTGTCATCGCGCAGTATTTTGGTTATCGCATACCATTTATGATAACCAGTACATTGCTATTCATTGCCTTTATTTTGGTAATAATCTTTATCCAAGAGGATTTCAAACCAATTCCAAAAGGACAAGAAGAATCAACTAAAGAGATTTTCCACAAGTTGAAAAATCCTAATCTGATTTTGGCAATGTTCGTTACGACTATGATCGTGCAAACATCGAATAACTCGATTAATCCAATCATCAGTTTGTATGTTAAACAATTGATGCATAATTCTAGTCAAGTCACCTTAGTAGCCGGCGTAGTTGCTGCAATGCCAGGGATTGCCAACATTATCGCTGCCCCAAGATTTGGAGCTTTGGGAGATAAAATTGGTACTGGTAAAATTCTGGTTGGTGGTTTGATTTTTGCAATACTTGTCTATATTCCACAGGCATTTGTTACTAATGTTTGGCAACTAGCAGTTTTGCGATTCTTAGTTGGTATTTCTGATGCTTGTTTGGTACCACAAATTCAAACCATCTTGGCCAAATACACTGATGCCAAATACACCGGTCGAATCTTTGGATATAATCAGTCATTCCAATCAGTTGGTAATGTCTGTGGACCATTGCTAGGTTCTTCTATCTCAAGTGTCTTGAGTTATTCCTCTGTCTTCTTGAGCACTAGTTTCCTAGCCTTGATCAACTTTACCTGGGTATTTTCACACTTGAAGTTAAAGAAGAATAAACCAAAAAAATAAGCCATCCGAACGGATGACTTTTTTTATTCGTTTTACTTGTTTTGCAAGCCATATTTCTTGTTGAAACGATCGATACGTCCATCTGCTTGAGCAAACTTTTGTTTACCAGTATAGAAAGGATGTGAATCTGATGAAATTTCAACACGAACTAATGGGTATTCTGTACCTTCATAATCAACTGTTTCACTTGATTGAACTGTTGAACCAGCTAAGAACTTCTTACCTGTTGAAGAGTCCATAAATACAACTTGGTGATAATCTGGGTGAATTCCTTGTTTCATTCTATGTCGCTCCTTTGCCATAAATCCTTAACGGAAATATAGATTAAATTACTAACAGTGTTTAATATTATCATGAGTTAGCTAATTATTCAATAGATTCCTAATAATGTAAATTGACTTTTTGGTCAGAAACTGAATCAATCAACCTAAAAAAGAGAACGCCAATGGCGTCCTCTTTTTTGATAAATTAAACAATCAAAAATTAAGATTCAATCATATCGTCTTCACCAATCAATTTAACATCGGCGTTTAAACAATGCAACTTCCAGACTACTTGATCGTAGCCACGTAAAATATTTTCGGCATGGTCAATTACCGTTTGACCATCAGCTAATAATCCGGCAATCATTAAACAAGCTCCAGCACGAATCTCATCAGCTGAAACATTAGCACCCTTCAATTTGGCACCACCGTGAACAAAGATTAAATCATTTTCACTAGTAATGTCTGCTCCCATCTTATTAAGTTGGGAAATGTGCTTAACTCGTTTAGGATAAATCGTATCAACGACCATCGCTTCGCCACTAGCTTTCATCAAAAGTGGCGTAATTGGTTGCTGTAAATCCGTTGCAAAGCCAGGATATGGCATTGTTTTGATATTAACAGCTTTCAAATTTGGTGATGGTTTAACGTAAATACTATCTTCGCCAACTTCTAAGTTGACTCCCATTTCATCCAGTTTAGCTAAGAAAGCATCCAAGTGCTCGCTGATGATATTCTTGACGAGAATACCACCACCATTGGCTGCAGCTAAGCTTAGATAAGTTCCTGCTTCAATCCGGTCTGGAATAATTGTGTGTGCATTATTGGAACGAAGATTATCTACACCTTCAATTCTAATTGTTTCCGTACCTACACCACGAATAACAGCACCCATATTATTCAAAAATGTTGCTAAATCAATGATTTCTGGTTCCTTAGCGGCATTTTCAATCACAGTTGTCCCCTTAGCCTTAACAGCTGCCAGAATAACATTGATTGTTGCACCGACTGAAACCATATCTAAAAAGATTTTGGCTCCTTTAAGACCCTCTTGTGGAGCAGTAATAATGATCTGCCCATGTTTGTTCTCAACGTGTGCCCCTAGTGCTTCGAATCCTTTGATATGTTGATCAATTGGACGTGGTCCAATGTCGTCACCACCAGGAAAACCAACTACTGCTTTACCAAAGCGACCCAGCATGGCACCCATAAAATAATATGAAGCGCGCAAACTGCTAACTTTTCCACTTGGCAATTCAGCAAATTGAATCTTAGTTGGATCAATTCGCAATACATCATTATTCATTTCTGAAGTAACGTTCATATCTTTCAAAATAGAACGTAAGTTTTTTACATCTCTAATTTGTGGAACAGAATCTAACACTACCGGTGTTTCAGATAAGATAGCTGCAGGTATCAAAGCGACAGTGCTATTTTTAGCGCCACCGATCGTTACCTCACCTGATAACTTCTTTCCACCGTTGATTACAAGTTTTTGCATAAGCTTTTTCCTAACTATATTTGACTACCGAAGATTACATTTCATCTTCTTCAAGGCCTGAAGCTGCACCGATAAAGCCTTTGAACAAGCCTTCTGGTTTAGTTGGTCTTGATAAGAATTCTGGATGGTATTGAGCAGCAATGAAGAACTTGTTTTCAGGAACTTCAATAACTTCAACCAAGTGATTGTCAGGAGATACACCTGAGAATACTAGGCCAAGATCTTCAAATTGTTTACGATATTCATTGTTAAATTCATATCTGTGACGATGTCTTTCTTGAATAACTGATTGATTGTCATAAGCAGCAGCTGTCTTTGTACCTGGTTTTAGTTTACATGGATATGAACCCAAACGTAAAGTACCACCACGGTCTTCAACATCTTTTTTATCTGCCATGATATCAATAATCTTGTGTTTAGCATCTGGATCGATTTCACCAGTTGTTGCATCTTTGATACCAGCAACATCTCGAGCAAATTCGATACTTGCCATTTGCATACCTAAGCAAAGTCCAAGATAAGGAACATCATTTTCACGAGCATACTTAATTGAAGCAATCATGCCTTCTAGTCCACGGCTACCGAAACCACCAGGAACTACGATACCATCTGAATCTTTTAAGTAATCAGCAACGTTATCTTCGTTGATGACATCAGCGGAAATTTTTTCAATTTCTATTTCTGTATTATAAACATAACCGGCAGCACGGAGAGCCTCTGTTACAGAAATGTAAGCATCTTGTAATTTTGTATACTTACCAACCATAGTGATCTTTGTCTTATGCTTCAAGTTGTGAACACGATCAACTAACTTATGCCAATTCTTCATGTCGGCTGGTTTTGTATCTAAGTGTAGGTAACGACAAACAATATCATCAAAGCTTTGTGCTTGTAAGTTCAATGGAACATCATAAAGTGAACTAGCATCACGTGATTCAATAACAGCTTCTGAATCAACATCACAAAATGATGCAATTTTGTCTTTCATGCTTTGTGGCATTGGAAGTTCAGTACGAACAACCAAAATGTTAGGTTGAATACCAATTCCACGTAGTTCTTTAACACTGTGTTGTGTTGGTTTAGTCTTCATTTCACCAGCAGCCTTCAAGTAAGGAACTAATGATGTGTGAATATAAACAACATTTTCTGAGCCAACTTCGGCTTTCATTTGACGCAATGCTTCCAAATATGGTTGTGATTCGATATCACCAACAGTACCACCAACTTCGGTAATGATTACATCTGAATCAGTAGTTGAAGCAGCACGCATGATCTTTTGCTTGATCATATCAGTAATATGTGGAATAACTTGCACAGTTGCTCCGTTGTAATCACCACGACGTTCGCGACGAATTACTTCGGAATAGATTTTACCAGTTGTAACGTTTGAATATTTGTTCAAATCGTTATCGATAAATCTTTCATAATGTCCTAAATCAAGGTCAGTTTCTGTACCATCGTTAGTAACAAAAACTTCACCATGTTGATATGGGCTCATTGTTCCTGGGTCCACATTGATATAGGGATCAAATTTTTGCATTGTAACCTTTAGGCCGCGATTCTTTAAAAGTCTTCCAAGGGATGCGGCAACAATTCCCTTACCTAATGATGAAACGACTCCACCTGTAATAAAAATGTATTTAGTCATATCTTCCTCCACATATTGTTTCTAGGGATTTCTCACTCACAAAAATAAAAAAGTCCCCTATTCTGCATGAACAGGGAACTTGAAGTTGTCTATCTAATAGAGCCCGAACTATATAATACCGTGATATGTTCGAGTCGTCAAACTTTTAATTCGAAAATTTTATTTATTTGTATCGTCGTCGTCTTTGTCGCTGTCATCATCATCATCGTCGTCTTCATCAGACAAGTCGATATCTTCGTCGTCAGCGTCATCATCGTCCGCATCAAATTCTGAAAGTTGGCCTTCGATACCATCTTCCAAACTGTCATCATGTGGATCGTCGTCATCGTCATCAACGGTTATATCAGAATTAGAGAACTTAGACAAGTCAGGACCATTGTCAGATGAACCATTGTCATCATCGTCATCATCCATATCGGATACATCTAAATCGTTGTCATCGTCGTAGTCGACAACATCATCATCTTCATCGTCATCGCTTAAGAAGGCATTAACTTTTTGAGCAGCCTTATGGGCATTTTCAGATCCATTGTCTTCAGGGTGATTTACTTCCTCATCAACTGAATCATATGGATACCATTTACGTAATCCCCAAACATTTTCCCCAAGTGAAAGAAAACTACCATCATTGTTCAAATCTGTATAAAATTGAGGAAGAGATTGCTTGACCTCTTCGTCAGATCTGCCCAAGTAGTCTTGGATTTCGTTAACGATGTCAGAAAAATTCATTACTTTTTTATCATTGTTGTTAAGAATCTCATAAGCTACCTCGATCAGTGAGAGCTCGCTTTTATCTTGATCCTTGAATTTATCAAACTTCAAACGTGTACACGTCCTTTCACAGCGTCTTACTTATAATCATATCGGCTCAGGCACCAAAAATCAATCTAAATTTATAATTACCTATTACATTATTGTCGTAAATCAAGTCATAATCAATGTTTATTTTACCTGAAAGTGGATTATTTAAAATTTCAATCTTGGAATCTTTGGTAAAAGTTCCCAAAGGCAAGACTCCATATTCAGTTTCCAAATGCCCACTGTTATGCTTATTATGTGTAAAATACAAGAGTGAAGCAAGATTTTTGGACTTTGCTACTCGCTTTAAGTGAATTTCACCCTCATCGGTAATCTTAACTAAGATTGAAGCCGTATCATCATTATCTAGACTTTCATTAAATTTTAAATAAACTGAATTTCCAATCTGAGTGAACTTACCCGGTTCGGCAATTTTAGTGTGTGTTAATTCCCCAGATTGTAATGTCTCAATGTTTAACTCTACATTTATATCAAAACTATTATTTTCCAATACTTACTGCCTCTACATGATAAAATTATATTAATTAATTAAAAGAAGTGATTAAGTGAACAACACTATTATATTATACGACCAAGAAATAAGCTCTAATAAAGATATGCTTGTCCCATTTTCAGATACCGGTGCTATTTTAAAATTTGTTTCCGAAAATAATCAACCCGTGATTCACTTTTGGGTCACCCCACCAACGGTGATTCTAGGAATGCAAGACAAGCGTCTCCCTAACTTACAAGCTGGTTTGCAAATGTTATCGCAGAGAAATTACCTATATTATTTACGTAATTCTGGCGGGCTTGGTGTCGTGACTGACCCCGGAATCTTAAATTGTTCTCTTTTCTTACCTAATAAAGATAATTTCTTGATCGATGATGCTTATAACAAAATTTATCGTCTTTTAAAGGATTCCTTCTCCAAAGATATCAAAACTGGCGAAATCGTCAACTCTTATTGTCCAGGAACTTTTGATTTGAGCATTGCTGACAAAAAGTTTGCTGGCATCTCGCAACGTCGAGCTGGCAATGGTGTAGCTGTAATGGCTTATATCAGTATCAATGGCAATCAAAAAAAACGTGGTCAACTAATGAAAGACTTCTACGAAGTATCTAACTTCCCCAAAAGTCAAAAGTTTGATTATCCTGATGTTAATCCACGAGTAATGGAAAACTTAGATCAACTGTTAGATACTAAATTAACGATTACGATGGCTAAGGAAAGAATTTTACACACTATCAGGCAAGAATATCAAGTCGATCAAAAAGAATTCTTTATTATCCAAAATTCACTTCCCTATCAAGAAGCCTATAATTCAACATTAAATGATCTTCTTAAAAGAAATAAAGCCCTATTGGAGGAAAAATAAATGACTTATAATTTAGAAATGCTACCACGAGAAAAGGTTTTTCGCGATCCTATTCATAATTATATCCACGTCCAACATAAAGTCATTCTTGACTTGATTAATACGAAGGAATTTCAACGTCTACGTCGAGTCAAACAATTAGGAACTTCGTCATTTACTTTCCAAGGCGCCGAACATTCTCGATTCACTCATTGTATGGGTGTTTACGAAATAACTCGCCAAATCTGTGACAATTTCCAAAGAAACTATCCTACTAAGAAACCTGGCGATGGACTTTGGAACGATGACGAAAGAATCGTTGCCTTGTGCGCTGCCTTATTGCACGACGTCGGCCACGGTGCTTACTCGCATACTTTTGAGCATATCTTCAACACTGATCACGAGATGTGGACCCAAAAAATCATCACATCCCCTGAAACAGAAATCAATCAAGTTTTGAAAAAAGTTGCACCTGATTTCCCCGAAAAAGTTGCCAGCGTAATTGCTCACACCTATCCCAATCCTCAAGTCGTGCAAATGATTTCTAGTCAAATTGACGCCGACAGAATGGATTACTTGTTGCGTGATGCCTATTTCACAGGCACCAAGTATGGAATGTTCGATTTAACAAGAATTTTGCGTGTCATGCGTCCATATAAAGGTGGAATTGCTTTTGACAACGACGGGATGCATGCTGTTGAAGACTATGTTTTATGTCGTTTCCAAATGTATCAACAGGTTTATTTCCACCCAGTGTCACGCGGAATGGAAGTCGTTTTGACTAAATTGTTGCAACGGGCTAAGGATCTTTATGAACACAACCATATGAATGGCTTTGAAATGCCAAGTCTTTTGATTCCTTTCTTTGAAAACAAGGTCACAATTGACGACTACTTACTTTTAGATGACGGCATCTTAAATACTTATTTCACTCTTTGGCAATATTATCCTGACGAAATTTTAAAAGATTTATCTTATCGTTTTCTTTCACGTAAACCTTTCAAATCAGCTGAATACGACCACAAGACAAAGCATCTTTTGCCTGAATTAGCTGACATCGTTGAAAGCGTTGGGTTTGATAAAAAATATTACACAGCAACTAATACCAGTTATGATCTGCCATATGATGTTTACAATCCTAATTCCAATAAGAGTCGGACTCAAATTGAAATCATGCAAGATGATGGTTCATTGATTGAATTATCGACTGTCAGTCGTTTGGTCAGAGCTTTGACAGGAAAGATTTTGGGCGATGAAAGATTGTACTTCCCTAAATCGATGTTGACTCAACAATCAGATGAGATTTTTGGCTCTGATTATGAAAAATTCCAGAAACATATTCACAACAACAAAATTGTTTAGTCACTATACTTTCAACTTTTCTGTAATTTTATTAGAATATAGCTAAATCAGTTTTAGTAAAATATCTACTTATTGGGAGGATAAAATGAAGGAATTTTCAAACCAAACTAGATTAAATAATTTACAAAACTTACAAGATCAAACCCTTGATCTCTTAGTTATCGGTGGTGGAATCACCGGTTGTGGAATAGCACTCGATGCCCAAACTAGAGAAATCAAAACTGGCTTGATAGAAATGCGCGACTTTGCTTCAGGTACATCCAGCCGATCAACTAAATTAGTCCATGGTGGATTACGTTACTTAAAACAAGCTGCCTTAAAAGAAGTCCATGAAGTCGGTAGCGAAAGAGCAATTGTTTATAACAACGCTCCACACGTTACGACGCCATTAAAAATGATGCTTCCCTTTTATGAAGATGGCACCTTTGGACCATTTTCAACCGCCATTGCCTTGGATGTTTACGATCGTTTGGCTGGCGTCAAAGCTTCTGAAAGAAAATACATGCTCAATGCACATGATACTTTGGAAAGAGAGCCTTATATCAAAGGCGAAAGTCTTAAGGGCTCTGGTGTCTACGTTGAATATCGGACTGACGATGCTCGTTTAACCTTAGAAGTTACTAAAAAAGCCAATGAAAAAGGTGCTTTGATTGCAAATTACATCAAAGCAGTCGGTTTATTATATGACCGCGACGAAAAAATTTGTGGCGTCATCTTTAAAGATTTAATTACAGGTAAAACTGGTGAAATTCATGCCAAAAAGATTATCAATGCGGCTGGTCCTTGGGTCGATGGCATTAGAAAGATGGATCACTCAGATATTGGTAAGCATTTGCATCTTACAAAAGGCGTACATTTAGTAATTGATCACGACAAGTTCCCTATTACCAATTCGGTTTACTTTGATACGCCTTTCCATGATGGCAGAATGATGTTTGCTATTCCACGTGAAAATAAGACTTACATTGGAACGACTGATACAACTTGGACTAAAGATCCTAAGGAACCAAACATCACTGCCACTGATGTCACTTATATTCTAGCAGCCGCTAACCAAATGTTTGACTTGCCACAATATCTTACTCCAGACGATGTGGAAAGTGGTTGGTCTGGCGTTCGTCCATTGATTCAAGAAGAAGGCAAATCTCCTTCGGAAATTTCACGTAAAGATGAAATTTTTCAATCTAAATCTGGATTGCTCTCGATTGCTGGTGGAAAATTAACTGGTTATCGAAAGATGGCTGAAAAAATTGTTGACCGTGTTGCTATGCAACTAAATGACGAAACTAATTATCGTTTTAGAAATTCACAAACCAAGAACTTGCCTTTATCTGGTGGTGCCGTTGGTGGCGAAAAGAATTGGATGGATTTCTTTGATGAGAATATTCATTTAGGGATGACTGATTATCACCTCAGCCGTGAAGATGCAAAAAGAATCGTACAGCGCTATGGTTCTAATGCTATTGAAGTCTTCAAGTTAATTCCCGAAACTAAAACTAAAGCTCGTCTTCCAAGAATCGATTGGGCAATGCTGCATTATGGATTGAAATATGAAATGGTCGAACATCCATTAGACTTTCTACTTCGTCGCAGCAGCCAATTGTTATTTGACATCAAGCATGCCAAAAGTATTAAAACTAACGTTATTGATTGCTTAGCCAAATATTACGATTGGGATGACGATACAAAAGCTCGTCTAACTGATGAAGTAAACCAAAAAATAACTGCAACAGAGTTAAGCGATGTTAAAAAGAAGTACGCGGCCTTTAACAAAGAACGCGGTGATTAACAAATCTATTGCAACTGCATTAAATTTTCGATAAATATTAATCGTCCCTCTTTCAATTTTCCGAAAATATAGTACAGTAAAATCTGTGCTTTGCAAAAGGTAATATATCAATGAAGGAGATTTGGCGAGAATGCTTAAGGAATTCCAAGAATTTATTTCCCGTGGTACTGTTGTTGACTTAGCCGTCGGTGTTATCGTTGGTGCTGCTTTTAATAGCCTAGTATCAGCAATCACCACTTACCTTCTAAATCCGCTTATCGGACTCTTTATTGGGCAAATCGACTTAACAGATATGAAGTTTCAAATTTTAGGAGCTACTTTCTTGATTGGTGACTTTATTAATGCGGTTATCCAATTCTTGATCATTATGTTCGTTGTCTTTATGATTGTAAAAATGATGAATCGTGTACGTCGAGATGGATCACTTAGTAAGTTCGATCAATCTGGTGAAGAAATCCCTGATCCACAAACTGAATATCTACAACAAATTCGTGATTTGCTTAGATATCAACAAAGAAATAATAATAACAACAGATACTAAATTTTAAATTATCAAAAACTGCTGACTCGAGGATGAATCAGCAGTTTTTTTTGTTATTTTTTATTTATTATCAAGTACATCTTTAAATAATCAGTTTATTAGACCTACATATGGTCCTCATTGTCTTGATGATTTACTTTAAATAAGATATTTATCGTCTGATAACAATACTCATATCCTATTCACCCTTTAATAAGGTCTCATATCAGTTTTGTGGCCATATAAAGTTAAATGCCGGTGAATGATACTGGTTTATTTTAAATTTCTCTTATAGCCATTGTGAACTTTTCAAAGTTAATAATTATTCTGATTTAATTAATTCATAATAATCAAAAGTAATATTTTTTAGAATTTAGTTGTTGTTTGAATACAAATTCAATTGTTCAAAATTTTATAAATTAAAAGAGAGAAAACTCTGATAAAGGAGTTTTCTCTCTTTTGGTAGTTTTATAACCTACGCGTTCTATTTTTATAGTGGAAACGAGCTACACAGGGGCAACTACCTGCACCTAAGGCTATTTCCCAAATCACTCGCAAAGTACGCGAGCAATTCGTGAAATTGTCTTAGGCTCCGGTAGCTGACCGCTCCTGTTTCGCTCTCTGGTTTATTATTTCTTATTTTCAAATCTTGTATTAAACAATGGACTAACTGGTTCGTTGTCGTGAACACGTTTAATAGCTTCTCCAATAAGTGGTCCTACTGATACTTGAACCATCTTATCCATAATCTTTTCCTTAGGTAGATTGATTGAATCAGTTACTACTAAGGTCTTGATTGGTGAGGCTTCGATTCTTTCGATAGCTGGACCTGATAGGATTGCGTGTGTACAACATGCATAAACTTCAGTTGCTCCGGCGTCGATAAGTGCTTGAGATGCTAATGAAATTGTACCGGCAGTATCGATCATATCATCGATGATAATGGCACGTTTGCCTTTAACACTACCAATAATATTCATAACTTCGGCTACGTTTGCACGTGGTCTTCTCTTATCAATAATAGCAATTGGCGTCTTCAAAAATTCAGCAAGTTTTCTAGCACGTGTAACACCACCATGATCAGGTGATACAACAACAGCGTCATCTTCTAGATGATTTGTTAAGAAGTAATCAGCTAATAATGGAGCACCCATCAAGTGATCAACTGGAATATCAAAGAATCCTTGGATTTGTGCAGCGTGAAGATCCAAGGCAAGGACACGCTCAACTCCGGCACGTTCTAACATATTAGCAACTAATTTAGCTGTAATAGGTTCACGTGAACGTGATTTACGGTCTTGTCTTGCATATCCATAATATGGAATTACAACATTGATAACATTAGCTGAAGCTCTTCTTAAAGCATCAACCATAATCAATAATTCCATCAAGTTATCGTTAACTGGAGCTGAAGTTGATTGAATCAAGAATACTTCAGAACCACGGATACTTTCTTCGATATTGATTTGGATTTCACCATCACTGAAACGTGTAACTGATGATTTACCAAGTGGTACTCCGACTTCCTTAGCAATTTTTTCTGCTAAAGGTTTGTTAGAATTCAATGCAAAAATCTTCATTGGTCGTTCGTTATTTTGATATGACATTTAATTATTCACCCTTATTTCCATTCTTCACTATTTGATAATGGTAATCTGTTCCAAAAATCTTCTTTGTTAGTTTGTCTTTGACGTGCAATCGCCATTGCATGCTTAGGAATATCCTTTGTAATAGTTGAACCCGCAGCAATAAATGAGTGGTCAGCCATTTCAACAGGAGCAATAATATTTGAATTGCTACCGATAAATGAGTGGTCGCCAATCGTAGAATGCCACTTCTTCACACCATCATAGTTGACAAAGACAACTCCACAGCCAACGTTGATATCAGTACCTAAAGTAGCATCGCCAACATAAGTCAAGTGACCTACTTTAGTTCTATCACCGATTTTAGCATTTTTAATTTCACAAAAGTTACCAACATGCACATCGCGACCAATTTCAGCCTTAGGTCTCAAATGAGAATTAGGACCGATATTGCTACCCTTGTGCATAACGGCGCTTTCAATTGTGGAACTGATAACTTCAACATTATCCTGAATTTCAGAATCAGAAATACGAGAACCTGATCCAATAACACATTCAGAACCAATTGAAGTCTTGCCAAAAATCTTTACATTTGGCTCAATGACGGTATCGTTGCCAATTTTTACATCCACGTCGATGTAAGTATTGTCAGGATCAACAATTGTAACGCCGTCACGCATGTGCGCTTCATTGATTCTTCTTTGCATAAGTTTTTCAGCTTGAGACAAAGCAACGCGGTCATTAACACCTAATGATTCGCTTAAGTCAGCCATTTGATAAGCTGAAACTTTCTTACCTTGTTCCTTTAATAGTGAGATTACATCTGGTAAGTAATATTCACCTTGAGCGTTGTCATTATTAACTTTGTGCAAGTTTTCAAATAACAATTGATTATCGAAGCACAAGACACCAGTATTAATTTCCTGAATTTCTTGTTCGCTTCGTGAAGCGTCTTTTTGTTCAACGATTCTTTCGACATTACCATTGCCGTCACGGACGATACGACCGTAACCAAATGGATTTTGCGCATGAGCTGTCAAAATAGTTACCGCTGCTTCTTCTTTTTCATGATAGTCCAATAATTTTTCAAAAGTATCAGCAGTGAACAATGGTGTATCACCAGTAACAACTAATGTTATACCTTCTTTGTTACCTAAATCTTTTTCAGCTTGTAATACAGCATGACCTGTACCTAACTGTTCAGATTGCAAAGCATAATTAGTTCTGTCGCCAAGCAAATCCTTAACTTTATCTGCGCCATTACCAATAATAGTTTCGACTAAGTCTGGTTTAATTTTTTCTACTTGAGTTAGAACGTGATCAACCATAGCTTTTCCAGCTACTGGATGCAATACCTTGTACAATCTGGATTTCATTCTTGTACCTTTTCCAGCTGCAAGAATTATTACATAACGATTCGACATCAGAAACTCCCTTCAGTCATTCAAATATCCTTATATATAATAGCATTATTATATATGACTGCTCAATCAAGAATTTATTCAAAATAGCTGAAATCGGTATTAGTTAAATAATTACCTGGTTCAACATTTAAAATTCGGTTCTTTGTATCAATTTTAGTTACTTTAAAAATCGAAGTAATTTCGGCATCACTAAATTGACTATTAATATTAATATTCTCAGCAAAAACAGTTGCACCAACAAAAATGGCATTGAATTCAGAAATCAAACTTTGCAAGCCATTGATAGTGCCACCGCCTTTCATGAAGTCATCGACAACTAATACTCGTGAGCCTTCATCCAAACTACGTTTTGATAATTCCATTTTTTCAACACGATCTGAAGAGCCTGAAGCATAGTTGACGCTAATGGTCGAACCTTCAGTAATCTTAGAATCGCGACGAACGATAACAAAGGGAATATTCAAGAAATTGGCCACGCTTTGAGCAATTGGTATACCCTTAGTAGCCACCGTCATAACGACATCAATTGAACTTTGTGAATATTGTGTAGCAATCATTCGACCAACAGTTCTCAATAACTCAGGATCAGCCAATAAATCAGTCAAATACAAATAGCCACCTGGCAAGATTCGATTAGGTTCAACCAATCTTTTAGATGTTTCCTCAACAAATTCAGTAGCTTCCTTTTTTGAAATCCCCGGTGTAAAGATAACTCCACCACCTGCTCCTGGCAGAGTCTCCAAAACTCCGATCCCTCTGATCATAAAAGTTCTCCGTAGAATTCCTAAATCCTCAGAAATTGACGACTTGGCCGATTCGTAACGATCAGCAAAAAATGCCAATGAAATCAAGGTGTGTGGTCGCTCCAATAAATAGCGAGTCATGTCAATCAAACGTTCGCTTCTTCGTGTTTTCATCTTTTTTTCTCCTAAAACATATCTTCCTACAAAATTATAAAGCAAAACAATGAACAATTCATGTTTTTTTCAAATGAAATCGTATCAATCTCTTAACTTTATAATTTTTCTGGTAGTTTTTTCCCTCACACGCAAAAAAAGGGTTGAACTATTTGTTCAAACCCTTTACTAGTGAACTCTTATTATTCAGTTTCAGCTTCAACATCGGTGTCAGCTGGTTCTTCACTATCGAAATGGATATCAATTGATTTTGTTAATAAATCAGCATAGCTGTAAGAAACTCTTTCAAATGAATTTTCATTTTGATCTAAATCTACGACAAAAACTGAATGGAATGTTTCTGACAAAGTTCCTCGACGACGAACAACCTTTTTACGACCTGCTTGTGCAACAATAGTCAAATTCTCACCTAAGTGTGAATCCAAACGACTCTTAATTGTCTTCAATGATGTTGGCATTATAATAATCACTCCTTAGGAATGAAATTCTACCACGTTTTATTGAAAATTTCAACAATATAATACAACTGTAATCTATTTTTTGTTGAATTCAACAGCCATCTGCTTAAATTGTTCGATGGAAACTTGTTCGCCACGGGCATTCTCAGCAATACCACATTTTTCAAAAACATCTTTTATTCTTTCACGATTTTCATCAGTTCGACCAAGCCAGTTCAATAAATTGTTCATTAAACTTTTACGCTTTTGCATGAAAGAAGAACGAACTAATTTATTGAAGAATTCAGGATCTTCGATACCGATTTGATCTTTTGGCAAACGGTCTAAAACTGCAACCGCCGAATCAACTTTAGGTCGAGGAATAAACGAATTTTTTCCAACGATTCGGTCGATTCTAGCCTTCATTTGCGTTTGCACTGCTATGGTCAATGAGCCATATTCACGATGCCCCGGATTAGCGGTAACCCTTTGAGCTACCTCTTTTTGCATCATCAAAACTAATGATTGGAATGGATAATCGCTATTGATCAAATTCAACATGATTGGTGTCGTAATGTAATAAGGCAAGTTAGCAACGACTTTAATTGTTTTGCCCTCTAAATGTTTTTCCTTAACGAACTCATCTAAGTCAACTTTTAAGATATCTTGATTGATAACTTCAATATTATCGTAATATTGCAAGGTATCTGCTAAAACTGGCATCAATGATTCGTCGATTTCAAAAGCAAAAACTTTCTCAGAAACCTCAGCTAACTTTTCAGTTAATGCTCCGATTCCTGGTCCAATTTCAATTGCTATTTCATCTTTTTTTAAACCACTAGCATCGACAATATCGTCTAAAACTTTTTCATTGGTTAAGAAATTTTGTCCTAAACTTTTCTTTGCACGTAATTTGTACTTACGCATAATATCATTTGTGCGAATAGGATCAGCAATACTTAATCTATTTTGTGTCATGAGTACTTCCTTCATCAAAATTTTTAACCGCAGCTACCAAATCTTTAGGTGCTACTTGAAACATATTTAGTCGATTTAAAAACTGCTTAGCATTAGTATAACCAATCTTTAATTCTGAACCAACGAACAATCGTTTCTGTTGCGAATCGGCTTCGCCTACAAGACCTAAGTTGACCATATCTGCATGATCATACTTTTGAAAATCGCTGCTGCTGGCTGTATAGACGGCCTTTAAAGCAGCTTTGATATCCTCATCTCTGGCATGTTCGATTCCTAAACTGCCATCGCTATGTTTAGGAACTGCTTTACTTCGCGGAAGAAAAGCTTGTTTAGCATCGGGAACTGCTTTTTGAATGATTGTTCTTAATCTATTTCCATTAAAATCGGGGTCAGTAAAAATAATTACGCCCCGTTTTTTTTGAGCAATTTTTATTTGCTTAATCGTCTTTTCGTTAAGAGCTGACCCAGTCGTTTCAATCGTATCAACATCATCGCCGAAACAATCTTTTAAACGATTCGTATCCGACTTGCCCTCAACTACAATAATCTCTTTTATTTTTGTCATAATTATAGATTATACACTTGGTGAGCATTGTTGAAAGTATGTTCAGCAACTTCACTGGGTGCAATGTCTTTATATTTAGCAATCGCATCGACCACATATCTCGTATAAGCCGGTTGATTGGAATGACCTCGATAAGGTTCAGGGGTCAAATATGGTGCATCAGTTTCCACTAATAAACGATCTAATGGCGTCTTTTTAGCAGAATCGTGGACTTCAGGAGCATTCTTAAATGAAACGACTCCACTATATGATATCCACAATCCTAAATCTAAGAACTTATTGAGCCATTTTTCATCCCCATTGAAACTGTGCATGATGATACCTGATTTTGACAAGTCATGATTTTTTAAAATCTGATACATGTCAGGAAAGGCGTCACGACAATGGATTGAAACAGGCATGTTGTATTGTTTAGCAATGTCTAATTGTTGAATCAAAACTTTTTGTTGAATCTTAGGATCAGGGTCCTCTTCAAAATGATAATCCAAGCCGATTTCTCCGATTCCAACAACTTCGGGCAACTTTATTTGGTTAACTAATTGTTCTTCGTTGTATTCTTCAGAAAATTCAGGATGCCAACCGACAACAGCGTGCAATGGTTGATAATTTTGAGCTAGACGAATGGCTTCAATGTTGAATTCTTCATTCGACCCAATGATTGCCATTTCCACGACATCTAATTCCTTAGCATTGTCGATAAACTGTTGTGTTTTGCCAGCAAACGCTTTGTCATTTAAATGCGTGTGCGTATCAAATATTTTCATTATCCTAAAATTGCTCCATTTTTATGTGAATCGTCAACGATTGCAAGTTTAACTTCGTCACCTTTTTCAGTGGATAACAACATGCCATTGCTCCATTCGCCAACCATACGACGTGGCTTGAGGTTAACGACAGCCAAGACTTTTTTACCAATCAATTCTTTGTAATTAGGATAGAATTTGTGCATCCCTGAAAGAATTTGACGATCGACTCCTGAACCATCATCCAGTTTGAATTGCAATAACTTGTTGGAATTTTCTACTGGTTTCACGTCCAAGATTTCTGTTACGACCATCTTAACTTTGGCAAAGTCGTCGAATTCGATTTCCTTAGGGAAGTCATCATCGTTATCTGCTTGAGCTTTTGCCTTAGCCTGTGCTGATTTACTCAACTTGCCAGCACCATGCTTAGCTTGCTCTTCAGCCATTTTGCCTTTGATGTAATCAATTTCTTCTTTCGCATCAAGACGTGGGAAGATTGGTTCTGGTTTAGCAGTGACAGTTTTACCAACAACTGTATCGCCAAAATCAAGCGACTTGTCATTATCATAATCAAGGCCCAATTGGCTAAACATCTTCACTGGAGCTTGCGTCATAACCGGACTGATCAAAAGTGCAATCAAACGTAATGATTCTGCTAAATGACCCAAGACAGCTTGTAATTCAGCTTTTTTAGCATCATCTTTTGCAAGAACCCAAGGTTGTGTCTCATCGATATATTTATTGGCACGACCGATAAATGACCAAACGCTAGCAAGTGCTTCAGGGAATTCAAATTTGTCCATATGCGTACGATAATCAGCCAAAGTATCAGAGTAAGCTTGTTCAAGATTTTTATCTAAATCTGTGACCGTTTCAATTGAAACAATCTTGCCATCATCATACTTGTTAATCATTGAAACTGTTCTGTTCAAAAGATTTCCAAGGTCATTAGCTAAATCATAATTGATTTTGTCGATATAATCTTCTGGAGTGAAGACCCCATCATTGCCAAATGGCATTGCACGCATTAAGTAGTAACGAAGTGAATCTAGACCGTATCGAGAAACTAACATTTCTGGATAAACGACATTACCCTTTGATTTAGACATCTTTCCGTCTTTCATCAATAACCAGCCGTGACCAAAGACTTGCTTAGGCAAATCAATTCCTAGAGCCATCAAAATAATTGGCCAATAAATAGTGTGGAAACGAACGATTTCCTTACCAACGAATTGAACATTAGCTGGCCAGTACTTCTTGAAGAGTGAATCGTCGTCGCTTTCATAGCCGAGGGCTGTAATATAGTTCAACAAAGCATCGACCCAAACGTAGACAACGTGTTCAGGATTGCTAGGGATTTTTACACCCCAGTTAAAACTTGTTCGTGAAATAGCCAAGTCTTCAAGACCTGGTTTGATAAAGTTATTGATCATTTCATTTTTACGAATTTCTGGTTCGATGAAGGTTGGATTGTCCTTGTAATATTGCAACAAACGATCAGCATATTTACTCATCTTAAAGAAGTAGCATGGCTCTTTAACTAATTGGACTTCGTGTCCTGAAGGAGCCTTACCACCAATAACTTTGCCATTATCATCATGGAATACTTCAGCTAGTTGGGATTCAGTGAAGTATTCTTCATCATCAACTGAATACCAGCCTGAATATTCGCCTAGATAAATATCGCCTTGTTTAATTAAGCGTTCAATAATTCTTTGAACTGCCTTAACGTGATATTCGTCAGTTGTTCTGATGAATTTATCATTTGAAATATCTAGTTTCTTCCATAGTTCTTTGATGCCTTTAGCCATCATGTCCACGTATTCCTGTGGTTGCATGTGTTTTTCTTCGGCTTTTTGTTCGATTTTTAGACCATGTTCGTCAGTTCCTGTTAAGAAGAAAACGTCATAGCCTTCATTACGCTTGTAACGAGCCAAAGTGTCCGCTGCAATCGTAGTATATGAATTCCCAATTGTTAATTTACCTGATGGATAATAAATGGGCGTTGTTATGTAAAAAGTCTTTTTGTTTTGAGTCAATATATTAGCCTCCACCGCTCTCAAATTGATATTAAGTATAGCATTTTTTTATATTTGTGAAAAAACGTTCGTTGCATCGTCATCAATTGCTAAGATTGATGAATCAATGTTTAAATCTTCCTTATTAATGACTACTAACTTAGCTTTAGAAGAACTATATTCAAGCAATCCTGCAAATGGATATACTTTGAAGCTGGTTCCAACTACAACTAATAGGTCAGCTTTTTGAACCATTAGAGCAGCATTTTGGAAGTTAACCGGATTAATGTTTTCGCCATAAAGGACGGTTGTCCCAGGACGAATGATACCATTATCTTCATGATGTCTGAAATCTTTTAAGTAAGTTTGATAAGGAAACTCTTTGCCACAAGTTAAGCAATGAATATTATCGTATAAATTGCCATGGAATTCCACGACATTCTTAGCTCCAGCTTTAGTGTGCAACTTATCAACATTTTGGGTTACGATTGCACCTTTTTGATTGCTGATTTCAGCCATCTTTTGATGAATGATATTAGGCTTGGCATCTGGAAAGTACATATTTTGAACCACGAAATCATGAAAAACATCGGGATGTTCAACTAAATTGTCGTGACTCAACATGTATTCAGGTGGAAAGTTGTATTTCTTTCTTTTATAGAGTCCATTTTTTGAACGATAATCAGGAATTCCTGATGGCACGGATACGCCAGCACCAGTTAGAAAAGTCACAAACTTAGCTTGTGCTAACAATTCTTTTAACTCTTCGATTTTATCGGACATTCATATTACCCTCTATCTGATCAAGTATTTGATACCCTCTTTTTCAAACACTTCTTCAATTTTGTATTGATAAAAAGCTTTGTAAAATTCTGGGGTTACTTTCTTAGGGTCTAAATTCAAAGTAGCCACGCTTTGACCATCATTGATAGCTATCAAAGCAAAAGCATCTCTACCTGTGGCACGATTCTTAAAGGCAGAATGTTTGATTTGAAAAACTTGATTCAAGGACAAACGCAATTGACGTTTCGAAACGATTGGCGTGATATTCAAGAATTCATGACAGTGCAAGCCCTCATAACCATTAGAAAGAATAATTTCATTATATTCATCTAAGCCGTTAACCAAAGCACGTCTAAATTGGAATGGAACGGTTAAATCATTTCCCTCCGCAATCTCAACTAATTTACTTGCATACTTGAAAGATGTTGGAAATTCATTCTTCCAATCATCGTCACGACTGTGTTCACCAAAGATAATACCGTCAAACATAATTAATGTTCGATAAAAACGCATGTTAGCAAGGTCTAATTCTGCATTGGGATGGAGGGCAGATTCAACCCCCTTCAAATATTCAGTTTTAATTTCATCTGTATAAGTACCGTCTTCTTGCTGGCGTTTAGCAACGATGACATGTTCTAAAGTTTCAAAAACCGAATTAGCGATAGCTAGAATACGACCATCATTATCTGGCTTACCAGAAGTAACAGCACATGAGATACTTGGTTCATCAGACAATTCCAGTTCAATATGGTGCAATTCGTGCGATAGAACGAAATCGCTGAATTTTTCATTGGTAATAACGACTTTAATAATATCGTCTTTTATTTCATGACTGGCTTGATCAAGCGTTAAAAAGTCTTGATCCTTATAGTCAGAATATAGTTCAATCTTTTTATTATATTGTTGTTCAATCTTTTCGACCTGTTCTACAATATGGTTGGATAGTTCATTACTATTTAATTGTTTCATTATTAACACCTCATATAAAGGAGATTTTTGTATGGAAATAAATGTTGATTTACCAAACAATTTACTACCAGATAAATATGGTAAATACGCTCCTGCTGAAAACATAAAAAATGGGAAACCAACGATCAGTTTCCCAATAAAGTTATCAGATATTCCAGCAGACGCAAAGACTATTGCTTTGACCTTTACTGATCCTGATTCAATCCCCGTTTGTGGTTTTGAATGGATTCACTGGACTGCAGCTAATATTCCAAGTTCTCAAGTAAGTATTCCTGAAAACTTTAGTCAAACTGCAACAAGTCCTGTAGTTCAAGGAAAGAACAGTTCTGCTAGTCCATTACTAGATGACACTAAAGACTTGGCCATCGGTTACAATGGACCTAATCCACCAGACCAAACACATGATTATGTTTTACACGTGTTTGCTTTGGATGACAATCTTGATTTGGAAAATGGTTATTGGATGAATGAATTACTGCACAAGATGGAAGGACACATTTTAGCTCGTGCTAAGAAGATTCTTCCAAGTCGAGCTTAGTTATTCTCGATCCTGAAGATTCATTTTATGAAAATAATCAAAAACATAACCTTCTCTAACGCCGAAGTTCGAAAAACGAATTTCCTTAGAGGGGGTTTTTTTAATAATTTCCGAGATGATTAAAATACCACCTAAAATAACTTCGTATCTGCCATCGCTTAATTCCTTGATTTGACTCCGTTCTTCTAACGAAGCATGAATTAATTGATCAAATAACTCATTGACTTGATCGCACGAAATAACAGAATTATGCAAAGTTTTTTTATTCTTACCTTCACGATTCAAAATACTAGTGACGGCTCGAAGAGTTCCTCCTAGTCCTACAAAAGTGGCTTGAGAACTCATCCAGTGCAAGTCTTCTAAGCGACGATTAATATCGTTTCTTGCTTTTTGTAACTGATTTTTTTTGATTGGATCACTCGCTAAATACAAGTCAGAAATTGAAATGGCACCAATCGGTATACTGAGGCCATGTTTTAGGCGACCTTTTTTTGCCAAACTGATTTCGCTGCTTCCGCCACCAACATCGACAATCAAGGCATCTTTGATTCGCATCGTGCTTCTAACAGCAACATAATCAAAGTAAGCTTCTTCTTCTTCATTGATTATTTTTAATTGCAAGCCAGTCTCTTTTAAAACGGCAAAAATCAGTTGCTCTTGATTCTTGGCCATTCTTACTGCTGCCGTTGCAATCAAACTGATACGATTCACGTGGTATCTGTCAATTCTATCTTGAAATTTCTTTAGAACATCAATTGTTTCTTCAATCTGATCGTTAGTCAATAATCGACTCTGAGCAATCGATTTACCTAATCTAATAGGCTCTCGCCAACGATCCAAAGTTTTAAAACGATTTCTTTTTGAAGACTTATACACTGATGTTCTAATGGAGTTAGATCCGATTTCGATAACTGCTAACTTCAAATTTACATCACATCCCATTGTACCAATTATATAAAAAAACAGACCCACATAGTAGGTCTATTTGAAGAAAGCTACGAAATTAGTTCATTATTTAACTGTTTTCTATCATTAAAGAATTGTTTATATCCCAAATAACAAGAAATTATTGAACCAATTCCTGTCGAAGCTAACAGCATAAATGTGACCATAATTTGATATTTAATCGCCTTAACTGGGTCAACTCCAGCAAAAATCAACCCTGACATCATTCCCGGTAAACTAACCAAGCCTAACGTCTTAATTGAATCGATTGTCGGTTGCATTCCACTTTTAATACTATCTTGTAAAATATCGAGTGACGCCATTTTAATATCAGCGCCCAAAGCTAATTTCTCCAAGACTTGTTGATGACGATCAGAAAAAGTTTGCATCATATTACGATAGCATAGACCAATTGCCACCATAATATTGCTGGCAATCATTCCCGTGACAGGTACGACTTGTTCAGGCACAAACTTGATTGAACCAGTCAAAACTAAGGTTCCTAAAGTAATCGTCGTTCCGATAAAAATCGCTAATAATGACGACTGAAAAGCCTTTGGAATTCCATTGCCACGCTTACCTGCATTCCACGAGGCATTGATAACGATGATAACGAAGCAGGCAAAAGTCAGCCAGTTATCGTTGGCCTTGATAACGAACTTCAAAATGTATCCAACTACTGACAACTGGATGATTGCTCGAACTACTCCAACCAAAATATCTTTATTAATATGTAATTTTTCAATGTAGCCAATGACTAGCGCTACTAAAACTAAAACGAATCCTAAAGCTAAAGTCGAATTAGAAACTGTTAAGTTAGTCATCTTCAATCTCCCCATTCCTGATTTTTATCTTATCCACAGAGTCTTCAATTTCTGATTCATCATGGGTCACACGCAGAATAGTTAAGCCTTGTTGATTGAATTCACTCAATATTTTATGAACGATATCTTTATTTTCAGCATCCAAACCGGCTGTTACTTCATCAGTTATCAAGACTTCCGGTGGAAACAAGAGATTGCGCAATAAAGCCACCCGCTGTTTTTCACCACCAGAAACATCATTGACGCTCTTATCGATATAATCGGCACTCAAATTGACCATTTGTAAATACTCAATGGCTTTTGATTCATCGAACTCTTTTTTTCTAACTTCGAAAGGAAATTTTAAGTTGTCTCGAACTGTTTTTCCAAATAAAGTTGGTTGCTGAAAGGCATAAGAAACACGTTGTCGATATTGAATCGGCTCATAAGTTTCAATTGGTTCGCCATCGAATTTAACTTCTCCAGAAGTGGAGCTTAACATTGATGCCAAAATTCTCATCAAAGTACTTTTACCACTACCTGAAGGGCCAACAACTGTTAAGTATTGGCCCTTTTTTATATCTAGATTAATGTCTTTTAAAATCTTAGTATCACCAACTTGATAAAAAAGGTTGCGTACTTCGAATATTTTTTCCATACTTACACCCCCTATTCTTCAATTAATAATTATCCGTGCAATTATATCGAAATACTAGTAATTAGCTTAGAAAAACTTTTTTATTTTGAATAAGGCAAATGCATAGTACCAGGAACTTTATCCCAAGCCACCGGATAACCGGCTCCATGTGCACAAAAGACTGAGTCGGGCGTGTTTTCAAGATCAGAAACTGGTTGATACTGCCTTTTTTCAACAACTTCTGCTTCGTTGTGACAAGGTCGATATCCGTCAACGATACATTCTAAATTGCCTTGCCCATGAGTATAGGCACTGACCTCTTTAGCATAACCTTGCATCGATGAAACTGGAGCAACTCCACTGAGCAGCGTCAAACTATTGCTGTCATTTATTTGAGGAGCATCAAATTTGCCATCCATTTTTTGAATATCATTCATCGCTTTACCGACTTGTTCCTGTGGAATCTCCAAACGGAACCGATACCATGGCTCTAACAACTGACAAGCATCTTCTTGTTTTGCCATCATCAAGCCTTGCCTGATTGCTCGCCAAGTAGCTTCACGAAAATCGCCACCAACAGAATGAACGATACTACCTTTGCCATTAACTAAAGTTATTTTCATATCAGTGATTGGTGAACCTGTTAAAACTCCCAAATGTTCTTTAGCAAAGAAACTCGTTTGGATTTGGTGTTGCCAATTTTGCGGCATAATATCTAAACTCAACTGGGAATCATAAGTTAAGCCGCTGCCTCTAGGTGCTGGTTGCATTAAAAGATGGACTTCAGCGTAGTGACGTAAAGGTTCAAAATGTCCTACCCCTTCAATTTCTTCAGTAATGGTTTCTTTATAAAGGACATTCCCCTGATCAAAATCTACCTTTAAATCAAAACGTTGCTCTAAAATTTGTTGCAAAACTTCTAATTGAACTTCACCCATGATTTGAACATGGATTTCTTGGAGATGATTGGACCACGTGACATGCAATTGTGGGTCTTCTTCTTCCAATTGTTTTAAAGCATTTAAACAAGCATGGATATCATTGCCATTTGGATTCAATGAGTAATTTAAAACTGGTTGAATGGTTGGCTTCAAAACATCGTTCACTTGACCTAATCCCATCCCGGGATGGGCTGAATCTAAGCCTGTAATTGCACAAACTCCACCAGCTGGAATTTCTTGTCGTAATTCAAATTTAGAACCATTGTAGACCCGTAATTGATTAGCCTTCTCATCATTTAACAAGACGGACTTGTTGTGCAAAGTTCCCCCAAGAACTCTGACCCAAGTTAATCTCTCACCCTCATCGTGTGACACTTTGAAAACTCGAGCGCCAAATTCACTTGCAAAAGAACGCTCCTTAGTCCACTCTTTGAACCCGTCCAAGAATTCAGTTATACCTGATAATTTCAAAGCTGATCCAAAGTAACATGGGAAAACTTGACGCTCTTGAATCATTTTTAAAATGGTTTCTTTTGAAACTGTCTCTGACTCCAAAAATTGTTCTAAGACAGTATCATCTTGCATCGCAATCTCTTCATAGGTTTCGCTGGAAATTGTTCCAAAAGCAATACAGCCACCAGATAGTTCCGTCTGCAATTGCTTTAGAACTTTTTTCTTATCGACGCCTAAAGCATCGGTCTTATTGATAAAAATAAAGGTCGGTATTTGATATTGCTGCAACAAATGCCACAAAGTTCTGGTATAGCCTTGGATGCCATCTGTTGCGGAAATAACTAGAATGGCATAATCTAAAACACTCAAAACTTGCTCAGTTTGTGTCGCAAAGTCCACGTGTCCTGGGGTATCTAACAGCGTCATTTTAAAATCTTGATACTGGAGGTTAGCTTGATGGGAAAAAATCGTAATGCCACGTTTTTTCTCTAAATCGTCCGAATCTAAAAAAGCACTACCTTTGTCGACACGGCCTAACTTTCTCAAACCGCCCGCTTCGTATAACAAAGCTTCCGAAAGCGTCGTCTTACCGGCATCAACGTGAGCTACGATTCCCGTCACAATCTGCTTCATATTTTCCTCCTCAATTTTTTATCTAATTTATTCAATCTATTATAGATTAACAGAAACTAACTAATTTCTTGCATAAAAAAATCCTAGTAACCAAAACGGCCACTAGGATTAGTTTTTACGCTTAATTAATTATTTTTGATTTTGAATTTCTTTAACTAACTTAGCTTGTGCCTCAGCTTGAAAGTCTTTTTGTGCTTGTTTAGCAACTTTCTTTTGTTGAGCTGAAGTCATTTGTGGATTTGCTTGCATTGCTCCGGCGATTGCCTTTTTAACGTAAGCTTCCCCTTCTTGTTTCATTTGTTTCTTGAATGACTTACTCTTCATTTTCTTTTGAAGTTGTTTTGCTTGAGTGGTTGAAAGTACTAGCCAGTCATTGCCAACTTTGAAAGTATTAGTTTGCTTGATAAATTCTTTATTGTTGCCTTCAATACCAAACAAGAATGAGTAGAAGCCATTCTTATAGACCCAACGAGTCGTCTTCTGAGTTAAAGTGGCATTATCATAATTACCAGTTTTAACAACATTTTTTACGTCAAGATCGGCTTTAGTAGTCTTAGGTTTCTTAGCATTAGCAGTTTCTGGAGTACGATAAACGTAAACATTTTCTTTGCCGCTAGTACCTAAATCTTTTCTCAAAAGCAGATTTGAACCCTTTTGAACTGATTGAACTTGGTAAACTTTTTGGTCAGTCTTTTGTTCCATACCCAGATGATTGTGTTCATTGGAAATCAAAAGAACCAAACTACAAATGAATAAAACGATGGAAATCAATGATAAAGTGTAACCAACTTTTTTATTCTTCAAAAAGACAGCGAAGTAATAACCTAGAACTGCAAAAATTATAATGGAAATAATTATCATTATTCTTCACCTGCCAATTTTGTATTCTTTAGTTGAGCCATATCAACATCTTGATTAGACTTCTTACGGTTTGTAACTGTGAAACTGATAGCAAAACCGATTAAACAGAATAAGACGGCAACAGCAAAGGCTGCGTGATATCCGGACAAAGTAGCACTCATAAAGTTATCTTGATACTTCAAAGGTGCTTGAGAAAGCATAGTCTTTGAAGGTTGAACGTTATTTGTAACGTTAGTCAAGACACTGATCAAAATAGCAGTACCCATTGAACTGAAGACTTGTCTAACAGTATTATTAACGGCTGTACCGTGACTCATCAAGTCGAATGGCAAAGCATTCATACCATCAGTAGTAGCAGGCATCATAACCATTGAAATACCAAACATACGAATCATGTAAAGAATTACGATATCGATAACAGGTGTTTCTTGTGTTAGGAAGAAGAATGGAATCGTACCAGCAGTTAACAAGAACATACCCATACGTACCAAATCTTTTGGTCCAAACTTATCAAAGGCATTACCTGTGATTGGACTCATAATACCCATCATCAAAGCACCAGGTAGCAAAGTTAAACCTGAGTGGAATGCTGACATCCCTTTAACGATTTGTAGATAAAGTGGTAGAACCATTTCAACACCGATCATGGCCATGTTAGTAACTGATGACAAGGCTGCGGCAGTAGCAAATTTCTTTTCTTTGAAAACACGTAATTCCAAGAATGGAGTTTCCATGTGTAATTGACGAAAACCAAATAATACAATGAAAATTATTCCGACAATGATTGAAACGATAACAGTTGCTGAACCCCAACCGTCATTACCAACAGATGAGAAACCATATAAAATAGCACCAAATCCAACTGTTGATTCAATCAAGGACAAAACATCTAGTTTTGAACGATGCGTTTGAATAACTGGACGCATGAAAATAAAGGCTAAAATCAAAACGATAACAACGATAGGAATGATCATCCCGAAAAGATCTCTCCATGTAAAGTTATCAATGATAAAACCTGAAAGTGTAGGTCCGATAGCAGGAGCAAGTCCAATAACTAATCCACCAAGACCCATGGCAGCACCACGTTTGTTAGGTGGAAAGACTGAAAGCATAACCATCTGCATAAGTGGCATTGTGATACCAACACCAACGGCTTGAATCAAACGACCTGCTAAGATCATCCAAAATGTTGGAGCTGTGAAACACATAATCGTTCCGACTAAGAAAGTCGACATTGCGATAATATACAAAATTTTTGTACTAAAGTTGTTACTTAACCAAGCAGTAACAGGAATCATAATTCCGTTAACTAATAGAAATCCAGTCGTCAACCACTGAACATCTGAAGTCGTAACATTGAATTCTTTCATCAATGTTGGGAATGCTGTTGTCAAAATTGTACCGTTTAAGACCGTACAAAAAGTACCTACTAGAAGAACCAAAACCAAAAGATTACGGTTAAATGGTTTCCCGTGGGCATCCAATATTCCTTTATCATTATTTGCCATAATAATAAAAATCCTCTTCTCTATTTATTTGGAAAATATTTCAATCTTGTCTAAATTCTTGTAGAGTTTCGACAAAACATTTTCCAGTTGTTTCTGTTCTTCAGAAGTTATACCGTCAAAGACTGTATCATTTATATCATGAAAAGCCTCACTAATTTGCTCATAAAGTTTCTCCCCATCGCTAGTGATATAAACAATCTTCTTCCGGCCATTGTTTGGATCCGCCTCTCGGGTTATAAATCCGCGATCTTCAAGTTTTTTTAATGAGCGAGCAATACTAGCACCATCAAACAAAGTCTTCTCACCGATTTTGTCTTGACTATATTGCTTTTCTCGGTAGACGATTGTCAGCAAAACACTTTCAAAAGCATTCAGATGTTCATTCCGTAAATATTTTGCTGCAATTCTCTTGTTCAATGTCATGTATTTCATGACAAAACCAATTAAATTATATTCGTCCATACCTCAACCTCATTTTTTACAAAAAAACTTTTTCTTTTTTAGAACAAAAAATATGTTATACCCAACTCTTGAAGAAATCAAGAGTTATGCATAACATATTTTCATGAAAACGTCTTTCATTTTTTCAGAAATTAGTCAAAGTAGTTAACACCGATGGCTTTTCTTACTTCAGATAAAGTTTGGTTAGCAACCAAATTTGCGGCATCGCTACCTTTTTTAAGAATATCGTAAACGCCAGGAATATCTTTTTCGTATTCAGCACGACGATTACGGATGGGTTCAAGAATTTCTTGTAAAACATCATTCAAGTAACGTTTTACTTTGACATCCCCAAGACCACCAGCTTGATATTGTTCTTTGAGTTCAGCTACTTTTTGCGTATCAGTCGCAAAAGCATCAAGGTAAGTGAAGACAGTATTTCCTTCAATTTTACCAGGATCTTGTACGTGAATATGATCTGGGTCGGTGTACATGGACATAACTTTCTTCGTAACTTCATCAGCTGAATCTGACAAGTAAATACAATTGCCCAATGACTTGCTCATCTTAGCATTGCCATCGATACCAGGAAGTCTGCCTTGACCCTTTGGTGGGAAAACGCCCTTGGGTTCAACTAATGTATCGACGTTATAAGTGTTATTGAAGGTTCTAACGATTTCACGAGTTTGTTCGATCATTGGTTCTTGGTCATCGCCAACTGGGACTGTATCAGCTTTAAATGCTGTAATATCAGCTGCTTGGCTAACTGGATAAGTTAAGAATCCTGCCGGGATACTTTGTCCGAATTGCTTTTTTTTGATTTCTGATTTAACGGTCGGATTTCTTTCCAAACGGGAAACAGATACAAGATCAAGATAATACATTGTTAATTCATTCAATGCGGAAATTTGTGATTGAACTAAAATATTAGTTTTACTTGGGTCGATACCAACAGAAAGGTAATCTAGAGCCACTTGAATCAAACTGTTACGAACCTTTTCGGGGTTACGAGCGTTATCAGTGAATGCTTGCATATCAGCAATCATGATAAACATCTTGTATTTACCCTCATTTTGTAATTTAACACGATTCTTCAAGGAACCTAAATAATGTCCAATGTGAAGTCTGCCGGTAGGACGATCGCCGGTTAAAATTGTATTTGTTTTCATATTTTCCTCCTGAATTTATCAAATCCTATTCATTTTTAAACAAAAAAAGCGTTCCGTCATATTAAAAAGATTAATACAACGGGACGCTTGCACGTGGTGCCACCTGTCTTGTAGAATAACTCTACCACTCTTAGTTATAAGGTGACTGACCGTTCCCATTTCCTAAGACAAGGTCGATAACTTTTTCAGCCGTGAAGTTATTCTCTGAACCAACTTACTTGAATTAGTACTCAAAAATGACTATGATTTAATGTACTCTAATTGCTATTAGCATAGTTAAAAAACGACAAATTGTCAACGAGAGGTAGTTTTTAATGACGATTAATCAATCAAAAGCTGAAGAACAACAAAGAGTCGACTCAGTTGCTAAAAAAATCGATAAAAAAATCGATCGAGTTGACCAAAGCATTGCTCAAGCACACCAAGAAACAAATCGAATTGAACGTAATTACGGCGAAAACACTAAGGTCAATACTACTGAAGTCGATGACCAAATGGAAACTAACGCTTCCGTTCAACAACAAAAACAATTGGTCTATTTGGCTGTTGAAAATGAAAATATTTTAAATTCTAATAAACTCAAGCTAGAAAATCTTCAAGGATCGCCTTACTTTGGAAGAATCGATATCGTTGAAGATGGACAAAAAGATACTCTTTATATAGGAACTTCGACACTTCAAGATGACGATGGCGAATTCTTGATTTACGATTGGCGAGCTCCTATTTCTGGGATTTACTACAATGGCGTCCTCGGAAAGGTTCACTATAAAACTCCTAATGGCACAGCTGAAGTTGATCTGCAGAAGAAACGTCAATTTCAAATCATCAACAATAAAATTAAAAATATGTTCGATACCAATGAAACTGTCGGCGATGAAATCTTGCAATCTGTCCTTGGCGAATACAGCGACGAATATATGAAAAATATTGTTGCTACAATTCAGCATGAACAAAATACCATCATTCGTGACACCCGCTCCGATATCCTTCTGGTACAAGGAGTTGCCGGTTCCGGAAAGACTTCTGCTATCTTGCAACGTGTAGCATATTTGCTATATCACAGCCGTTCGACGATGACTGCTGACAACATCGTCTTATTCTCGCCTAATAAGCTTTTCAGCAATTATATTTCTGAAGTCCTACCAAGTTTAGGCGAGCGCAATATGCGTCAAGTCACGCTCAATGAATTTATTTCGTTGCGCTTAACTGGAGTCCAAGTTGAAACTTTATTCGAAAGTTACGAAAAAGATGAACGCAACCTGCCCGAAACGACCATCAAGATTCGTTTATACAAGGAAAGCGGTGCTTTCTTGGATAAATTGGAACAACTGGAAAATGACAATCCTAATCACACTTTGGACTTTGAGGATGTGATTTTTGAGGGCAAGCCTTTCTTTACTAAAGAAGAGATTTCCGATATTTATGACCATGTCAATCACGCCTATCACATTCCTGATCGTTTCTTAAGAACGAAGAATGCTTTAATCAAACGTCTTCAAAAACGAATTCACGAAGACCGCAATGAGGATTGGGTCCAAGATGAAATCGATAATCTCTCTGATGAAGATTTCCAACAAATCATCACGGACCACAACATTGAAGAATCAACTAATCAACGTGAAATCATTGCTGAAGAATTTTTACGTGACCGTTATGCTCCAATTTACAACGCTTTAATCAACAATTATTTCTTCAATCCTTATAAAGAATACTTATATCTATTGAATCAAATGGATCAAACTTTAGTTTCTGACAGTGTTTGGCAAACAATGATTGAATCAATCGATGACCAAATTGAAACTCACAAACTAAACTTGAGCGATTCAGTCGCAATCTTATATCTACGTGATTTAGTGACAGAGAGTGGCATCAATCATGCTATTCAACATATCTTTATCGATGAAGTTCAAGATTATACGATGGCTCAATTAAAATACATCGCTCACTCATTCCCTAATGCCAAAATGACTTTATTAGGTGATCGAGCTCAAGACGTTTTAACTAGTTCTTATCGTCGAAACGATTTAGTCACTGAAGTTAATGAATTATTCAAGAATAAAAAGACTACAACGATTACCTTGAATCAAAGTTATCGTTCCACTGCGGAAATCACTAACTTTGCCAAAAAATTGTTGCCAAATGGCGAAGATGTTAAGGCCTTTTCCAGACAAGGCGAAGACCCAGTCATTAAAATATTCGATGATGACGACTATTATGAAGGCCTAAAAGAGACAGCTAAGAAATTGAACCAAAAATATGAGACCGTAGCAATTTTGACCCGTAATGAATCACAAGCTGAACAAGTTTATACACACTTTAGCGATGAATCCATTGTGACGTTAGTCGATGCCGATTTCCGTTCTATTCCTAAGGGAATTTTAATTTTGCCAATTTACTTGGCCAAGGGACTGGAATTCGATGCAGTTGTTGCTCATGATGTTTCTAAGGAAAATTATCCTGATGAACGTAGTATCGATGTTTTATACACTATTTGCACACGGGCAATGCATGATTTGATTTTATGCGTTGATAAAGATATTTCACCTTTGTTGGCGGATGAATCTTCTCGTTTGATTAGCGAAAAATAAGTATTTTAAAAGAGTTCCAATGGTAACACCTTTTTTGTTGGGTGTTTCGATTGGGACTCTTTTTTTGGGGTTTTATTTTCTGCTTTATTGCTTTTGCTTTTCTGCTTTATAGTGGAAACGAGTTACGATAGGGCAACCCATTGCGGCTAAGCCTATTTCACCAATCACTTGCAAAATACGCAAGCCATTTGTGAAATTGTCTTAGTCCTCGTGGGCTGAACGCCCTATCTCCACTCTCTGATTTTTAAACGAGTTGCGCAAGCCAGACACTTCCGGTTAAGACTAATATCTCTGCTGCCTGCTTCGCAGCCAACTGAGATATTTGCCTTAATCCTCGGTGTCTAAGCGGGCTTGCTCCACTCTCTATATTATAATAGTTCCCACAACTGCACTTACCATTCCTACAAAAATGGCTATCTTTTCATTCTTTGTGTACAAGTAAGTCAAGGCATAACACCAACCTAGAGCCATCATCATTAAGAATTGAATTAGTGATCCTGGTAAGCTGATTAAGCCTCCGACGATTCCACTTAAGATAATTCCCATTACTGCACTGTATGAGGAACTTTTTCTAAAGAAATAATTAAAGAAGAAGCCTGTTTGTACTAGTTGTTGTTGTACTGAGATTACTAACACGTTAGCTATCATATTGAAGACGAATACTTTTTGGTCTGAACTAATTACGTCATCATTTTCAAAACTTGGTATTTTACCAGTTACTTGCAAGTAGCTGACCATGATTCTCAATAAACATACCAAAATAATCATCAAACTAACTAATCCAGCATTTGATATCAAGGAATAAGCAAAGCCGTCTGCTGGGTCCGCAAAGGTTTTCTCTTCTCGATAATATTTTCTAATCATTAGAAATAAGGTAAAAATACCTACAACGAAGAAAGCTATAACTATCGGGACATTCAATCCCTTTTGCGTTGCAGCATTGTTTTTTAACATTAGGGTAACGATAGAAAATACAATCCAAATTATATATCTAACAAAATCCGTACCTGGAGATTCTCCTACGCGCATAATAAACTCTTCCAATCAATAATTTTACTTTGTCATTATATCATACGAGAATACTTCATTTTCATTCCGTTTTCCACTATTATTAATAGAGTATTCGTGGAGGAATTATTAATGAGTAAAAAACAACGCATCTTCTATTTAGATTTTATACGTGTTATTGCTATTCTCTTGGTTATTTTCATTCATGCATCAGCCATTGACACGACTAAAAATATTGGTACTGGTCAATGGCAGATAACCAAAATTTTGAATTATTTTGCCCACATTAGTGTCCCGCTTTTCTTTATGATTTCCGGAACGCTTCTGCTTAACAGTAAGAAGACGACTTCGCTTAGCTATACTTGGAAACAAAGGGTTCCGCGCGTTGTCATTCCTTTCGTGCTTTGGTCTGTTATTTCACCAATCGTCGTAGGAATCTATGTTCATTCATTATCGTTGCACAACGTTTTAACATCAGTTAAAAACATGCTTCACCAACCAACGTCGCCAACGCTTTGGTTCATGTATCCATTGATTGGAATCTATATTTTATCGCCAATTATCAAGACCTTTGTTCAAAATGCGACAACTGAAATGTTGCTGTATGTAACTGGAATTTGGTTAGTCACTTGTTCATTGCTGCCGTCAATTGCAGTCATGTTGCCAAAAAATCTTGCAGCAATTTTACAGTTATCGCCCATCGCTAATTTCTTCTTAGTCGGTGGCTTCACCGGTTACTTTATTCTGGGGTACGTGTTGACTAGACTGCACGCTGAAAAAACCAATAGTTGGTGGTTAATTCTAGTATTCTTGATTTTTGGATTTGCCGGAAACTTTATCTCAGAAGCCGTTCCTCAAATTTTCGACGCCAATAATGGCTATTATGTGACCTCAATTTTCATCCCGATAATGTCTGTTCCCGCCTTCATTTTGCTACAAAAATGGGGCAGCACTATTAGAAATAATTTCACGGTTAAAACTTTTGAATTCCTATCACCCTTGGTATTTGGAGTTTACTTGATTCATAACCTTTTGATTTTGTACATTGAGCCATTTTTCATGAGTCATTTACCAATTCAAGGCATTATTGCAACGTTTATTCGTTACTTTGCTATTTTGATATTATCAATCTTTATCATCTGGATATTGAATTTAATACCTGGCTTAAATTACTTATTAACAGGAAATTCGCATAAGAGAAAGTAAAAAAAATAGAACAACTAATTCGTTTAAAATTAGTTGTTCTATTTTTTTAAATTAATCTTCTTTTTTAGTAATTCGAGTAGCTTTCAAAATCAATCCAAAGGCTACCATGATAAATCCAACAATTGTAGCTAAGATTCCAGTTGTAGTACCTGTTTGTGGCAATGAACCAGTTTCATCATCAGAGTTGGAAGAAGATGGTGTTTGCGATTCATCCTTATTATTGCCAACAACTCCTGGTAGAAGTCCCGCTTCCAAATCTGGATTTGTTCCTTCTGAACTGCCATTAGTAATTACATCGCCATTACTATCTTCTGAACCAGAATTATCTTCTGAATTGTTATCTTCAGTACCAGTGCTGTCTTCAGAATCTTCATCAGTACCTTCATTTTCGTTACTATCATTTTCGTCTTCATCGCCAGCGTTAGGATCTTCGCCTTCTGAACCACTGTCAACTTCAATTAAATCACCAGTATCTGGGTCAATGTCTTCTTCGACTTCTTCTTCGTCAGGATTCTCGATATTGTCGCCATCATTTTCATCTTCACCGGGTTGATCGGGTACTTCACCGGGGATTTGAACTGGCTTTTCAAATTCAGTTTCAACGTTTGAATCATCTTGGAAATCCCATCTGTGAGTTTCAGCGTTGATGTTAACTTTATCGGCAACGATATTACCATCTAAGTTTTGGTTAACTGTTACAGTAGCTTTTGGAGCCAAAACGCTGCCTTGGAATGGACGATCAATGATAACTGTTCCATCGTACAAGTTGTCGCTAGCTTCACTATTGTAAAAGTTCCAGAGCAAGTGATTATCATCGAAGAACTCAGTTTCTTTGTTAGGACGTTCTTCGTTATCGACACCAGTACCATCGTTATAAATCAATTTGATCTGTGATGTGACATCATAAGGGTCATCACACTTGGTATCAACGTTGATGATGATATTAGTCCCACCAGAATCTTTTGAAAGTCCAGCAATTGTCAAAGGAGTTCCTGAAGTCAAAACGTCACGGTCAAGATTAATAACAATTTGGTTATTAGCATTAGGTTCATAATCTTCCAAATTGATTACACGTTGGTTTTGGTCAGGAAAATCGCTATTGGTGATACTTACTTGAGGGGCTTGATTTGATAAGGAATTAGATTTTCCTTCAAGAAAATTAAAGTATTCATCAAAATCGATGTACTTATTGCCATTCTTATCTTGGTAAGTTTCACCTTTAGTCAAATGATCAATATTTGTTCCATCAACATTGGTCCGATCAGGATTAGAAACATCTACATTATTATTTTCACCAAAAACAACTTTGTTAGTTCTATTTTCACTCTTATTAACAAAGGAACTACTTGCAATATTATTATGATTTTGAACATATGATATATCTTTTTCAACATGTCCTTCATGAATGTTAGTTCCGAAATTAACATTACCATTTAGAGTACCAACAGCAATATTACCATTCGTATGAGCATTCAAGGTTGCTTCATTAGCAAAGATATGGAAGTTTGAAGCATAGCCAAGTTGATTTGAATCCTCATTTGAAAAATCATCACTGACATTGCCGCCATCTTGAACATCGTTGTTAACTGACTGCGTTACAGCACCGTTTTGTGCTGCACTGCTTTGTGTCGTAGCACTTTGTGCTGATCTAGTTTGAAGCAAACTATTTTGAGTTGTACCATCTTGTTTCGTATTATTTTGGGTTGCATTATTTTGATTGGCATCATTATAAGTAGAACTGCTTTGAGTTGAAGCAGCGTTACTTATTGCAGTGCCATTAGTTCCCGTCGAAACTGCATTCGTCGTATTACTATTGACAGTGTTTTCCTGTGTAGTATCAGCTTGGACGGTGGTGCTACTCATCCCCATCAAAACTGCAGCACTCACAGCAACACATGATAAAGCCCATTCTTTTCCCTTTTTCATAAACATAATTAACCAAATCTCCCTCTTCGATCTAGAATAATTATTATCTAGTTATAAATCAGGTAATAATATTATTTATGAAAATTATTACGCTGAATAATTTTAATGTCAAATTACATTTTTATTAATAAATTGTTAGCAAATAGTAAATAAATAAGTTTGTCAGGATACTAATAATAGGAAAATTGACGAAAAAAAACATGGCAATTCCAATTGGATTACCATGTCTTTTGAATTTTATAAAATAATATCTGAATAATTAATTACGAGGTTGTTTACCCATGGCAAAAGCTGCCACACAACCAAAACCTGTATGACTCGAAATTGTCATACCAATAGGATAAACTTGAATATCTGCTTCTGAAAATTTAGCTAAAATAGCCTTTTTGACGATTTCTGCGGCCTCATAATCACCACTAGTCGTGATAATAATAGGTTGATAAGGATCGTCTTTTAAATCTTTACAAATTTTCTCTGCTAATTCCAATAGTGACTTTTTACGGGTCCTAGTCTTAGAAACCAGTCTCAATTTTCCAGCTGGGTCAACATCAAGAATCGGCTTAACTTTCAAGATGGTTCCTAAGGCTGCTGACGTCCTAGAAATTCTGCCACCGTGATAGAGATAATTTAAGTTATCGACAGTAAACCATTGTTGCAAACTCAATTTGTTCTGATCGAACCATTTTACTAACTTGTCGAGACTTGCTCCTGACTTTTGCAACCTGATAGCTGCCAAAACTAATTGGCCTTCGCCACCACTGGCTGCTAAGGTATCGATAATTCTAATATCAGCTTTTGGATAAGTCTCCAACAGCATCTCTTTAGCCTGAATTGCACTAGACATCGAACCACTTAATCCTCCGGAAAAGCCAATGTAAACAATTGGAGTCTTGGCTTTCACGTAAGGTTCAAAAAATTCATAATATTCGCCAACATTGACTTGAGTCGTCGTTGGCAAAACGCCAGCTTTAATTTGTTTATAAAAATCATTGATATCATAACTTTTACCCAAATCATTAATAAGTTCCTGATCATTTACTTTGATATGGAAACTAATCGCTTTAACGTCGCTATCTTCTAAAGTAGCCAAAGGTAAATCACACTCTGAATCGGTTAATATTTGATACATAATTACCTCCTAGTATTAATCCGGGCGATGAAAATGAAATACTGCCTAATAATACCATTTATTTTAGTTATGTAAACTTGACTAGCTAGTTTTTAAAACTATGTATTTTTGAGATAATATTTTTTATAAATTTGTATAAAAAAACGGTTGAGAGTCTAAAAAGTGACTCTCAACCGCCATTTCAGCCGACTGTCGGATTTGAACCGACGACCTTCACCTTACCATGGTGACGCTCTACCTATCTGAGCTAAGACGGCAAGACATCTTCTACACTATTTTAGCAAATTTAATAGTAGCAGAAAATGCTTTTACCTAAAATGCCTCAATTATTTCAGCTATTCCGGTTGCAAAGAAGAAAAAGGCCAGCATAAAGACAATGAAACCTCCTGCAAGAACGGGATTAAATAATAAAATAAATCCAAATAACAAATTCAAGAACGCTACGATAACAATTAGAATATAGTATTTTCTACCAAAGAAATGATACAGACGCGAAGTGAATATTTGGAATATCGCATCCAGTAAAAACCAAATGGCAAACATATACACAATTACGGTAATTCCCACACTAATATGGGAAATAAAAATAATTCCAATAATAATATTTACAATAGCAAAAAAAATTGTCCAACCGCTGCGGACTCCTAAATATTTAGTCATTTGCGATCCCAGCCAAAGTTGATAAATTCCTCTTAAAATGACTAATCCCCCAAAGATCACTGCAATTGTCGACAAACTATTCAGTGGATACCACAACACTAAATAACCGGCGTATAACGACACTAGTCCGATGATGAATCCAAACCAATCGAAATGACGTCTTGGTTCACTCATAACGACTCCCCCTTTTTTAATATAAAATAATTTTAACATTTTAAATTATCAAAGTTGTAAGATATGCGCTATAATATATAAGCTAATAATATTATTAGGTTAAACGAAAGGTTGTAAAATTGTCCCCTAACAAAGAAAATTATTTAAAAACCATCTATGAATTAAATTATGATTTCACTAAAATCACTAATAAACGTATTTCAGAAATCATGAACGTTTCTGCTCCATCAGTGACAGAAATGTTGAATGCCTTATCCAGCGAGGGTTACTTAACGCATTCTCCTTACAATAAAATCGTCCTGACTCCTAAGGGAAATAAAGTCTCCGAAAAGTTAGTTAGAACGCACCGCCTTTGGGAAGTTTTTCTTAACAAATGTCTCAAATACCCGGTTGATAATGTCCATCATAACGCTGATGCTCTTGAACACTCCTCAGATGACGATTTAATCGATCACCTGAATGATTTCCTTGATCACCCACAACGTTGCCCACATGGCGGAATTATCCCTGGTAATGGTCAAGGTGAAACTGATGCCGACGACAAGCTATTGAGTATGATTTCTGATGGATCACGTGTTCAAATTGTCAGAGTTTCTGATAATTATGACTTTTTGCAATATTTCGGCAGTTTAAATATTGAAATTGACGATATTATCGAAGTTATTAAACATGAAAAATTTGATAACTCATTAGTCGTCAGAAAAGAAGACGGAACTAATATCACTATTGGTGCTAAAGCCATTGATTACATCTTCGTTGAAAACAGATAAAACAAAAGCCTAGCAATATTTCAGTTCAAATCTGAAATTATTGCTAGGCTATTTTATTACTTGCTTTGATTCTTTTGATTATTTTCTAGGACTTTTTGATAAAAAGTTGTGAGCGTCAATTGCTCATATGGTTGCAACCAAATTGATAGCAACTCATGAGTTAAAGCATTTAAAATTTCCCAGAAGAAAAATTCTAAACAAAGTGAAAAGTAAGTCCACTTGTAACCCCTCATTAACGTTGAGCTTCGACTAAAGGTTGAAAAAGCCATCCTCAAGGTCCACTTGCCTTGATCTTCGACATCATCTTTGAAAACTAAAAAGACTTGCGAAAAAATCATCAAAAACCAAATTCCCGGGATTATGTATAGCATAAATCCTGCTTCAATAAACAACCCGAATAGCGCCGTTATAAAGAGCAATGGGAAAAAGTAGCGTCCTGAGAAAATTTGTAAACTGTCTTTCAAAGCGTTTGTTTGATAATCAGGCTGACGTATTTTATCTAAAATCGCATAGGACACGCCAACGCAAATCAAGATAAAGAAAAACATAAAAGCATAAACAAACACGCTAGTTTCCGGTGTCAACGTCAACATATAGTTTCCAGCTGAACTTGGGTCATTAGCCATGTTCATCGATATTTCTGACAGACGTTTACTAGCCTGCTCTGGATTAGCCAAATTGACATTCAAATTAGCCATCCAATTGGTATAAATTTTTAATCCAAAATACACTGCCACAAATCTCAATAGAATCGGAATGACATTCAAAGATATATTTCCCTTTATATCTTTTCTAAAAGCTCGATGGGCTTCCCTTCTGATTTCCAAGGCAGATATTCTATTTTTCGCGTTATTCATCAATAAATATCCCTCACAATTGCAATAACGCCATTATAACAAAGAAAGCAATAGCAGCATAGTTTACTTGATTGTAATCAGACCCTTGTCGGCTGCCTTCACATCCAATAAATTAGTAGAATCAATTTTATTTTGATAATTATTTCCATAATTTTTACCAAAGTAACGAACAATTCCACGGTCAGTTGACAATTTCATTCCATCAACCATTATTGAGCTTCCACTAAATCGTCCTGAATTAAACAATTTAAATTTATTCTGATTCATCAACGTTGATTTAGATATAGCGACCTTGCCGTGATTAATCAAGGCATTCATCGAATCCAAATTTGATTCCTGAAGACTTAAATTCGATTCATCTAAGTTGATATTTGATCTGGTAAAGGTCGTATTATCGGCTTTAAAATCAGAATAATCACTAGCTGATAAAGTCATATCACTTATTTTAGAATTCTTCGTACTGAACGTAGCGTTATAAAAGTTTGCTTTATTAAGTTTTTTTATCGTTACATCATTCAAATAAAGATTTGCATCATAATCCAGGTCTTTAGCGGTTTTCATCAGATGACTTACCGTTACATCATTAATGTGAATATTGCTATCAGCCAAATTGATGCTGATATTATCAAGTGATTTGTTCATTGGAATAGTAATCGTTACTGATTCACGTCCAAAAAAATTCACGCCGATATGGTTTTTTTGCTTATTGGCTGAAACTGTTAATGTACCATCTTTAACTTTATAAGTTGGTGCCTGTGATTTATCGCCATCGACATGAATCTTATAACGGTCGCCAAAACGAACATTAACGTTAGCACTACGACCATCTAGATAAATATTATCGAATTTTTCCAAAGGATAGGTTTCATCAACATTTTGGGCCACTTTAAAGCCGTGATTCCAAACAACGGAACGATTGGCGCCCATCAAAAATCCACCTAGGAGCAATATTCCACCGACTATCAGTAAATAAAAGCCGGTTACAAAATACTTACGCATTCTTCTTTTCCCCCTTCATCGGAGTTTTTCGACCGTATAGTAACTTCTTTCCTAACCAGCGGAAGAAAATTACCACGACGCTAAAGAACCACTTCAATAAGACGATTGCTACTGGTATTAAGAAGAAATCAACGCCTAGAATAAGCAACCCGACGCCGACATAAAAAATAGTTGTCGCAAACGACTGAAAGATGACTGATAGACCGATAAAAATAGCTCCGATACCGCCAACTACGGACATAGCCAACAAGAATAAGAACAATAAAGCTAAGAATACTGCTACACCCACAATAATCAACATTAATGGTATCAAAATAATGGCAATCAAAATCGCTACTGGAGAAGCCATTAAGGCCAAAATAATTAAGCCAATCATTTTCATATTCTTAGAAAAACGTTCGCTGCTAGTTATCTGACCGTTATTGAAATTCTTATAATTCTCTTCAGACATTTTGATTGAATAATCTGCTAAAACTTTCCGAGCCAAATTCTTGGGTGTTCCCAATTCATTAATAATTTTGTCTGAAGTCTGCAAATTAGCATCAATCATGTATTCTTGATAAAATTCTACGACGTCATTGCATTCTTTATCATCAAGCTGATGCAAATAAAGTTTGAATTCATCAATATAAGACTCAACTGCATTATTTTTCATTGTTCCCCTCCAAGATAGCATCTGTTGCTGCCTTTAATTCTTGCCAATTATTCTTTATCTTCACTAATTGCTCTCTTCCTAAATCTGTAATTTGATAGTATCGACGATTTCGACCTTCAAACGCTTCATCATAGGTACTTAACCAATCTTCGTTTTTCAAACGACGTAAGATTGGATACATCGTTGATTCAGAAATTGGAAAAATCTTCTTGATTTCGCGAGTGATCGCATAACCGTAATAATCTTTTTTAGTGAGTAGAGCTAAGACTGAGCCTTCAAGAATCTCAGTCGAAACTTGAATTGCCATATTATCTCCTCATTTTCCATATATTATACGTCGTATAATATTGTTTGATTAACAATATATTACATATAATAATATAAGTCAATTTTGAATAAAAAATACTTGACTTTTTTCATTATAGGCCGTAAGCTTGTTTCAACATTTTAAAACAAGTAAGAAAAACGACGACAGAAGAGTAGCTTTGTAAATTAGTCCAGAGAGTCAACGTTGGTGCGAGTTGATCTTTTTACCTAGCGAAACACATCTGTAAGTTGAATGATTGAAAATCAAGTAGGTCATTTCGGTAGCACCGTTACAGCTGAAGTTATTGTAACTTCATGAGCCTAGTATCGTGAGATGTTAGGAACCAGAGGTGGTACCGCGAATAAGTCGCCCTCTTAGTCTTTTGACTGAGAGGGCCTTTTTTATTTACGATATCTATTTTGCAATAACTTCTTGAGGTTAGTATCGTGAGATATTAACGAACTCGAGGTGGAACCACGTCAAGACGTCCTCTAGCATTATGCTAGTGGGCGTTTTTTTATACTTGTAAAGGGGAGAGAAATTATGATGAACTATATCTTGGAAATTTTACCGTCATTATTGAGCGGTACCGCAATGACTTTAAAAGTTTTCTTTTGGACAATCATTTGTTCATTACCATTAGGAGTCTTGGTATCATTGGGAAGAAGCTCTAAATTCAAACCATTAAGTTGGATTCTTTTATTCTACATTTGGGTCATGCGTGGAACCCCATTGCTTCTCCAATTGATCTTTGTCTTTTACGGACTGCCAAATATGCCATTTGCACATATCGTCTTTGAAAGATACGATGCCGCACTCTTTGCATTTATCCTCAACTACACTGCTTATTTCGCCGAAATCTTCCGTGGTGGATTTGATTCAGTCAACAAAGGACAATTTGAAGGTGCTAAAGTTTTAGGCTTAAGCTACTGGCAAACAATTAGAAAAATTATTATCCCCCAAGTTGTTAAAATCGTGCTTCCTTCAATCGGTAATGAAGTAATCAACTTGGTCAAAGATTCATCCTTGGTCTACGTAATTGGCTTGGGCGACCTATTGAGAGCTGGAAATATTGCTAGTTCCCGAGATGTCACGCTTTTGCCCCTAGTCTTAGTTGGTATTATTTATCTATTATTAACCTTGATTTGTACTTGGGTACTCAAAGTCTTAGAGAAACGTTTCAGTTATTATCGTTAGGAGAGAGAAATTATGTTGAAATTAGAGAATGTCACAAAAAGTTTCGATGGCAAAACAATCATTAATAATCTAAGCCTTGAAGTGAAAGATAATTCAATTCTTAGTATTGTTGGACCTAGTGGTGCTGGTAAAACGACTTTGCTCCGCTGTATCGCTGGTTTAGAAAGAGTCGATTCTGGAAGTTTTATTTTAAATAATCAATCTTTTGATCCCTTTGACGAATCCGTTAAGGAACGTGTCGTTGGCGTTGTTTTCCAAGATTTCAATCTCTTCCCTCACCTATCAGTTATGGAAAATATTGCTTTAGCACCTAAAATGGTTCTAAAACAAGATAAAGCGACAATTGAAAAAAACGTTAATAATCTCTTGAGCCAATTGGGATTGACTAATCTTAAAAATCAATATCCATTTGAATTATCCGGTGGACAAAAACAACGTGTCGCCATTGCTCGAGCTTTAGCGATGCAACCACAAATCCTTTGCTACGATGAACCAACTTCAGCCCTCGATCCTAATTTACGTGATACTGTGGCTGAATTGATTCTCGACTTGAAAAAAACTGGCATCACACAAATCGTTATCACCCACGATCCTAGTTTTGCCAAAAAGATTGCTGACCAATTGCTTGAAGTTAAACCATTAAATAATTAATCATTAGGGGGATTAATAACATGAAGAAAAAAATATTAATATTTGTAACCTTATTAGCCTTCTTTGGATTAACTTTAGCTGGTTGCAGCAATGATAAAAAATCTGTTGCACAAGAAGCCAATACGACCGATACTTGGTCTTCTATCAAAAAAAGAGGACGAGTTATCATTGGCTTGGATGATACTTTTGTTCCTATGGGTTTTCGTGAGAAGAATGGTAAATTAGTTGGCTATGATATAGACCTGGCTAAAGCTGTTTTTAAACAATATGGTATTAAAGCTGACTTTCAACCGATTGATTGGAATATGAAAGAGACTGAATTGCGTAATCGGACGATTGACTTAATTTGGAACGGCTATACCATTACGCCTGCTAGAAAAAAGCAATTAATGTTCTCCCGACCTTATATGGCTAACCGACAAGTTTTAGTTACAAAAACTAAAGATAACATCACTTCATTTAAGGGAATGAAGGGCAAAACCTTAGGTGCACAAACTAGTTCCTCCGGTGCCAGTCTTTTAGATGAACACCCTGCTATGTTGAAAAATTACATCAAAAATAAAACCCCTGTCCTCTATGATTCCTTCAATAATGCTTTGATGGATTTAGATGACAAACGAATCCAAGGCTTATTGATCGATAGTGTTTATGCTGGTTATTACATCAGTAAAGAAAAAGATCCATCATCTTATCGCGTAACTCGTGGTGGTTTCACAGGTGAAGACTTTGCAGCTGGAATGCGTAAAGGCGACAAGACCTTGAAGAAGAAAGTTGATCAAGGATTGCAACACTTAGCTAATACTGGCGAATTACAACAAATCAACAAAAAATGGTTTGGAAATTCCAACAATTCATTGATAAAGCCTGAAAAATAAAGCAACTAAAATAGAATTTGAGACATAGCACGACTTTTTATGCCTAAAATAAATAGCTCCTGGTAATCAAAATACGATTACCAGGAGCTATTTGCCTTAATGATCGAAAGCTAATATTATGTACCGCTTTCTATTATTTAGTTTAAGCTATTAAGCTTTTATCCTGTTTTGCTTCACTTTTAGCAAAAGGTTCAATGATACTCTTTAATAAATCTTGATTCCGTAATTGTTTTTTCCACTCATCGCTGATATGGTCGCTAAGCATTTCGCAACTAGCTAAAGTAGCAGTAATACTTGCAACTGTATCGGTGTCGTCGCCTAGATTGACTGCTAAAATCACGGCACTATCGATGCTGGTTGAATTCAATACGCACCACGTACAAGTTAATAAAGTATCAACTACATATCCTGTCGACTTGATATTTTGTCTCAAAGTAGTATCAAAATCTGATTTGAACATTGCCTCATAATTTGGCAATTCAGCTAATTCATCAGGTTGGTTTTGTAAAGCCTTGGTCAACTTGTCTGGTAACGTTTCAAGAACTCTTCTAAACGGTTGACCATTTAAAAGTGCATGTAAAATTTCTAAATAAATATAACTACCCACAATTGCTCTTGGGTGACGGTGCGTTAAACTAGTATAATTCTTGGTCAATTTTAACCTTTTTTGTAAATCAGGTTCATCCATTAAATGAATGGCTAATGGTGCTAACCTCATCAATGCCCCATTGCCATTAGCGTAAACGCTAGTATCGCCACTTTTTAAAGCTGAGTAGTGATTAACTGACCAATTTCTAATTGCTTTAGTACAAGTATTCCCAATTCCGAAAGTTTGATCATCAGGCGTATATTGATTGTGAAACATATAATTGTCGAACTTTTTCATTAGTTGGTCGTAATTGCCACCCTCAGTTAGATTCTCCATCAATGGCAATGAAAAAGATGTGTCATCAGACCAGCTGCCCTTAGGTTGTTCCCAAGTACCTGAATCTGTCATGTCATCCAGATAATACGAATCACGTTTTTTGAATTCAACTGGAACCCCTAAAGCATCACCAACAATTCCAGCATATAAGATGTTCTCTATTTGACACGCTTCCATATCTTCATCTCCCGTCGAAAAACTGGGGCTAAAATTAATCAGTCCCAGCTAGTTTTAGTCTTCTATATTAAGAATACTACAATTTTTCCCATCTATAATCATATTAATAAGCATGTTTAATCCTAAAAAATTAGCAGAATGAAAGCTAGTAAAATGCCGAACCATGCCAACAAACTAACTCTCTTCTTGTCATTACGATTTTTTCGTAAATTTTTATTCATAAGCATCGGCCTCCGTGCCTAAGAAAGTTATATCATCTTCAGATAATAATGAAAAGGCTTTTTTACGAAAAAAATTCTTTATTTTTCTTATTATTTTTTCAGGAAATTGCCATTTAATTAGAAAAAATCATGGCTATTTTCAAAATTTTCACGAGCATTTTCCGAACATTTCAGTATAATTAAAGTATAAATATAAAGGAGTTTCAATTTAATCATGAATAAAAAGAATCGCGTTTACTTAGCTGGACCATTTTTTAGCGAGGGTCAAATCAAACGTCTCGATGAAGTTCAAGCATTGCTGGAAAAAAATCCAACTATCGGTGATATCTTCCGTCCTGGAAAAGACGAATATACTGCTGCAGAATTTGGTTCAAGAGAATGGCAATCTGCCGTTTATAAACATGATATCAACAACATAAATGTTTCCGATGTTGTAGTCGCAATGTTAGACTATAAAATAGAAGAGAATGAATTGGAACCAGACTCCGGTACAATGTGGGAATGTGGTTATGCCGTAGCCAACAATGTCCCCGTTATCGGTGTTAGAAACATGGCTGATGAACCATTGAACTTGATGCTTGCAGGAAGTTTAACAGCCTTTTTCAACGGTCACGACAATATTCAAGAAATCAAAAACTACGATTTCAATTCATTGATGACACGCTATGAAAATGTGAAAGTACTTTAGGAGGATCATCATGTCACAAGTAACACAACGAACGGAAAAATCCATTATTACAGCAATGGTCTCGTTATTAGGGAAGAAACCATTTGAAAAGATCACTGTTGGTGATATTTGTGACGAAGCAATGATCAACCATAGTACTTTTTATCGTTATTTCAGCGACAAATACTCATTGTTGCATGCTGTATTTTCATACTTATTGGATGATTTGATTGAGAATACTTCAAATGCTAAAACGATTGTTTTCCAAATTGCTGATTTTATGGAAAAAAATAGTAAGTTTATCCACCATATTTCACCGCAATATCAAACAAGAGCTAATCTTTATCCGGAGTTTCGCAGCATCTTGCAAGATATTGTTGAAACTAAAAGCAAGGATCCTGAAAGTCAAAAAGATCCTTTAATTAAAATGATTACCGAATCAGATGCACCAGAACTGATGATTAGTTTCATCGTAGGTGGTTTGATTGGCTTGGTTGAATATCTTGAAGATAATGACTTCAAAGTTTCACGAACTAAATTTATTGAATTTACCTCAAATTTCTTTAATAAATGGTCTGATTAAAATGTGTCAACTGTCCTTTTTTGGATGGTTGGCACTTTCTTTGTTTGTCAGGTTATAAGCTTTAGGTTTACAATTGTGACATTGTGTTATTTTTAGGAGGATAAAAATGCAATCATCTAAATCGCAAAAGGGATGGTTCTTATTTAGTATGATGCTGATAGCGGCAAACCTTCGTTTACCAATTACTATCATTCCACCATTACTGAGCACCATTGAAAAAAATCTCGGCATCCCTAAATCTTTAGCTGGATTGATCACATCGATTCCACTAGTTACTTTTGCTATTCTTTCACCAATTATCGTTAAATTCGCTAAAAAATTGGGAAACGAATTAACAATTTTTATATTCTTTATTCTATTGATTTTAGGAAGTTATCTCAGAATTATTCCCAGCATTTGGGCTTTAATGATTGGTACCTTTTTAGCTGGAGTCGGCATTGACAGCGGAAATGTCCTAGTTCCTGCAATCATCAAGGATCGTCTGCCAGACCAAATTCCACTAGGTACCAGTTTATACACTCTATCGATGTTGCTGATTGGTGCCATTGGAACAGCTTTGTCCGGAATATTTATTACTAAAATCAGTTTGCAATCGACACTTGCTATTCTTTCGATTCCAGCAATTATTGCGCTCTTCTTTTGGATTCCTAGCTTACGTCACAATCAAAGAGATAAAACTAAAACTGAAAAGAAGGTCAATTATCGTAGCGTTTGGAATCAATCGCTCGGTTGGTTGATTACGGCTTTCTTTGGTCTACAATCACTAGTCTACTATTCAATGATTACCTGGTTGCCTTCGATCCTTCAGGACCATGGCATTGGAACGATTTTTTCAAGTAACCTACTTACACTCTTGCAATTGAGTGGTCTACCTTGTTCATTTATCGTGCCTTACTTGTCAGTCAAAAAACATGGTATGAAATGGCTCTTATCAATGCTTTTGATTGGTTATGCCATTTCTCCACTCGGATTCCTGATTTCTACTGGCAATGCGGTCTTCTTAGTCATCATTACTATTTTGACAGGTTTTGGCTCTGGACTAGCCTTTAACATGGCTGTCATCTTCTTCACTGAAAAGACGACTAATCCTTACCAAACTGCCGAAGTTTCCGGAATGGCACAATCTGCTGGTTATTTATTGGCCGCGATTGGACCCGTTTTGTTCGGTTATTTAGAGAATATGATCAGTTCATGGAGTTTAATTATTTTAATTTTAGTAGTCATGTCAGTTTTATTGACATTATCAGGGGTTTTAATTGCCAAACACAAACCTATTGCTGAATAATAAACAGAGTAATCTAAGATTTTTAGGTTGCTCTGTTTTCTTGTTTTATAATATTCAATGACAAAAGAAAAATTTAGGGGAGTTTACAAATGAGATATTTATTTTTTGATTTTGATGGAACCATTGCTGATACCCAAGAGGGTATTATCAACGCACTCGAATATATGGTTGAAAAATTAGACATGGAAAATTTAGGTAAAGATGTTTATCGACAATTCATCGGCCCATCTTTGACATACAGTTTAAAAAAATTCTATCCTGATTTTCCAAAAGAGCGCTACCCAGAAGCAATCAAAGCCTATCAAGCTTTTTATAACACAAAGGGTGTCTATCAACTAAAAATTTACCCACATATGAAAGATACCCTCGAAAAATTAGATGCTGCAGGTTATAAATTATATGTTTCATCAGTTAAACCTGAATCTTTAATTAAAAAATTAATTCCTCATTTGGGGCTTGAAAACTATTTTTCCGGACTTTACGGGGCTTCTGATGACGAAATGACGCGGACCGCTAAAACTGAGATTTTAAAATATGGTATGCAAAGTGCAGGTGTCGACTCTAAACAAACTGTCATGATTGGCGACCGTTTAACTGATATGAAAGGCGGAATCGATAATGGCGTTCACACTTTAGGAGTTTTATACGGTTTTGGCGATCGTCAAGAATTAGAAGAATCCGGTGCCCAAGAAATTGCTAAAGAAGTTGTCGATATTCCAGAAACTATCAAGAAATTTTAAATTAACCCTTGCTATGAAACGGGTTCGATAGAATATCATTATTTATGTAGAAAGCAAGTACTACTACTTCGCTAATAGATTTATCATGCAAAGGAGATAGATAATGATGTTCAAAATTTTTAGAAAGAACCATACAACCGCAAATATTGAGTTAGAAAATAATGACCAAATGAGTGCCTTAAAATTGGCCGCTCAAAAAGCTGCTGATGAATTCAATCTGGATGAACAAACTGTCCAAAGTAGTATTTTTGCCAGTGCTGCTCAAGGCAACACAATTTTAGAGGACCGGGCTGTCTTTATGTACGCTACAAGTGAGAAGAAACACCGTGTTCACACAATATTGTTAACATTTAAGGACCCTGTTGCTTGGGGTAACGATCAAAGTTTGATTGATTACTTGATTGTGGGGGTATTCCCTGACAAGTCTAGTCAAAAAGATGTTGATGAATTGACTCAAAATATTACTGATAAGTTACATGGTAGCGATTTGGATGATATTAAGTTTAATGATACTGAATTGAATAAGTTGAATCAGTCGTTTACTGAATAGAGAATTTACATTTGAATATGTACATAAAAAAAGACCAGAAATTTGTTTGATTTCTGATCTTTTTGTTTATTCTATTTGAAATTTTGGTAACTGTTGCGCGTTCTAGTTTTATAGTGGAAACGAGCTCCGGTGGGGCAACCCATTCCGGTTAAGCCTATTTCACAAATCACCCGCACAGTTCGCGGGCAATTCGTGAAATTGTCTTAATCCTCGTGGGCTAACCGCCCTTGCTTCGCTCTCTACTTTGAAACGAGCTGCGCAGGACAGACACTTCCGGTTAAATCTATTTCACGAATCACTCGCATAGTGCGCGAGCAATTTGTGAAATTGCTTTAATCCTCGGTGTCTAAGCCGTCCTGCTCCGCTCTCTACTTATTAACATCAAACTCATATCCACTAGGATAAAACTCTAATCGATTGGTGTTAGTCTGATATTCCGGACACGGTCTCTATGTTAAAATTGTGAAATTAATAAGGAGAACTTATCTATGACTCAAAAATTTTCAGCCGAATTTCAGGCCTCAATTATGGATCTTTACCATTCAGGGGCGTCCGCTAGCCAGTTATCCGCTGACTATAATGTTTCAGTCCAAACAATCTATAAATGGGCCGCTAAAACCAAGGCAGCACCGTCTAAAAGCTATACTGAATCTGATATTAAAGCCTTGGAACAACGGGCGCTTCAGGCAGAAACGGAGGTCGAAATTCTAAAAAAAGCATTAGCCATCTTCGGACGCAAGGACAGATAAATAATAATGAATTGGTGAATTTTATCCGAGATGGCGGATATGAAGTGCGGCTATCATGTCGGCTTTTCGGGATACCTAAATCAACTTTTTATGACATTGTCAACGCCACACCAAGTAACCGAGAGATTGAGACAGAGGCTATCGAGATGGCTATTCAGGATATTTATCAAGCCTCAGACGGAATTTACGGTGCCCCTAAGATTCAGTTCCTGTTAAGTCGTGATTACGACTTACATGTCGGTCTGAAAAGAGTCCAGCGGTTAATGCTTAAGAACAACCTGCGGTCAATTGTCGTTAAAAAGTACCGGCCACAGACCAATAATGACGTGGTCTATAATCGTTTTAATATTTTGGCACAAGATTTTTCAACTACTGGGGCTAATCAAAAATGGGTGACCGATATCACCTACATCTATACAGTTCGTGACGGCTGGACTTACTTGGCTAGTGTGATGGATCTGTGGAGTCGTCGCATTATTGGTTATAGTTATTCGACTACTATGGACGCCCACCTAGTCACCACTGCGCTGGGGAATGCCGCTCTTAATCGACGAATCAAAAATCAAAACATTATTGTACATACCGATTTGGGGGCTCAGTATACCAGTGCTGAGTTTGAGGAAGCCTTACACCAAATGGGAATGGCTCATTCATATAGCCGAAAGGGGACGCCATATGATAATGCCGGTATTGAGTCGTTTCATTCCATTATCAAAAAAGAAGAAGTTTATGTCACCACCTATCAAACCGCCAAGCAAGCTTCAATTAGACTCTTTCAATATATTGAAGGTTGGTACAACCGTAAAAGAATTCACAGTGCTTTAAGCTATATGACCCCTAAGCAATTCGAAGAAACCAACGGCTTCAGTTTGTTAAATTAAGAATAGAGTTCGTGTCCGAGGATTTGACTTAAGTCCAGATAAGCCCTATAAACATAAGCTTTTGTCGAGGCGTTCTTAATCGTTACGTTAAAGACTTGATTTCCTTCTGGATCTACTTCAATAATATTACTTTCTTTACCTTTATTCTTGTAACCAAAGTCTATCAAGGTGTTTCCATTTGATTCTCTTTCGGCATAGCCAATTATATTTGTAAAGTTAGCCTTTCCGAGGTTTTTTCCGTAGGACCATTTTTGGTCAATAGTCATTTTCTTTTCGTTCACATGATATTGCACAGCTTGTGAATACTTACCTGATGTTTTCTTATCTCCATTCGTGACGTCTATATTGTTGTCATACAGGATAATATTTTCTCCATCAGCAGTCTTATTCAATTGATATAATCCGTGTTGGCCTCCGGTTATTGTGGTGCCTTTGGTTGGTGTCAATATCTTGCTACGATACTTCTTAGGCCATGATGACTTAGATTTTCCACTGTAAATCCAAATTATCTTATTAGTCTTGTAATTTAGTTTCATAATCATATCTTGGTTTCTACCAGAAATCATGATAGTATTGTCTGTTTTATCATAATCGACGGCATTTTGGTGGAACCAATCGACTTTCTTGTCAGAACCAGCTTTATAATTTTCGTACATTGACTTAGGCAAGATGCGCTTCAAATCAATTACTTTGACGATTTTACCGGTTTTATGAGAAATTTGAACCATGACATCTTCTTTATACTTCGAACCGTCATTAACTGTGGCTAAAATATCCTTGTTTGGTAATTCCAATAAGTCATGGTGAATAACAGTCGTTTCATCTTTGGAGTTTCCACTGTCGTTTGATTTAACTTTACTGTTGAAACTGTATTCTTTGTAAACTCTTCCCATTGGATCAGTTTCAATCAAGTCATTATAAACTGAAGAATCAACATTTTTCTTGGTCAAAATCAATAAGTGGCCGTCGTCTGTTTGTTCGATAGTATGTTGAGAATAGTCAGTCGAATACCATCTAACTGCTCCATCCGCATCAATCGCAAATGGCTCTTTGGTTGTTCGATTGATTAAAGTTAATTTATTAGTCCCAATATCCATCTTCGACTTATCATTTTTAGAAACTGAAACCTTGGCAGCTTTGACATATTTTGGCAAAGCCCCAGTTTTAATCTTTAGAGTCTTAGTTTCCGTTGTACCATTTTTATACTCAACTGTTACTGTTACTGTATTAGTCTCATCAGCATACAATCCCATAATAGGAACTTGGTGCGTCTTTTTATAACCCTTAACGTTATTAGATACATCGGTATTGTTTGTCTTTCCTTGAACGACATAAGAAACCTTAGCAGCTGAATCAGTTTTAAAAATCATCAAAGCTGTCAGTGGCGAATCTTTATATGGATTAACTTTTACATACGGATTATCCAATGTATTCGAATCTTTTTTAGTTTCCTCTTGATATTTTTTTGTTAATTTCTTTTGTGAATCTTCGCGCGTACTGATCAGTTTAGAACCGATATTTTTCTTGATTTGAGCAGTCGACAATGGCACGTTTTGAGATTTAGATTGTCCACTGCACCCGACCAATATCACGATAAATAGCGATAAAATAACTCCTATTCCGAGATATTTTTTCATTTATTTCCCTCCATTAATAATTTCCAACAATTCATTTTATCGAAATAAAATATACATTTTGTCAACTTTCCATGAAGATTTTATGAAATCCCTAACATAAAGTCCAGCCAAGCGACTCATAATCAAAAATAAACTTGTTTGGATTTTTTTCTTGTGCTATGATACCTGCAAGCGAAATAAATGACGTCAGTGAGCGTCAATTTTGGAGGAAAAAAACATGAAAATAGCAACAAATAACAACCAGCTCGATAGCTACCAAAAGAAAGTGGTTGCATCCACAGCTTCAGGATTTGGATTAGAAAATATGGACGTGATGTTCTTATCATTCGCCCTCTCATCCATCATCGCTGAATTGCATTTAAGTGGAACGCAAGCGGGACTTATCTCGACAATCACAAATATTGGTATGTTATTAGGTGGTATTTTTTTTGGAATTTTAGCCGATAAAATCGGTCGTATCAAAACTTTCAGTCATACAATTTTTATCTTTGCCTTTGCGACAGCAGCAATGTTCTTTGCTCATAACTTGACTATGATCTATATCTGTCGTTTCATTGCCGGTATCGGTGCCGGTGGTGAATATGGTATCGGAATGACTGTCTTAGCCGAAAGTTTCTCTAAAGACAAACTAGGAAGAGTATCTTCGTGGGTCGGTATGGCTGGACAAATTGGTGCCATCTTCGCCTCACTTTTAGCCGCCTTCATTCTCCCAACTCTAGGTTGGCATGCCCTCTTCTTATTCGGTGTTATCCCAGTGATTATTACCTTCTTCATCAGACACCATTTAAGAGAAAGCAAGACCTTTACTAATTCCTCCAAACAAAAGAACGGCAATATCAAACAACTTTTTGCAACACCAAAGATTGCTTATCAAACAATTGCTTTAATGGTAATGGCTATCGTTCAAATCGCCGGTTACTTTGGATTAATGAACTGGCTGCAAACAATCATGCAAAAACAAATGAACTTAACAGTTGGGGCTTCAACTTGGATGATTGCAACCATCTTAGGAATGTGTGCCGGCATGTTAACTTTCGGTTGGATTCTTGATAACTTAGGACCTCGTCTAGCATTCGGAATTTTCTTAACTGCTTCAGCAATTGGAGTTTACATCCTGACTTTACCAAGTAACGTTTGGTCATTGATCATCGTGGGTGCAGTTGTTGGTTACTTCTCAAACGGAATGTTTGCCGGTTATGGTGCTATCGTTAGTCGCCTTTATCCTACTGAAGTCAGAGCAACTGCTAACAACGTTATTATGAACGTCGGTCGCTGTATCGGTGGATTCTCAAGTTTAGCAATTGGTTTTATTCTAGATAACTACAACATCATGACAGTTATGGTCTTTATCTCAACGCTTTATATCATTAGTTTGATTGTCATGCTAACTATTACTAATCTAAAAGCTGCTAACTATAAAAACATCTAATAGTAAGTAAAAAGCATGGTACTCAATTATTGTGAAGTGAACCCTCCTAGTTGGAGTAATCCAACGGGAGGGTTTTCTTTGTTTTCAAAAGATATTAAATTGGCTTGTATAACAGATGTTAATAATGGGTTGCCTATTGTACAAGCTATGAAAAAA
>NZ_VDFP01000119.1 GCF_009600985.1 Companilactobacillus halodurans
CGCCGTCCGGAAAACAGGTATTAAACGGACTACCTTTATTCGATATTGAAAGAAATTTGATGTACAACGATGATGCTTAAATGAGATAATAATGTAGATCCAGTCTGGTAAGTGTCAAATATGCTATAAAAGCACGGGTTGAAAACGAGGATAGAAAAAGGGGAATGTGTTCATGTCTGTAGATTCTTGGTTTAAAAATTATGTTTCAGAAAACATAAATATAGATAGTAAAAAAAGCGCAAGGGCAAGAACTAGTAGAAATTGGTTAACTTCAAATATTAAAGATCTTAGTCAAAAAAACGAGGAAAACCTTGAATTATACTCGGACTCAGAATTTGCACTAAAAATGGGATCATTTGCTCGAAAGACACAGATTAGACCTCTTGACGATGTTGACCAAATGATTATCTTTTCGGCAAAGGGGAGCACCGCTAATTTAGATACGTCTCAATGGAATCAGGTGTTTGTAAATGTTCCAGATAGCGCTCCAGAATTAAAGAAAATGGATGGAGAAAATGGGCTTAGTTCTATAAAAGTCTTGAATTATCTTAAACAGCTATTGAATGGAATATCGCAATATCAATCGGCAGATATTAAAAGGAGTCAGCAAGCACTTAGACTGGAATTATCAAGCTACGACTGGGGATTCGATATAGTCCCTGGATTTAGAACTGTTGATGATGAGCAGGGATATTACTACTACATCATTCCAAATGGGAACGGCACTTGGGAAAAAACAGATCCGCGAATAGATCGTCAAAATTTAACAGAATATCAAAAAGAAACCCCAATTGATCTAAGAGAAGTAGTGCGCATTATCAAATATTGGAGAAAGGCTCATAACGCAGTATGTAAGCTTAATTCTTATGCACTAGAGACCACGGTTCTTGACTTTATAGATACTAATCCAATATATTCCAACTCTCGAGAATTTATAGAAAATTTTCTTCTTTATCTTTCAAAAGCAGTTTTAGGTTCTGTTCAAGATAGAAAGGGCATTCAAGGAGATCTTAATTCTTTGGATTATATAGATCGTTTAGAAATTCAGGAAAAAGCGATATACTACCATGACATGATAAAAGAAGCTAATAATTACGAATCTGAATCCATGAGTGAGCAAGCAATAAAATCTTGGACAAATTTTTTTGGAGACTGATCGATGAAGATAAGATTCGATATAGCTAAGCAAAACACGCCTGAAGCAATTCAATTATTGTCTGCACAAAGACATTTATATTCTCAAGCAAAATTTATAGAATTTTTTAGCTTTTTTTCAACATTAGCTCCAATTATTCTTGTACTTTTTATTAAAAATAGAATTTGTATTCAGTTCATTACAACCATCATCACTGTGGTTTCTCTCCTACTAACTCAGTGGTCAAAAGATAAAATAAAAAGCGCTACAAGAATTCAAGAAAAGTTTGACACTCTTATATTTGGACTAAATTGGAATAAAATATTAGTTGGCAGAGAACCGAGCCCAGAGATTATTAATAAGT
>NZ_VDFP01000120.1 GCF_009600985.1 Companilactobacillus halodurans
CAGTGATATAAGCACAATCGGTGCGGGGATAACTGAGTAGTTTGTCTTCGTATAAACTCTGAATGGCCGCCAAAGTCTGGCTGGCACTGGCGTGATAACGTTTATTCATGGCACTTTGGAGACTGGATAGTGAGAATAGTTGGGGACTAGCACGCTTTTTAGCCTGGTTTTGAATGCCCTTGATTAAACCAGCCTGTGAGCCCTTCTGAACGTGTTTAGATTGCATGAATGTCATTAGCCCTATTTCGTCTTTAAATCGCTGATAGGGGTCTAATTTTGCGACAAATTTTTGCTGATTAGCAAGAATTTCAGCATTTAGTTCAAAATAGGGTTCCGGCTTAAAGTTTTTGATTGCCTGGTCTCTTTGATAAACCATATACAAAGTTGGCGTCTGTACTCGACCAATCGAGTACACCCCACGTACCCCTTTTTGTCTTAATAACAAGGTGTATAAGGGACTACCATTCATTCCAATTAACCAATCGCTAATTTGACGGGTTTGGGCTTCTTTATAAGCCAAATAGTCTTTGTGCCAATCGCCAAGATTTTTGAATCCGGTAATAATGGCGTCTTTTTCCAAACTATTCAACCATAGCCGCTTAATGGTCTTCTTTTTAACGTCAATCTGGGCTTGGCTCATGATTGACCATGCGATATTGGAGCCTTCCCGACCACTATCGGTAGCAACAATAATGGTATCGGCCTTCGTTAACAGATCTTTGACGATCCCGTATTGGTCCTTTTTACTAGCTGACACTTCAAACTTGTATTTATCGGGGAAAATCGGTAAATTAGATAAGGCCCATTGCTGGTATTTCCGATCATATTTATCCGGTGTGGCTAGTTCAACTAAGTGTCCGAGACCATACGTGACAAGCGTATTCTCGGGCAAAACAGGGTCACTAACCGTATAGTAACCCTGTTTTTTTGTGCTCTTTTGAAAGGCTTGGACGTATGAACGGGCTTGACTGGGTTTTTCAGCTAAGATAACAGTGGTCATGTTCGTTCACTCCTTATGATTCAGCTTTTGTTCTAATTCTGTTTTGCCTTGTTCAGCCACTTTCAACCAAGTTTCACGGCGCAATTCTTATTGTTGCTCTATCGATTGTTGCTTCAAATAATGTTGATACCGGTTGATGGCTTTGAGATCTGCATAGGCTGACTAACGGAATAATAAGCCACCCAGCAGTAAAACTAAGGCCATTAGCGCAGTTCCTAAAAAATCGGTATGGTTCGCCGTGAAAAGCTCTTGGTATAAATCCATTAACATGAGGTAAATTCCCATTATATAGAAGACCATGCTAACTAAGTTATCAAAATAGTAAGACAGCTTAGTCCGCCGTGAAGGTGTTGCAAAAGGGTCGGTTCGCATATCTTTTTTGACTTTTTCCAATAACCAGTGTGCGATTTTCTTCATAACTATTTTTCCTCCTAGTGGTTACGGAAATAATTTTGAAACATTCTCATGGCACCCATACCAGCACTTTTAGTCACACCG
>NZ_VDFP01000121.1 GCF_009600985.1 Companilactobacillus halodurans
TCATTTAAAAACGTTTTTAGCGTAGTCAAAACGATTTTGTATCATCCTACATCACCTACACTCTGGTTCATGTATCCTTTGATTGGAATTTACATCTTGTCTCCAGTTATTAAGACGTTTGTCCAAAACGCTACCACAGAAATGTTGGTCTACGTTACAGCAATCTGGCTAGTTACGTGTTCGCTTTTACCATCACTCGCTGTCCTTCTACCAAAAGACATGCAAACTATCTTAGAACTATCACCAGTAGCTAGTTTCTTCTTAGTAGGTGGTTTTACAGGTTACTTCATTCTTGGTTACTTATTAACTAAAGTTAAAATTGAAAATACTAATAATTGGGTCTTACTAGCAATCTTTTTAATCGCTGGAATTAGTGGTAACTATGTTTCCACAGCCGTTCCCCAAATTTACGACGTTAACAACGGTTACTATGTAACTTCAATTTTCATCCCGATTATGTCAGTTGCTGCATTTATTCTTTTGCAAAAATGGGGCAGTAGAATTAAATCTCCAACAACTATTAAAACGTTTGAATTTTTATCACCATTAGTCTTCGGTGTTTATCTTGTGCATAACTTACTCATTTTGTATGTTGAGCCTTGGTTTACAAATCATGTGGCAATTCACGGTTTGGCAGCAACATTCATGCGCTATATTGTCGTTGCTATTTTATCAATTGTTATTATTTGGATTTTGAATTTGATCCCTGGAATTAATTATTTATTAACAGGTAATTCACGTAAGAAAAAATAGTTTATAAAAAAAATCTCGTCACAGCCATTTTGGTTGTAACGAGATTTTTTAGATTAAACTGTTCTGACTAATTATTAATCTTCTTTTTTAATATGTGTAGCTTTCAAAATCAAACCAAATGCCAACACAATCAAACCAAGGATTGTTGCTAGAACACCATCAGTTTCACTTGTTTGTGGCAAGAGACCTGATTCATTTGCAGCATTAGTCTTAGGGTTTTGTGAGACATCTTTGTTATTACCGACAACGTTTGGCAAAAGTCCATTGTTCAAATCACCATTAGGGTTAGTGCCTTCAGAACCACCATTGGTGATTAAGTCTCCACCTTCACCTAGGTCGTCTTCATCGGCATCCTTTTCCTCTTCGTTACCGTTGTTCTCTTCAGAATCTTTATCTTCTTTACCAGGTTCTTCAGTATCTGTTGTTTCATCGGGATCTTCACCTTCAGAACCACCTTCAACTAATTCACCAGTATCAGTATCGATATCTTCTTCCTCTTCTTCATCAGGATGTTCAACGTTCTCTTCATCCTCATTATCTTCTTCATCGGGAAGTTCAGGTAATTCTCCAGGGATTGTTACGATATGATCGTAATCAGTTTCGATATTAGAGTTATCTTGTAAGTCCCATCTGTGAGTTTCGGCATTAACAATGACTTTATCAGCCGCAATGTTACCATCCAAGTTAGAGTTAACTTCAATTTCAGCCTTTGGAGCTAAAACACTGCCTTGG
>NZ_VDFP01000122.1 GCF_009600985.1 Companilactobacillus halodurans
ATTGCAAAAATGAAAGCAATTATCAATGGTATTAGATATTCTGAACCATATTTCTTGATACCTTTAAGTATTTTCATTCAGCAAGTTCCTCCTTTGATAATTGTGAGTAAGCAATTTCTTGATAGACTTCATTACTCTTCAACAACTCTTCATGAGTACCCTGACCAGCTACATGACCGTTATCTAACACTATTATCAAATCAGCATCCATAATAGTACTAATTCTTTGAGCAATGATAACCTTAGTAGTTTGAGCAGCCTGCTCTTTTAATTGTTCACGTAATTTTTTATCAGTTTCATAATCTAAAGCTGAGAATGAATCATCAAACAATAGAATCTCTGGTTTTCTGGCAATCGCTCTAGCAATTGCTAATCTTTGTTTTTGACCACCGGAGAAATTATCACCATGTTGTGCCACTTTAGCATCTAATTGCTTATCCTTTTGTTCCACAAAATCTCTTGATTGAGCTACATCTAAAGCATCATAAAGATCATCATCGGTTCTTTTACCTGATGGTGTTGAACCAAAATCAAGATTGGAACGAATTGATCCACTGAAAAGAACTGCCTTTTGAGGAATATAACCAACTTTATTATTTAAGTCTTTTTGAGAATAGTCCTTAACATCAATGCCATCGACTAACACTTGACCTTGAGTTGTATCGTATAATCGAGGAATCAAATTCATTGCTGTTGATTTACCACTACCGGTAGAACCAATAAAAGCAATTGTTTGACCTGTTTGTGCTTTAAAATCTAAATTATGAATTGCATCAGCTTCAGCACCAGGATAACGGAAACTAACATCTTTAAATTCTAAAACACCTTTTTCAGTTGTCTGGCCTTCAGTTTTATCCAAGTGTTTAACTGAAGGGTCTACGTCTAAGACTTCATTAATTCTACCTACTGATACAGTTACACGAGGTAGGAGAATAAAGATGATCAACAAGAGTAAGAATCCTAAAATAACTTGCATAGCATACGATGAAAATACGATCATATCACTAAATAAGGTTAACCGAGTTGCTCCAACAGTTGCCTGGTTAATAATAATGGCACCAATTGCATAAACGGCTAAAGTCAATGTACTAGAAATGAAACTCATTCCCGGATTCATTAAGGCTAGAACGCGATTAGCAAATAAATTAGTATCTGTTAAATCCTTATTAGCTTTATTAAACTTAGCATTTTGATAATCTTCTGCATTATATGCATGAACTACTCTGATACCAGAAAGATTTTCTCTAGTAACCAAATTCAAACGGTCAGTCAAACTCTGAATTTTCTTAAATCGTGGTTGTACCATTAAAAGAATAAAAGTTAACATAACAATTAAAACTACTACCGCAACAGCTGTGGCAGTAGTCCATTGCCAGCCTTTATTAGCAATCTTAGTAATAGCCCAGATTGCTGTAATCGGTGCTTTGATAATAACTTGTAGACCCATAGCTATAAATTGTTGCAACTGTGTCAAATCATTAGTT
>NZ_VDFP01000123.1 GCF_009600985.1 Companilactobacillus halodurans
CAGTCCAGCTAATTTATGATTATTTTTATCTTGTACTAATTTAAGAAATTGTTCCAAGTCGGACATTGCAAAATTACGTATTTTTATATGCTTCCCTATTAATTCCATGACATAACCTCATGTTAAGTTAATTTTCAATCTAATTTCTAGGTTTTTGATTTGCAGTACTTTATAATAAATCTAGTTCAATTATGAAAGGTGTGATTTTGTATGGATTTAGATTTTAAAGGACAAACTATTACAACAATTGGCAAGCCATTGACCGTGGGTGAAAACTTCCCCGACTTCACTGTTCTCAACAAGGATAACAATGAAATATTGAAATCAAACTAAGTAGCCTATTAGACAAGCCATTGTTGATCAGTGTCGTTCCAGATATCAATACTAGCGTCTGCAGCATTCAAACTAAACACTTTAATGAAGAAATTGACGGACACTCAGCTATCAATTTCGTAACTATCTCAACTAACACCCCAGAAGAACAAGCAAATTGGTGTGCCGCAGAGAATGTTAAGAATATGCAAATGCTCTCCGATATCGACCATGACTTTGGTAAAAAATCAAACATTTGGATCAGAGACCTAAACATCTTAGCCCGTTCCGTTTGGGTCGTAGACAAGAATGGTGAAATCATCTATTCAGAAATCGTACCCGTTCAAACCGATGAGCCAAGTTATGATAAAGTACTAGGCCAATTAAACGAATTAGTCAAATAGAGAGAGTGGAACAGAGGCGGTCAGTCCACGAGGATTTGCCTAAGTATCAAAATTGCACGCCGTTTTTGCGTGTGACTTCGATGCTGTAGCAAACCGGAAGGGATTGTCTCTGTGTAACTCGTTTTAATCAGAGAGCGGAACAAGCCTGAGAATTCCCAAGGATTAGCCTAGCATTGGAAATTACACGCGTACTTTGCGTGTAGTTTTCAATGCGTAGCTAACCGGAAGAAATTGGCTTGTGTAGCTCGTTTTAATCAGAGAGCGGAGATGGAGCGGTCAGCTCCCGAGGATTAAGACTACTTTTTGGGTTGCTCGCATAGCGAGTGACACAGAAAGTTGACTTAACCGGAAGGAGTTGCTCCATCGTAGCTCGTTTCAAACAATAAAAGGCGGTCATATATAACTGACTGCCTTTTTTAATATCCAATTATCTACGACGATGCTTTACAAAAGTAACAAAATGCAAAATACATGCTAATAATACAAAGAAGATAACAGTAAAGGTCACATAGTTCAACCAAAAACTCCCTGAGATCCATGGGCTTAAAGGTACTTGAATCCCCATCGTTATTAGTGCCATTATGGCTATCATGAAGAATAACTGTATATATCTTTTCAAGGTTGAATCGTCCTTTCTTTTTCTAACAGAAATCTTTTTGGCATACTTTTGACACAGTTTCTTCTTATTATAAGGTATAGTTTTCATGCCAAATGTCCCTGGTAAAACTATCTCGCCAACTTTTATGACACCAGCAGCTGACATAACC
>NZ_VDFP01000124.1 GCF_009600985.1 Companilactobacillus halodurans
TATATATTATAGTAGATAGAATGCAATTATACAGCTTAATTCAATTGATTAAAAATTTTCTTTTTAATCGCTGCATTCCTAAATTATAATTTTTTGATACAATCTGTCAATTTTATTAAAAAAAATTTACTAAAATATAATGTCAAACATATTCCAAAATCTATCTCATTATTTAGAAGTTTTAATTGTATATTTCATGTATAATCTCCTTCGTAGGAGGATTTGAATAATGTCAGATGCAAATAATGCAAAGACGTTTAGATGGTGGAATATTGCCCTTTTAGGTTTTACCACTGTTTGGGGTCTTAACAATGTTATCAACAACTTTGCCAATCAAGGTTTAGCCGTTGTAACATCTTGGATTTTAATTATGGTCCTATATTTCGTTCCATACACTTTAATGGTGGGACAATTAGGATCAGCTTTTCAAGAAGCTGGCGGGGGTGTTAGTTCTTGGGTCAAAGCACTTTCTAATAACAAACTAGCTTACTTTGCTGCCTGGACTTACTGGGTAGTTCACGTTCCTTATTTAGCTCAAAAGCCACAAATCATTATGGTCAGCTTGAGCTGGTTGTTCAAGGGAAATGGTTCATTCATTAAATCAGCTTCACCATTGCTTGTTCAGGGAGCTAGTTTAGTTATCTTCTTGATCTTCGTTTGGTTAGCTAGTAAAGGTACGACAATTCTGAATAACTTGGGTAGTATTGCTGGTATTGCAATGTTTACTATGTCAATGTTATTCATCATTTTAGGTGTCAGTGCTCCTTTTATCACTCATGTCCAAATTGCTACTCCAAACATGACTGATATTCATACATACATACCAAAATTCGACTTCCAATACTTTACGACAATCTCAATGTTAGTTTTCGCCGTTGGTGGTTCTGAAAAGATCTCTCCATACGTTAACAAAACTAAGAATGCCTCAAAAGAATTCCCACTAGGTATGATCATTTTAGCTGTAATGGTTGCTGTTTCTGCAATTTTAGGTTCATTTGCCATTGGTATGATTGTTAATTCAAATCATATCCCGGCTGACTTAATGGCTAACGGTGCTTATCAAGCCTTCCAATTTTTAGGCAACAGTTTCCACGTTGGTAACTTATTTGTTTGGGCTTTCGCCATTACTAATACAATTGCTTCGGCTGCTGCTTTGGCAATTTCAATTGATGCACCTTTACGTATGCTTCTAGGTGATGCTGATAAGAAATACATCCCTAAGGCACTTTTGAAAAAGAACAAACGCGGTATTGCTATCAATGGCTACAAGATGACAGCTATTCTTGTTTCAATTCTTATCATTGTTCCAGCCCTTGGTATCAATGGTATGAATGACTTGTATAATTGGTTGTTAAACCTTAACTCAATCGTTATGCCAATGCGTTATCTATGGGTGTTCTTCGCATTCATGATGCTATCAAAACATATCGACAGTTTCCAATCAGATCATATGTTTGTTAAAAACAAGTACGTC
>NZ_VDFP01000125.1 GCF_009600985.1 Companilactobacillus halodurans
CATTTGCATTGGGTGTCTTCTTCAATGCCCACCACTTGCCAAATGATTTGAAAATGAATGGTTCTTATTATGCTTTCCAATACATGGGTCAAGAGTTTGGAATGGGACAATTCTTCCTATACTTATTTGCTCTTACTCAAGCCTTGTATATGATGGCTCAATTAGCTGTCTTACTAGATGCTGGTACCAGAATGTTCTTATCTGATACAGCCAAAGAGTACTTACCAAAGGGTTTAACTAAAACTGATAAGCGTGGTTTACCAATCAATGGCTATTGGTTAACTACTGGTATCTGTACTTTAATCATGGTTTTGAGTGCTACTTTGCCAAACATGAATTCAATCTTTAATCAACTATTGAATTTAAATGGAATTGTTTCACCATATACAACCTGTTTCTTATTCAGTTCCTTTATTCTAGTCAGATTACATGACGATAAATTCAAGTCAGACTTTACCTATATTAAGAATAAGTACTTCGCTATCTTAGTAGGTATTTGGTGTTTCGCTATTACTTTCGGAGCTGCCACTTTAGGTATCTTCCCTACAGACGAAAAGCCAGGTACTGCTGCTTGGACTCACGTTTTGAGTTTGAATATCATCGAACCATTGATAATGATAGCTATCGGTATCATCTTGCCTTTAATTGCTAGATATCAAAGAACTAAAGAAACTAACTAATTTTAATTTGTTGTACACTAAGGAAAAAAGGTTGGAGTGATCATCATGAAACAAAAAATTGCAGTACTTTCAGACGTTCACGGTAATATCACCGCTTTAAAATCAGTCTTAAATGACGCTGAAAAAAACGGTGCTAAAGAAGTTTGGTCCATAGGAGATATTGCCATCGGTGGTTCATCTACTGAAGAATGTTTCCAATTATTAAGTGAAGTTAATACAACTCAATACTTGATGGGCAACTGGGAAACTGCCTTTTTATCGGTTATCTCAACTCAAAGTGTTTATTTAGATAATCCTAGCCAAGTATATTTTGCTAATTTAGTTCAATATGACTTGGAACATTTTACTTCCGGAAGAATTCAACAAATTAAAGATCTACCTTTGACTGGTCAAAAGACTATCGAAGGTATTAAATTTTCATTAACTCATAATTTACCTACAAGTAACCGTGGTCATGAGCTTTTTGCTTATAAAGAACAAGCTAATTTTGACGAGTTAGATATTGGCTCAGATATGGATGTTGCCATTTATGGTCACACTCATACTCCATTGTGGCGTTATACTACCGAAGGCCAAATGATTTTAAATCCAGGTTCAGTTGGTCAACCTTGGTATAGTCGTCCTAGTCTAATGAAAGACCGCGATGCCAGTTATATTTTATTAAGTTTGGAAGATGACAAAATCAGCGATGTTGATTTCCGCCGTGTCACTTATGACATTCAAACCGAATTAAACAATGCTAACCAATTAGGATTTCCATATCCGTCACTTTATAAAGAACTATTAAC
>NZ_VDFP01000126.1 GCF_009600985.1 Companilactobacillus halodurans
TGAACCGAATCTCTTTGTAAAGAAGTCAGTTTGTAGAAAGACTAATACTGCAAAGACGACTTCGCCTAGAAATAGGATTGGATATAATATTTGATTTAATTTACGAGCACGATCACGAAGCGGACCTTCGATTCTTAATCTGATGAAATTCAAACCGTGGACGAGTGATAGTAAAGTGCCTGCAACACCACCGACGATTGAAAGTAAGTTAACAACGTTGAAGAAAGTTGGGAAGGCGTTACCTTGAGCGTCCATTGGAATACCTTGGACCATACTCAAAAGAATCATACATAGGAAAAATGGAGGCATGATACTTCCAATAAAGAAAGTCCACATCCACATATTTTTGCCAGCCTTTGTTTCGGCATGTTTGTGGAATTCAAAAGAAACACCACGTAAAATCAGACCTACTAGAACTAGCAAGAAGAGGATATAGTAACCAGAGAACAATGAGGCATACCAAAGTGGCAAGGAAGCAAACATTGCACCACCAGCGGTAACTAACCATGTTTCATTACCGTCCCAATGAGGACCGATAGTAGACATGATAGCAGTTCTTTCTTGATCATCTTTGGCTAGGAAACGAGTAGACATTCCGACACCAAAATCAAATCCTTCAAGAAAGAGGAAGATAGAAAATAGAAGACCAATTAAGATAAACCATAATGTACTGAGTGTCATTTTCCAAAGGCCTCCTTTGCAAATGGATCAACATTTTGTTTAGAATCAGCCTCTTCGTAGTATGGGCCATGGTGAAGTGTTTGTCTGCAATACCAAACCATAACGCCACCTAAGAACAAGAAGAGTAGGAAGTAAACGATGTTACTGAATAATAGACTGGCAACTGTTGAAGTTGGAGATACAGCTTGAGCAATTGTGAATAGTCCATAAACAATCCATGGATAACGACCAAATTCAGTAATGAACCAACCAGCGGAATTACCAATAAATGGAACCCAGATACAAAGTCCTAAAACAACTAGCATCCACTTGTGGTTCTCAATTGTATCTTTCTTCTTACGAGAGAAGATCAATCCGACTAAAGCAACCAACATAATCAAGGCATCAATACCTGTCATAACTCTAAAACTCCAGAATAGAGTCTTAGGTGGAACGTAGTAATTCATGTCCTTGCCAAATTGCTTGTCGTATTTAGCATGTAGTTCTTTGTTAATGGTATCCATACCCTTAACAGAACCACTTAATTTGTGGTAAGCCAAGATACTTAAAACACCTGGAACTTCGATTTGACCACTAGCCTTATGATCTTTGGCATTGATCATTTCAACTACAGTCCAAGGAGCAGGATCTTTAGTATCTTTATAAATACCTTCAGTAGCAGCAAATTTCATCGGTTGATCTTTGATAATTTGTTGTGTTTGAAGATCTCCGGCACCAGCAGAAAGAATAGCGAAAATTAAACTTGCCCAAAGACCAAAACGTAATGATGTCTTGAAGAAATGATT
>NZ_VDFP01000127.1 GCF_009600985.1 Companilactobacillus halodurans
TGAAGTGAACCCTCCTAGTTGGAGTAATCCAACGGGAGGGTTTTCTTTGTTTTCAAAAGATATTAAATTGGCTTGTATAACAGATGTTAATAATGGGTTGCCTATTGTACAAGCTATGAAAAAATATGATATTAGAGGAACGGCAACTATTTATCAATGGATGTATGCATATCAACGCTTTGGCGTTGATGGATTAATTCCTTTCAGAAATGGGAGGACAATTCATGACTATTCGTTTAAAATTATGGTAATTACTTGGCGAATAGATAATAGTGAATCTTATCCTTCAACTGCTAAGCACTTTGATATCAAGGCACCAGCAACCATTTGGCAGTGGGAGAAATCATTAATATCTGGACGTCTTAAACCACAAATAGGACGGTTTGATATTATGTCTGAAAATAATAAAGATAGAAAATTAAAAGAATTAGAAGCTGAAAACGAACGATTAAGGGTCAAGGTAGCTTACTTGGAAAAATTAAAAGCCTTAACTCAAAAGAATCCGAAATCACCAACCAACAAAAAGCACAGATAATAAGTGAGTTAAGGCTTGAATTGAAAATAAGACTTTCAATTATTTTGGAAGTAGTTGGAATGTCTAGTAGTAGTTATCATTACTCCCATAATCATATCTATGGTCGTAATAGAAAATCAGAAGAGCTCGTTCAAAAGATAAAAGATATTCGTGAAAAGAATATCGATTACGGATATCGAACTGTTACATCTGCTCTTAGAAATATGGGAATCATTGTAAACCATAAGGCTGTTCTAAGAATCATGAGAAAGAATGATCTACTTTGTCATGCCTATGAACGAAAAACCAGAAAATTGAATACTTATAAAGGTTCAGTTGGCAAAGTGGCTAAAAATATTTTGAACCGTAGATTTAAAACTGACAGACCTTTTCAAAAAATAGTAACAGATGTCACTGAGGTTCGTTGGGGGAATGAAACAAGAGAAGAACGAGCATATTTTACTGCATTTATCGATATATACAGTGGTGAAATCATTACTTGGAATATTGGATTAAAAGCAGATATGAACTTTGTAATGAAGCCTTTAGAAGAATTAATAGCTATGCGGCCACAACTAAACTACAGAATGATGATCCATTCAGATCAAGGATTCCATTACCAAAATAACGTATATGTACAAAGTTTAAAGAAAAACCGCATCATCCAAAGCATGAGTCGCAAAGCGACATGCTTAGATAATGCGGTAGCTGAAAGTGTGTTTCATATTTTAAAGATAGGAACGACACATAATTTTGATTATGAAACATATGAAGATTTAAGAAAAGGCATTGAGGAATATGTATATTACTATAACAACAAAAGGATAAGGACAAAATTGGCCGGAAAGACACCGGTAGAATACCGGAATCTTTCCGACCAACTGATTGCCTAAAATAAACTCCAATTAATGGGGTTCACTTCA
>NZ_VDFP01000128.1 GCF_009600985.1 Companilactobacillus halodurans
TTAACGAAATTGGTCGTGTACTCTTCCCACTGTTCTTTCGTAATGCCACGTTGCTCTAAATCAACAATTTTAGGAACAGCCTTCAAGAAATTCAAATAGTTCCCAGCCACGTTCAAGAAGCGCAAATGCTTGATGTACTTATAAACGCCTTGCATCGTCACTGCCACAATCTTACGGGCCAAAAACTTCTTCTCTTCGTCACCATTCTTAAACTCTTGATCAGCCGCATTATAAAGTGCTTGTAACTGCTCTTTGTCTAAGTTTTCAATTCGTTCAGACACCCAATTAGAACGCATCTCCGCACCCATTTTACGATGCAACATCTTAACTAAGCGGTCAACAGTCGCATCTAAGCGATTACCCAAGTTATATTGTGGTCCATAGCTATAGTAGAATTCTTGGATTTTTTCCTTAGGAATAAACACTTTACCTTGGAATTTAATATCTTTGAAAGCCATTCCGCTTTGACCAAGTAACTTACTATAATTAGTCAAAATCTTAAAGAATTCAATATCCGACACGAACTTACCAATATTTTTGCTATCCGTATCTACGACAGTTTCAAATTGTTGTGCCAAACTCTCTACTGTTAAATTAGGCAAACGACGTGCCAAAAATTGTTTGTATGTCATTTGAACCATGTTTTGTTCACCCATTTCTGGTAAAACATCTTTAATGTAATCATTAAATAATGAATTAGGTGCGAACATAACCACTTGGCTAGAAGTTAAAGTTCCACGGTAACGATAAAGCAAAAATGCAATTCTTTGCAAAATAGCTGAAGTTTTACCTGACCCAGCTGCACCTTGGACAAATAATAATTTTGACTTAGTATCACGAATAATTTTGTTTTGTTCACTCTGAATAGTTTTGACGATACCCTTCATGTGAGTAGAAGATTTACCATCCAAAACTTCCAAAAGCATTTGATCGCCAATTGTTTCTTGAGTATCAAAATAAGCCTTGATCTTACCACTATCAACTAAAAATTGACGTTTCAAAAAGAGATCAACTGATTGCTCACCATCTGGAGTTTGATACTTAACCTCACCCAACTTACCATCATAATAAATGGAAGAAATTGGTGCTCGCCAATCATAAACTAAAAAGTGATCCTTCTCATCAGTAAAAGAGCTCAAGCCAATATAGACAGATTCTTTTTTAGGTTCACCTTTTTCTTGGAAATCCAAACGCGCAAAAAATGGCGTCTTTTCCAATTTTTTGAGAATTCCCAAACGTTGTCTCGATTGTTGCCAACTATTATTTCTTTCATCTAACATTTGTTGTTGTTGATGAATGGAAAGTGCTGCATCCATTGAAATAGAGTCGCCATCCATTCCCAAATGGATATCATCAAAAGCATTATTGATAACTTTTAAATCTTCTTCAGCAACGTCCATATGTTCTTGAAGTCGATTTTCAGACTTCTTAA